>NZ_LRON01000008.1:0-319047 GCF_001758795.1 Duganella sp. HH101 | reverse complement strand
GCCTTGGTAGGCTTTTACCCTACCAACTAGCTAATCAGATATCGGCCGCTCCAGGAGCATGAGGTCTTGCGATCCCCCACTTTCATCCTTAGATCGTATGCGGTATTAGCGTAACTTTCGCTACGTTATCCCCCACTCCAGGGTACGTTCCGATATATTACTCACCCGTTCGCCACTCGCCGCCAGGTTGCCCCGCGCTGCCGTTCGACTTGCATGTGTAAGGCATGCCGCCAGCGTTCAATCTGAGCCAGGATCAAACTCTTCAGTTTAATCTCTGTTTATTTGGCATTTCTGCCACCGTCATTGCTGACGGGTCGCTCACTCAAAATACTGACAGGCCACTATTTTCATAGCGCCTATTTCATTACTTCTTGTGAACATTTGATATTTTAAGTATCAGCAGGACTAGCCTGCTGTGCACTTTCATCAAACGTCCACACTTATCGACTGTTAATTTTTAAAGAACTTTATTCGGTACTGCTTGCTGCGGAGCGTTGTGTCCGTCAGCGAAGAAGAAAGAGTATGAAGCGTTTAGATCGTTTCGTCAACCCCTTCTTTTTTCTCGCTTCACTCAGCATTTACATGCGCCGTTCTGCGAGGGGGCGAATCATAACAAACAGGGTTGAAATTCGCAAGTGCTGCGAGGGGCAATAAATTTTGAATGGTGACGATTCGATAGGATTGACAAAAAAATACTGCTTATAATGCAACCATACGTCTCACAACCCACCACGGAACTGAACCATGTTAAAAAAATTACTCGTCATCGCCTGTGTAGCAGCAACTTGCGCATCAGCAACGGCAGCTCCCGTCGCCTATAACTTCAGCTACACCGGCGCATTGCGTAACTACGCCTTTCCCGGAGCCGACACATGGATTAGCGACTATCGTATCGCCGGAAGTTTTACTGGGGAAGACAAAGACCACAACGGTGTCATCAGCGAAACCGAAGTGAGTTCGCTCAAGATAGAAGGCACCGATATAGACAATACCGAATACATTCAACAGGGCAATTGCAATTGCCGCATGGATCAATTCTCCTTTAAGCTGAAAGAACAAAGCTTGTATTTTGCTGCGAGCTATACCGACTGGCGGGATACTTACTCATGGATTACCAATACCGGGGTTTTCATTCCACTTGAGCACGGCCAGTATTACTTAAGCTACTACTTTACGCCGGACACGGTATATACGTTGACCGCCGTCCCGGAGCCATCGACCTACGCCATGATGGGCGCGGGCCTGCTGGGCCTCGCAGCAATTCAGCGCCGCCGTAAGAAATCCACGTAATGCATTTTTAACACAACGTTCCCCTGCCGTTCGACGCGCTGACCTGGTCAGTCGGCGCGCCCTCCCTCCCCTCTCTTTGCCTCCCATCCCCGCTTTTCTGCAGCCTGTCGCACGCCCTTGGCATCCGCGCCGCCCATCCCTTACAGTTGCATCGTCCCAATAGCATTGTCATTCCGGGCAATATGGAAGCTCTCAACAGTTGATCGTTAAGCTACACTTGCCGCTTGCATGACAATACAGAACGAAAGCCTCACATGTTTCCGATGCCTAAAACGCAAGACACCCTGAAAACCGCCGGCGCCTGGCTGCATCGCGGTTTCGATGCGACCGCCACGTGGGTAACGCAGCTGTCGTGGTGGAAGTTCCTGGTGTTTGCAGTGCTGACGCTGATTGCCGGCTCCATCCTGCAAGACGAGCTGTTCTCCTCCAGCCCGGACGAAGAAGTCGTGATCAAGAACGACAAGCATTCGAAACGCAAAAACGGCGACACCAATATCCTGATCGACGACAGCGGCATCCACTTCAACCCGCGCGGCAAGATACGCAACAAGGATGCCGACAAGACCGACAAGAGCGACTCCTCCGACGCCAGCAGCGACGACAACAAGGGCGTCCCCGTCGCGCCGCCTGCCACGCCGGCCGAGCCGGCTCAGCCGGCACAGCCCGCCGAACCGGCCGCCCCCGCAGGCAAACCCTCCAAGCCGTCCGCCGCATCCGTTCCCGCCCTGCCCACCCTGCCCGGCGAAGAAGTCCATATCGACCTGCCGCCGCAGATCGGCGAAGAGTTGTCGAACGCGATTGAAGAAGCCGTCGACGACGCCGCCGAGCAAAAAGTCACCCGCTACCACCGTCAGGCCTCGACCTGGTTCAAGAGCTTCGTCTCGCTGCTGGTGCTCGCCCTGTTCGGCACCAAGGCACTGATGGGCGGCAAAAAACGCGCCGAAGCCGAAACCCTGACCGCCAACGCCGCCGTCGAACGCGAATCCATGCAGCGCCAGCTCAGCGAAGCCAAGATGCAGATGATGCAGGCCCAAGTCGAGCCGCACTTCCTGTTCAACACCCTGGCCTCGGTCGAGCACCTGATCGAAACCGACCCGCCGCGCGCCTCCGCCATGCAGCGCAGCCTGATCAAATACCTGCGCGCCGTGCTGCCGCAAATGCGCGACAACGCGCTGATCACCAACCTCGGCCGCGAAGCCGACATGGTGGTGGCCTATCTGAACCTGCTGAAAATGCGCATGGAAGAGCGCCTGACCGTCGACTTCGACATCCCCGACGGCCTGCGCACCGCCGCCTTCCCGCCGATGATGCTGCAATCGATGGTGGAAAACGCCATCAAACACGGCCTGGAAGCCAAACCCGAGGGCGGCACGCTGAAAGTGCGCGCCGACGTCGCCCACAACAAGCTGCGCGTGATCGTCACCGACGACGGTCTCGGCTTCGGCGCCGTGCCCAGCGACGGCACCGGCCTGGGCCTGATGACCATCCGCGAGCGCCTGAAACTGCTGCACGGCGACCAGGGCCAGCTGCTGATCGCCGCCAACAGCCCGAGCGGCGTCATCGCCACGATCGAAGTGCCGTACCAGCTCTCAAAATAAGATCGATTGATTATTACGGCGATTCGTTGAATAATTAATTGTTTAAATAATTAACATTGCAGAACACACCCACATGCCTACAGCAATCATTGCCGACGACGAACGTTTGATGCGCGACCAACTGCGCATGCGCCTGGGCCAGGTCTGGCCCGAGCTGGAGATCATTGGCGAAGCCAAGAATGGCGACGAAGCGATCGAACTGGTCGACCAGCTCAAGCCGGACTTCACCTTCCTCGACATCCGCATGCCCGGCAAGACCGGCATGGAAGCGGCCACGGTCATCGGCAACAAGAGCAACATCGTGTTCGTGACCGCCTACGACGCCTACGCGGTCGAAGCCTTCGAGCGCGGCGCGGTCGACTACGTGCTGAAACCGCCTGAACAGGAACGCCTGCAGATCACCGTCGACCGCCTCAAGACCCGCATGAACAAGCCGGCCGCCGATGTCAACGCCAGCGTGACGGCGATGCTGTCGCAACTGGCGGAAAAGATCGCGACGCCGAAACCGGCCTACCTGCAATGGATACAGGCCAGCATCGGCCAGGACCTGCGCATGATACCGGTCGAGGAAATCCTGTTCTTCCGCTCCGACGAAAAATACACCTGCGTGCAGACCGAGCGCTACGAAGCGCTGATCCGCAAGCCGGTGCGCGACCTGGCGGAAGAGCTCGACCCCGCGCTGTTCTGGCAAATCCACCGCGCCACGCTGGTCAACGTCAACGCCATCGAAGGCGTGACGCGCGACATCCGTGGCCGCCATCTGGTCATGATCAAGGGCAAGCCGGACAAGCTGGAAGTCAGCCGCAGCTTCCTGCACCTGTTCAAGCAGATGTAATTCCCGCAGACGCCGAGCGCGTCTGCGTCAAATCAATCCCCTGCCCCGCACTTGCTTTAGTGTGGACCCACGCGGCCGCCGGCCGCATGGAGACGCGCATGGGTCGCACCCGATCATTGCTACTGCTTGCGGGCGCGGTCGCGCTGGCCAGCCGACTGTCCTGGCGCATGGGCTGGCAATGCGCGCGCACGGCCGCCGCCCACAAGCGCAGCCGCGGCATCATCCAGCACGCCAGCGACGCCATCATCTCCACCGACGAGCGCCAGCACATCCTGCAGGCCAATCCCTCCGCCGCCGCCATGTTCGGCACCACGGTGCAGGCGATGGAAGGCTCGCCGCTGCACCGCTTCATCCCGCGCGACCAGCGCCAGAACAACGAACCCACGACCACCCGCTATTTCGGCGACACCGGCATCCGCCTGCGCATGAAGGGCCGCCGCGCCAGCGACTACGCGGTGACGGGGCTCAAGGCCGGCGGCCAGCACTTCCCGCTGGAGGGCTCGATCTCGTCGCTGGCGGAAAACGGCCACCGCATCTACACCATCATTTTGCGCGACATCACCGAGCGCAAGCAGGTGCAGGAGCAGCTGGAACAGTCGTACTCGCAGTTGCGCGAGCTGTCGGCCGCGCTGCAAACGATACGGGAGGAAGAACGCAAGCACATCGCCCGCGAGCTGCACGACGACCTCGGCCAGCTGCTGGCGACGTTGCGGGTGGACCTGGCGCTGTTGCAACAGCAGCACAGCAACGACGCGGTGGCCCGCAAGCTGCAGGCCGGCATGGACGAGCTGCTGATGTCCGCAATCACCTCGCTGCGGCGCATCGCCAGCAATCTGCGGCCGCGCGCGCTCGACGAGGGCGGTTTGTATTTTGCGCTGGAGAGCTTGCGCCAGGAATTCGTTGCCCGCTACGGCATCGCCTGCACGCTGGATGCGAATGAAGAGGATTTGATACTCGATGACGCCTACAGCACAGCCATCTTCCGCATTGCGCAGGAAGCGCTGACCAACATCACCCGCCACGCCGAGGCGCGCAAGGTCATGCTGTCGCTGTACCGCACCGATTCAATGCTGCAAATCACGATACACGACGACGGCCGCGGCATCGCCGAAAAGGACATGGACAAAGCGTCGTCCTTCGGCCTGATCGGGATGCGCGAACGCGTCTGGGCACTGCATGGCGACATTTCCATCGTCAGCGACGGCGGCACCCGGATCATGATCCGGCTGCCGCTGCCCCCTCAGGAAAACCCCGCCGATCCTGCTTAGAAGGCGTGACGGATGCCGACGTTGAAGGCCTTGTCGCCGCTACCAGCTTCGTTGTTGTTACCAACGGTGTAGCCGGCGCCGTTCTTGTTCTTGATCTTGGCGTAGGCGACATACATGCCGGTACGCTTCGACAGCGAGTGCAGGTAGCCCAGGGCCCACTGGTCGGCGTCCTGGTTGTTGACGGTCTTGTCGTTCTTGCGGATGTACGAAGCCATGATGGTGCCGCTAGGAGCGACTGGCACTTGCACGCCGATCAACAGGTCGTTGCTGTCTACGCTGGCTTTTGGCGCCACGGCGTAACCGTAGGCGTTGGCCACTGGCAGGGCTGCGCTGTTCACGCCTTTGTCTGCGCCGTAGGCGAAGTAGGCTTTGACAACCTGGAAGTCGTAGTTGATCGCGAACAGGGTGTTGCGGCCGCTGTCTTGCAGCTTGGCTGGGGTGGCGCCGGAAGCGGCGGTGTCGTTGTTGCGGTTGTTGTACACCAGACGCGCGTTCAGCGGGCCGTTGGCGTAGTTCAGGCCGAAGCCGAACTGACGGCCGGCGGTCGAGCTGCCAGCCTGCTCGCCCAGCGAGTACAGGCCTTCGGCGCTGAAGCCTTCAACGCTAGGCGATGCGTAGACCAGCGCGTTGCTGGTGCGGGTGTTGGCGCCAGCAGCTGGGAACAAGTTCTTGATGCTGCCTGCGTAGCCGGCGCCGAATGGGTCGGCGACCTGGCTCATGGCGTTGTACAGCATGGTGTACTGACGACCGATGGTCAGGGTGCCGGCTTCCTTGCTTTTCAGGCCGACGAACGATTGACGGTTGAACAGGGCGCTGTTGGCGTTGTCCAGCGCGCCATCATCCACTTTCACGCCGGTTTCCAGGGTGAAGATGGCCGACAGGCCGCCGCCCAGATCTTCCGTACCGCGGAAGCCCAGACGCGACTGGCCGCCGATACCGCTGGTGACTTTGGTCACGCTGCCAGCAGCGCCGCCGCGCTCGCCGACCAGGCCGGCATCGACCAAGCCATAGATCGTGACATTCGATTGCGCTTGTGCTTGGGCTGCGAAACCGCCGATGATCATTGCTACCAGAGTAAGTTTTTTCACTTGATGTTCTCTACTGAAGGTTGAAAGAAGTAACTGCATGTAATGAATCTACGGGGCGAATCATGCCTATCAATTACTTCAACAATGTGACAACGACCATTTGTTGTAATTCGACATCAATAAAAAAAAGCCGCTAAAAGCGGCTTTTCGGGGCGAAACAGTCTTATTTCAGGCGGCAGCTGAGCAGGTAGTAATACTCCATGCGCTCGATGCGGAGCTGGCGCGCCGACGTCGCGAAACGTTTGCGCAGCGTGCTGTCGGTCAGGTAATTCTTCATCACTTCGTAACGCTGGCCGTCGTCGGCCGTCAGGATCTGGAAGGTATTGCCTTCCAGGTCGGTGCGGGCGAAGACCATGCTGTTGCCATCGACATAAGTTTCATCGAGCAAGACCAGCAGCACATCCTTGCCCAGCTTGCTGCGCAGCGTCTTCAGGTATTTTTCCTGGTCTTCACGCTTGACGTGCGCCCACAGGCCGGCAGCGAACACCGCCGTGTACTTGCCTTCCAGGCCGTCCGGCAGGTTGAAGGCGTCCATCACGCCGAAGGTCACGACGTCCTGGTCCAGGCCGCGGGTTTCGGCCAGCGCGATCATTTCCGGCAGCAGGTCGGTGGCGTGCACCGATTCCGCCACTTCGGCGATCAGGTCGGTCCAGTATGCGGTGCCGCAGGCCAGTTCCAGCACCTTGTGGCCCTGGAACAGCTCGGCAACCATTTCCTGCAGGTCATCCAGATCGTCGAAGCGCTCTTCCTGCGCATAGACCTGGTCATAGTTATCGGCGTTGACGGCATAAAATTGTGCCAACTGGTTGGTAATCATGTCTTACTTTCTAATTTACAGTTCGTAGTGCTCTTTTTCACCGCTCATGGCTTGCTCGATCAACTTGCGGTTGAGCGTAGGCGCCAGCAGTTCAATAAAGGTGTAGATATAGCTGCGCAGATAAGCCCCCTGCTTGACCGCCACCCGCGACACATTCATGCCGAACAGGTGACCCACGGGGATGGCGCGCAGGTTCTTGTCGCGCTCGGCGTCGAAGGCCATGCCCGCTATGATACCAATCCCCATGCCCAATTCCACATAAGTCTTGATCACGTCGGCGTCGATGGCTTCCAGCAGCACGTCCAGCTTCAGCCCGCGCAGGGAGAAGGCATGGTCGATCTTGCTGCGGCCGGCAAAGGCGCCATCGTAAGTGATAATCGGGAAAGCGGCAATTTCTTCCAGCGTTACCTGCTTGGATTTCAGCAAAGGATGGTCCGGCGCCACCACCACCACGTGTTCCCATTGATAGCATGGCAATGTTATCAATCCAGTCACGCCGGCGATGGACTCGGTGGCGATCGCCAGGTCGGCCTGGTCGCGCTGGACCATTTCGGCGATCTGTTGCGGATTCCCTTGCAACAAAGACAATCGCACCTTGGGAAACTTCAGCATAAAGGCCTGCACCACTTTCGGCAGCGTGTAGCGCGCCTGCGTGTGTGTGGTGGCAATGGTAAAACTGCCGCTGTCCTGGGCCGCATATTCCTTGCCGATGCGCTTCAGGCTGTCGATCTCCTGCATAATTAACTCCACCGATTCCAGCACCAGCCGCCCCGGTTCGGTCAGGCCGCGGATACGCTTGCCGTGCCGGGTGAAGATATCGACGCCCAACTCCTCCTCCAGCTCGATAATCGCCTTGGACACGCCCGGCTGCGACGTAAACAGCGCCTTGGCGGCGTCGGTCAGGTTGTAGTTCTGGCGTACAGCTTCGCGCACGAAGCGCAGTTGGTGAAGGTTCATTGCAGATCCAGGCCCATCATAAATTGAACGTCCATGCTTATACCCATTACGTATATAAGCAAATAAAGACTAAGTCGTATGGAATAAAGACGAAGTTTATTACTATTAGCGCTAGTTTGGGGGTTCTAGCAAGCGACTATCTAGGAAGAATATGTATCAATACGACCAATATGACCATCTCATCGTGCGTGAACGCATCGCCCAGTACCGCGATCAGGTGCGCCGCCGCCTGTCCGATGAGCTGACCGAAGCCGAATTCCTGCCGCTGCGCCTGCAAAACGGCCTGTACATGCAGCGTCACGCCTACATGCTGCGCATCGCCGTGCCATACGGCCTGCTGGCATCCAAGCAAATGCGCATGTTTGCGCACATCGCCCGCAAGTACGACCGCGGCTATGGCCACTTCACCACCCGCCAGAACATCCAGTTCAACTGGATCGAGCTGGAACAGACCCCGGACATCCTGAGCGACCTGGCCTCGGTGGAAATGCACGCCATCCAGACCTCGGGCAACTGCATCCGCAACACCACCTCCGATCCGTACGCCGGCGTAGCCGCCGACGAGATCATCGATCCGCGTCCGTACGCCGAGGTGCTGCGCCAGTGGTCCACCTTCCACCCTGAATTCATCGCCCTGCCGCGCAAATTCAAGGTCGCCATCAACGGCGCCGTCGAAGACCGCGCCGCCATCGCCGTGCACGACATCGGCCTGACCGTGGTGCGCAATGACGCCGGCGAGATCGGCTTCAAGTTCATGGCCGGCGGCGGCATGGGCCGCACCCCTATCCTGGGCAGCGTGATCCGCGACTTCCTGCCATGGCAGCACTTGCTGACCTACACCGAAGCCGTGATGCGCGTGTATAACCAGTACGGCCGCCGCGACAACAAGTACAAGGCCCGCATCAAGATCCTGCTGAAAGCCATCGGCGTCGAGGAATTCACCCGCCAGGTCGAAGCCGAATGGACCGACCTCAAAGACGGCCCGGAAACGCTGACCGTCGAAGAGATGCAGCGCGTGATCGACTACTTCGAGCCGCCAGCCTACAAGCAGCTGGACGACAGCGACGTCGTCGCGGCACAAGCCGGCAACAAGGCCTTCGCCAACTGGGTCAACCGCAACGTCAAGCCGCACAAGCAGCCTGGCTACGCCGCCGTGGTGCTGTCACTGAAGAAGACCGGCGTGCCGCCGGGCGACGCCACCGCCGAACAGATGGACTTCATGGCCGACTTGGCCGATCGCTACAGCTTCGGCGAACTGCGCGTCACGCACGAACAGAACGTCGTGCTGGCCGACGTCGAGCAGTCGCAGTTGTTCACCTTGTGGGAACAGGTCAGGGCCAAGGGCCTGGCCACGCCGAACATCGGCCTGCTGACCGACATGATCTGCTGCCCCGGCGGCGACTTCTGCTCGCTGGCCAACGCCAAATCGCTGCCGATCGCCGCCGCCATCGCGGAACGCTTCGACAACATCGACTTCCAGCACGACATCGGCGAGATCGAACTGAATATCTCCGGCTGCATCAACGCCTGCGGCCACCACCACGTCGGCAGCATCGGCGTGCTGGGCGTCGACAAGGACGGCAGCGAATGGTACCAGGTGTCGATCGGCGGCTCGCAGGGCAACAACGCCGCCATCGGCAAGATCATCGGACCATCGTTCTCCGCGCTGCAAATGCCGGAAGTGATCGGCCGCCTGCTGCAGGTCTATGTGCGCGATCGCTACGAAGACGAATCGTTCGCCGACTGTGCGCAGCGCCTCGGCATCGCACCGTTCAAGGAATTTGTGTACGCCACGCCGATCGTCGAAGCCGGTCGCCGGGTTGGAGAGGATGAATATGTCTGAAGTTAAAAACCTGATCATCAAAGGCCGCGAAGTGGTCGAAGACAGCTGGCACGTGCTGCGCGCGCCGGAAGCGGCCGACGGCGGCGTCGCCCCCGAAGCCGACGCCATCGCCGCCCTGCCCGTCCCGGCGGGCAAGGTGATCGTGCCGGTCGCCGTCTGGAACGCCCAGCGCGAATCGCTGCTGGCGCGCGCCGCCGCCGGCGAGATCGGTGTCTGGATCGCCAGCGACGAACGCCCGGAAGCGTTGAAGGACGACCTGTCCAAGTTCGCCGTGATCGCCGTCGACTTCCCTAAATTCACCGATGGCCGCGGCTACTCGATCGCCTATAACCTGCGCACACGCCTGGGCTGGACCGGCGAACTGCGCGCCATCGGCGACGTGCTGCGCGACCAGCTGTTCTCGATGCAGCGCGTCGGCTTCGACGCCTACGCCACGCGTCCCGACCGCAGCATCCATGACGCGCTCAAAGGCCTGTCCGATTTCTCGGAGACCTACCAGGCGTCGGTGGACCAGAAAGTGCCGCTGTTCCGCCGCCATGCGCGCAACGTCGGCGTCAAAGACGGCGATGCCGGCTACGGTATCTGAACGGAGCGAACATGAGTGACCTGAGCAAGCTGATTGCGGACACCAGCGCCACGCTGAACCGCATCGCCAGCGAACATAGCCCGGCGGTCTTCGCCTCCAGCCTGGCGGCCGAAGACATGGTGCTGACCGATTTGATCCTGAAGGCCAAGCTGAATATCGGCATCTTCTCGCTGGAGACCGGACGCCTGCATCCCGAAACGCTGGCCATGCTGGACCGCGTGAAAGAGCACTACGACGGCTACGAGATCGCGCTGTACAAGCCTGAGACGGAAGCCATCGACGCCTACGTCGCGCAGAATGGCCTGAACGCCTTCTACGACAGCGTCGAGATGCGCCGCGAATGCTGCCGCATCCGCAAGGTGGAGCCGCTGGGCCGCGCACTGGCCGGCAACAAGGCCTGGGTCACGGGCCAGCGCCGCGCGCAGTCGGCCACCCGCACCTCGCTGATGGTGGAAGAAGACGATCCGGCGCACTTCATGACCAAGTTCAATCCGCTGGCCGACTGGTCGGAGGAAGACGTCTGGAACTACATCCGCGACAACAACGTGCCGTACAACGCGCTGCACGACCAGGGTTATCCATCGATAGGCTGCGCACCGTGCACGCGCGCCATCGAACCGGGCGAAGACGTCCGCGCCGGCCGCTGGTGGTGGGAGAATCCGGAATCGAAGGAGTGCGGCCTGCACATGGTCGACGGCAAACTGATACGCATTAAGTCCGTGGCGGCGTAAGCCCGCCACACCAAAAGCACACCAAAACAATAGGCATAGTCCCATGAACGCTATAGTTGAAAACCACGCCGCGCATGTCAATGCACGCCACCTCGACGCCCTGGAATCCGAAGCGATCCACATCATGCGCGAAGTGGCGGCCGAGTGCAGCAACCCTGCCCTGCTGTTCTCGGGCGGGAAAGACTCGGTGGTCCTGCTGCGCATCGCGGAGAAGGCTTTCCGCCCCGGCAAATTCCCGTTCCCGCTGGTGCACGTCGACACCGGCCATAACTTCGCCGAAGTGATCACCTTCCGCGACAAGCGCGTGGCCGAACTGGGCGAGCGCCTGATCGTCGGCTCGGTCGAGGAATCGATCAAAAAAGGCACGGTGCGCCTGCGTAATCCGCTGACCGATTCGCGCAACGCCGCGCAGGCGGTCACGCTGCTGGAGACCATCGCCGAACACGGCTTCGACGCCTGCATCGGCGGCGCCCGCCGCGACGAAGAGAAGGCCCGCGCCAAGGAGCGCATCTTCTCCTTCCGCGACGAATTCGGCCAATGGGATCCGAAGTCGCAGCGCCCGGAACTGTGGGACTTGTATAACACCCGCGTTCATCCAGGCGAAAACATGCGCGTGTTCCCGATCTCGAATTGGACCGAACTCGATGTGTGGCAGTACATCGCCCGCGAAAAGCTGGAACTGCCGCCGATCTACTTCGCCCACGAACGCCAGGTCATTCCGCGCAACGGCCTGCTGGTGCCGCTGACCGACCTGACGCCTGCCCGCGAAGGCGAGACCGTCGAAACGCAGGTGGTGCGCTTCCGCACCGTCGGCGACATCTCCTGCACCTGCCCGGTGTCGTCGGATGCGGCCACGGTGGAGCAGATCATCGCCGAAACCGCAGTCACGCAGATCACCGAACGCGGCGCCACCCGGATGGACGACCAGACCTCCGAAGCGTCGATGGAAAAACGTAAGAAAGCAGGATACTTCTGATGAACGCTCGCACCGACAACCACGAACAAAAAACCGAACGCGGACTGCTGCGCTTCATCACCGCCGGCTCCGTCGACGACGGCAAGTCCACCCTGATCGGCCGCCTGCTGTTCGACAGCAAAGGCATCTTCGCCGACCAGCTGGACGCCATGTCGCGCTCCAAGCACAAGCGCACCGTCGGCGACGCCGTCGACCTGTCGCTGCTGACCGACGGCCTGGAAGCCGAACGCGAACAGGGCATCACCATCGACGTGGCCTACCGCTACTTCGCCACGCCGAAGCGCAAGTTCATCATCGCCGACACGCCGGGCCACGAGCAGTACACCCGCAACATGGTGACGGGCGCCTCGACCGCCGATGCAGTCATCATCCTGATCGACGTCTCGAAGGTGAAGCTGCATGACGACGGCAGTGTCGACCTGCTGATCCAGACCAAGCGCCACTCGACCATCGCCCACCTGCTGCAAATCGAGCACGTGGTGGTCGCGGTCAACAAGATGGACCTGGTGAACTACGACCAGGCGATCTACGACCGCATCGTCAAGGCCTACCGCGAGTTCGCCGAGACGCTGGGCCTGAAGGACATCACGCCGATTCCGCTGTCCGCCCTGACCGGCGACAACGTCGTCGACGCCAGCGAAAAACTGAGCTGGTACAAGGGCCCGACGCTGATCGAGCTGCTGGAATCGCTGTCGGTGTACGACGAATCGCACCACGCACCGTTCCGCTTCCCGGTACAGCTGGTGGCGCGCCACAACGGCCACGAAGCCAACGACTTCCGCGGCTACATGGGCCGCATCGAAGCGGGCAAGGTATCGGTCGGCGACAAGCTGGTGGTGCAGCCGTCCGGCCAGACCGCCACGGTCAAGGACATCCTGACGCTGGAAGGTTCGCATCAATCGGCGGTGGTGGGCCAATCGATCACGCTGCTGCTGAACGAATACCTGGATATCTCGCGCGGCGACCTGCTGGCCGGCGCCGAACAGCCTGCGACCCTGCTCAAACAGCTGAAGGCGGACGTGTGCTGGATGTCCGACGAGCCGCTGGACCAGCGCCGCAAGTACTGGATCAAGCACGGCACCAAGCAGACCTCGGCCAAGATCACCGGCATCGAGTCGCTGTTGGACATCAACACCCAGCAGCGCCACGGCGCCGAAGGCCTGAAGCTGAACGACATCGCCCGCATCGGCCTGACCGTGCAGCAGCCGCTGGCGGCCGACGCCTATGCCGACATCCGCGCGACCGGCGCCTTCATCCTGATCGACGAAGTCACGCACCAGACCGTCGCAGCGGGCATGATCCGTCTCGGCGAGTAAGAGCTGACAGCCATGGCAGCTCTCGGAAAAGTCTACCTGATCGGCGCCGGCCCCGGCGCCCAGGACTTGATCACCCTGCGCGGCGCGCGCCTGCTGGCGCAAGCCGACGTCGTGCTGCACGACGCGCTGGTGACGGCCGAGATGCTGGAGCTGTGCCCTCAAGCGGAGAAAATCCTGGTCGGCAAACGCTACGGCCAGCTGTCGACCGCGCAGCAGTTCATCAACAAGCAGATGGTCGACAACGCCAGGAAGTTCCCGCTGGTGGTGCGCCTCAAAGGCGGCGATCCGATGATGTTCGGCCGCGCCGACGAGGAATTGCGCGCGCTGGAGGAAGCCGGCGTCGACGTCGAAGTCGTCCCCGGCATCACCACCGCGCTGGCCGCAGCCGCCGCCAGCAAGCAGCCGCTGACCAAGCGCGGCGTGGCGCGCAGCGTCGCCTTCTTCACCTCCTCCACCGCGCCCGAACACGCGGCCCACGACGCCATGCCCGACACCGACACGCTGGTGCAGTACATGGGCGGGCGCGAAGCCATCGCTACGGCCGAACGCCTGCTGGCGCAGGGCCGCCATCCCGACACCCCGGTGGTCGTCATCGAAAACTGCAGCCGGCCGGACCAGCATATCCGCCGCATGACCATCGCCTCGCTGGCGCAAGGCCTGGGTGCGGCCCACGGCCCGGTGCTGGTGATGCTGGGCGACGCGATGCAAAGCCGCCCCCACCAGGCCAGCGACGAGACGCCACTCCCTTCAGCAGTACAGCAACTGCGCGCCTGATCCGTAATAGAATGTCCATTCATACCAAACGAGGTGGCAATGGACACTGTACAAGAAGTACTGGAACGCGCATGGACCTCCCACTCGGCCGGCGGTTTCGATAACGCGCTCAAGGACTACATCTGGCTGTTCGACGCCAGCGCAGCCGATGCGGAAACCGCGCCGCTACGACTGTCCTATGTGCTGAGCGCCTGGGCCAAGCTTGCGGAAGAATACCTGCCGGCCCGCCACGCGCTGGTCGAGCTGCGCGACCGCGACAGCAAACGCCTGCTGGCCGGCGCAGACGCCGACAGCGAAGCCGCCACCGCCCTGTTCAACGACATCCGCGCCATCAACGACAAGCTGGGCGACTTGCAGAACACCTACCACCTGTTCCAGCAGCTGCCCGAAGCGCTGGCGCAGCGGTGCGCCCGCTCGGCGCTGCCCTCGCTGATGGCCTGCGGCGACTACGCGCTGGCCCGCCAGCACCTGCCGCAACCCTTGCAGCATCTGGCGCAGGCGGCGGCAGTGCTCAACCAACGCCGCGCCGGCATGAACGTGCTGACCACCGCCGGCGTGGCCGACCTGCTGGCCGAGGTGTACAACTACATCGTCGAACTGGCGCTGGTACTGGACTTGCTGGACGGCTGCGGCGATACTGCTGCGGCGGAAGCGGCGCGCGAGCAGGCGGTAACGCTGGTGCAGTCGCCGGAAGCGCGCGCCTGCGTGCAGGCGGAACTCGACGCCCCCGGCACAACGCTGGACGCCATGATCGAACTGCAAAACTCTTCAGCGACCGAATAGTGAAAACGAACTACGCCCAAGCCCTTCTCCTCCTCGCACTGCTGCCGGTGGCCGCCCATGCTCCCGCCGCCATCCCGACCTACGATTTCAAGGTCGTCCGCGCCTATCCGCACGACCCGCAGGCCTTCACCGAAGGGCTGCTGTACCGCGACGGCTTCCTCTACGAGAGCACCGGCCTGAATGGCAAATCGTCGATCCGCAAGGTGGAGCTGGAGACCGGCAAGGTCGTCAAGAGCAAGGACATCCCGCCGCAGTACTTCGGCGAAGGCCTGACGGCATGGCAGGACACGCTGGTCGGCCTGACCTGGCAGACCCACACCGGCTTCGTGTTCGACCTCGCCACCTTCGAGATGCGCAGCCAGTTCGCCTACCCAGGCGAAGGCTGGGGCCTGGCGCAGAACGGCAAGGAGCTGATCATGAGCGACGGCACGGCCACGCTGCGCTTCCTCGATCCCAAGACCTTCCTCGAAGTGCGCCGCGTGAAGGTGACTGCGGACGGCATTCCGGTCGACCAGGTCAACGAGCTGGAAGTGGTGGGCGACGAGATCTTCGCCAACCTGTGGCACACCAACACCATCGCGCGCATCGATCCGGCCAACGGCAAGATCATCGGCTGGATCGACCTGGGCAAACTGTATCCCGACGCCGGCAAGGGGCCGAACGGCGAGAACGTCATGAACGGCATCGCCTGGGACGCGGAGAAGAAGCGCCTGTTCGTGACCGGCAAGCTGTGGCCCAAGCTCTACGAGATCAAGATCGTCCCTCGGAAGTAAACAGCGCGATCAGCTCATCGGCCACCGCGCGCACCTGCGCGGCACGCCGCACATCCTCGTGCATGACGATCCACAGCTTGCGCCTGACCGGGCAGGCCGGCGTGTCGATGGCGGCCAGGCCGCCGCGCCGCTGGTCGAACAGATATTCCGGCAACACCGCAACGCCGCAGCCGCCCAGAGCCGCCTGGTACAAGGTGCCCAGGTCATTGGAGCGCAGGCAGTAGCGGCGCCCGCCGCGTACTTTCTCCAGCCATTGCTGCTGCGGCGTCTCCTGCATCAGCTCATCGTAGCCGACAAACTCCCACTGCTCCGGCGCGCGCGCCGCCAGATAGTCCGGGCTGGCATACAGGCCGTAGGCTATCGTCGTCAGCGCCCGCACCGCCAGCCCCGGCGCGCCGGGACGATTGAAGCGCAGCGCGATATCCGACTCGCGCCGCATCAGGTCCGTCTCGCGCGCCTCGCCGCGCAAATCCAGTTCGATGCCGGGCAGCCGGAACAGCGCGGCCTTCAGGTGCGGCGCCAGCAAATAGGCCGACAGCGCGGGCGGCGCCGACACCCTCACCTTGCCGCTCAGCGCAGCGCTGCCGCTGGCCGCCCGCATCAGGCCGTGCAGGTTCTCTTCCATCTTGCGCGCGTGCGGCACCAGCGCCTTGCCGGCCGCCGTCAGCGACCAGCCTTTCGGAAAGCGGTCGAACAGCTTGACCGCCAGTGCAGCCTCCAGCGCATCGATGCGCCGCGCCACGGTGGTGTGTTCGACCCCGGCCGCCCGCGCGGCGCCGCTCAGCGTGCCGGCATCGTGCAGGGCCAGGAAGTATCGCAGGTGGTCCCAGTCTGGTTGGTTCATTGTGCAATTATGCACATATATCGGGCGAATTTCGCTAATTTCGTTCAGATCGGTTTAGCGCTATCGTGGCCCCACCACCATCACGGAGATCGCCATGAAACTGTTGAACCGATTATTCTGCCTCGTCATGTGGGTGCCCGCCACGCAAGCGGCCGGCGCCACCGCCGCACCGGACTTTCCGCTGGCCGGTACCTGGACGCTGGTCGCCGCCGACCAGTTGCTCCCGGACGGCACGCGCATCCACGACTATGGCGAAGCGCCCGCCGGCCTGATGATGATCGACAAACAAGGCCGCTACAGCGTGCAGATCTACCGTACCGGGCGTCCGCGTTTTGCCGGCGGCGACAAGAAGAACGGCACGCCGGCGGAGTTCGAGGCTGCCGTCCTGGGTGCGAGCACGCACTTCGGCACCGTCGCCGTCGACAGCGAAGCGCGCACGCTGACCTTCAGCATCGCCAGCGCGGCGTTTTCAAACTGGGAGGGCACGCAGCAGAAGCGCGCCTATGAATTGAACGGGGATGAGCTGAGCTACCGCGTGCCGGCCAGGCCGGACGGGCATATTCCGCTATCAGTCTGGCGTCGCGTGCGCTGACAAGGAGGCGACGCAGTAGTCGGACAGCGCATTGAGCACGGCCGCGTTCTCTCCGGCCGCTTCGACCACCGCGATCGACGTTTGCGGATGGTCGATGCGCAGCTGCTCGACCATCAGCGGCAGGTCGCGCAGCACGTGGCCGCCCTGCCCCAGGAACACCGGCACCACGGTGATGTGCGCTACGCCGTCGGCCACCAGTTCGGCCGCCAGCTCGGGCAGGCCCGGCGTCATCAACTCCAGGAAGGCCAGCGATACGCGCACGTCCGGCGTGCGCGCCTGCGTCAGCTCGCGCAGCCGTTCGAACGGCGCCGCCCACGATGCGGCGCGCGCGCCGTGCGCAAATAAAACCAATGCTTGTTTACTCATGACTAATGCCTCTCCACCCACCACAAGGCACCCAATGCGAGCGCCAGGAACAGCATGCTGGGCGCGAGCGCCGTGACGAATGCCGGGAAGGCGCTCAACATGCCCAGATGCGAGAACAGCGAGTTCACCAACTGGAAGCTCACACCGATCATAATACCAACAAAGATCTTCAGGCTCACGCCGCCGCTGCGGGTGTGCAGGTAGCCGAACGGCAGCGCCAGCGCCATCAGCACGAAGATCGCCAGCGGGTCGAACAGCTTCTTCCAGAACGCGATCTTGAAGCGCTCGGTCTCCTGCTTGTTTTCCTGCAGGTGGCGGGTGTAGACGGCCAGCTCGTTGGCCGACATGCGTTCGGGGTCGGAGCCTGCCACCGACAGGATCTTCGGCGTCACCTCGGACAGCAGGTTCTTGCTGGCGCTGTGGCGGGTTTCGATCAGGCTGGAATCCTGGGCGAAGTTGTTGGCCAGGTTGGCCTCGCTGCCCGGCTTCAGCAGCGCCGGATTGGTGAAGATATTCTCCGTCACATCCGACAGCTGCCAGTTGTTGTCGCCCTTGAAGGTGCCGGTCTTGGCCAGCGTGATCGAGCGCAGGCGGAAGCTGGTGTCGAATTCGTACAGCTTGACGTCGAACAGCGTGCCGTCCGGGCCGACCTGGCGCGCATTGAAGAAGCGCGTGCCGGTGACGGTGCCGCGCATGCCGTCGGACTTGACGATATCCTTGGTCCACAGGCCGGAGCGGAACTCCGACGAGATCGCGGCGCCACGGGCGCTCAGCTTGATCTTCTCGGCCAGCGGCGCGGTGCGCGGCGCCACCAGTTCGCCGAAGATGAAGGTGATCACCACCAGCACCAGGCCTACCTTGGCCAGCATCCCCGCCACCATGCCGGTCGACATGCTGGCCGCGCGCATGATGGTGAACTCGGACGTGGCCGCGAACTGCGCCATCGTGTAGATGGTGCCGATCAGCGCCGCCAGCGGCATCACCTCGTACACGTGGGCCGGCAGGCGCACCAGCACATACAGGAAGGCATATTGAATGGTGTAGCCGTTCTGGCCAACCGACGGCAGTTCGCCCGTCAAGTCCATGAAGGCCTGCAGCGCCAGCAAGGCGACCAGCAGGAAAGCCACCGCCTGCAAAATGGTGACGGCGAAATAGCGTTGCAGGATCTTCATGGCGATACGGCTTTCTTGTCAGCGGCGCGCGAGCGCTTCAGCGCCGCCAGCAATGCCAGCGGATGGTAACGATGGTTCAGGTTCAAGCGCCAGGCGAACAGCCCGAACACCAGCAGCGCCACGACCAGGTGCAGCGGCCACCACGACAACGCGAACATCGATTTGCCCTGCTTGACGTTGGCCTCCACCAGCTTGACCAGATTGCTGTAGCTGAAGAAGATCAGCAGCGAGATGATCAGATTGGCCGAACTGCCGGCGCGCGGATTGACGAAGCCCAGCGGAATCGCCAGCAATATCAGCAGCAGGCAGGTGACGGGCGACGAAATCCGCCACAACAGCTCCGCGCGGCCGACCGGCGTGGTGTCGTACAGCAGATCCATGATGGGCACGGCGGCGATATTGCGTTCCGCCTCCAGGTCCTGGTTATGGTTGGTCACGCGCATGCTGTAGCTTTCGAACTCCATGGTCTGGAAGTCCGACTGGCCCGGCATGCCCTGGTAGCGGCGGCCGTTCTTCAGCACCAGATAGCGCTCGCCTTTGGGGCCGGTACTGACCACGCCTTCGCGCGCGACGATGACGGCGGTGCCGTGTTCATCGACCGTGTTGACGAACACGTTCTGCACCACCGAGGTCTTGCCCTCCACGCCTTCGACGAAGAAGATGCGGTTGGCCGACGTCGATTCCTTGAACTGGCCCGGCGAGACCTTCTGCAAATCCTCGCGCTTCTGGAAGCGCTCCACGTATTCCAGGCTTTTCAGCTTGGCCCATGGCGTGGCGACGAAGCTCAGGCCCGCCGTCACCAGTATCAGGGGCAGGCCGAACACCAGCACCGGCGCGATCCAGCGGGTCAGACTCAGGCCGGAAGCGAACCACACCACCATCTCGGAATCGCGATAGGTGCGGGTGACGACCATCAGCACTGAAATAAAGCTGGTGAGGATCACAATAGTTGGCAGATAATTCAAGGCTGCGAAGGCGATCAGCGCGACGACATCGCCGGAGGCCACCTTGCCGCCGGCGGCCATGCCGAGTACCGTAATCAGGGTCCAGGTAACGCAGATGCTGAACAGCACAGTGAAGGTGGCCCCGGCGGTACTTGCCATTTCACGTCGTAGGGCGCGTTGAAAGATCATTCGAAAGTTATAATTCGGTAGTTAAGGGCCTCACAGGGCCACAAGTTTAAATAACAGCCTGATAAACAGGCTGGCAATTCGTACACGACACGGAGAATCAAATGGACTTTAGCATAAAAGCATTCGACACAAAAAACACCATCGCATCGGCCAAGGCCGGCGTTGTCGCCGTCGCGGTCTTTGAGAACAAGAAGCTGTCGCAAGCCGCCAAGGCGTTGGACGGCTCCGGTGAAATCACGGCTGCGCTGAAGTCCGGCGACATCTCCGGCAAGGCCGGCACCACCCTGCTGCTGCGCGGCGTGAAGGGCGCGAGCGCCGACCGCGTACTGCTGGTCGGCCTGGGCAGCGACGATGCCGTCAGCGAGAAGAGCTTCGCCAGCGGCGTGTCCGCAGCGCTGAAGGCATTCTCCTCGCTGGGTACGAGCGACGCTATTATCGCACTGCCGATGGCTGAAGTGAAAGAGCGCGACCTCAATTGGGCGATCCGCTGCGTGGTGCAAAGCGCGCACGAAAGCGTGTTCCGCACCGACGGCCAGAAGAGCAAGAAGGATCCGGCGCCGACCGGCGTGAAGAAAATCGCGCTGGCCGTGCCGAACACCGCCGCCACCAAGCTGGCGCTGGCCCAGGCCGTGGCGATCGCCAACGGCATGGACCTGACCAAGGAACTGGGCAACCTGTCGGCCAACGTCTGCACCCCGACCTACCTGGCCAACACCGCCAAGAAGCTGGGCAAGGACTACAAGTTCGACATCGAAGTCCTGGACCGCAAACAGCTGGAAGCGCTGAAGATGAACAGCTTCCTGTCCGTGACCAACGGCAGCGAACAGCCGCCGAAGTTCATCATCCTCAAACACATGGGCGGCAAGCCTAAGGATGCGCCGGTGGTGCTGGTCGGTAAAGGCATCACCTTCGACACCGGCGGTATTTCGCTGAAGGCCGGTCCTGGCATGGACGAGATGAAGTACGATATGGGTGGGGCGGCGTCTGTCCTGGGTACCTTCCGCGCCATCGGCGAGATGAACCTGAAGCTGAACGTGATCGGCGTGATCGCCGCCTGCGAGAACATGCCTTCCGGCCGCGCCACCAAGCCGGGCGACATCGTCACCTCGATGAACGGCCTGACCATCGAGATCCTGAACACCGACGCCGAAGGCCGCCTGGTGCTGTGCGATGCGCTGGCCTACGCCGAGCGCTTCAACCCGGCCGCCGTGATCGACATCGCCACGCTGACCGGCGCCTGCATCGTCGCACTGGGCCACCACAAGAGCGGCCTGTTCACGCGCGACGACGAAGTGCACAACAAGCTGGCCGACGAGATCATGGCAGCGGGCAAAGCCGCCGGCGACACCGCATGGCGCCTGCCGATCGGCGAGGAATACAACGAACAGCTGAAGTCCAACTTCGCCGACCTGGCCAACATCGGCACCCCTGGCGGCGCTTCGTGCACGGCGGCGGCGTTCCTGGAGAACTTCACCCGCAAATACACCTGGGCGCACCTGGACATCGCCGGCACCGCATGGAAATCGGGCGGCGCAAAAGGCGCGACCGGCCGTCCGGTACCGCTGCTGTCGAACTTCCTGATTGGCCGCGCTTAATCAGTACAAGGTAACACCCGCAGCCGGCGGCGGCAGCGCATCGCGCTCCACCGCCGGGTGCATCACCACCGTCAGCGTGGCTGGATAGTCGTAGCCCGCGCCCGTATTCTTGTCGATGAAGTAGCCGACACCGGCCGTCAGCGCCAGATTCCCCCACAGATTGCCGTCCACTTTGGAATCGACCTTTTCGTAGGCCCACCCCGCGCCCTCCTTGCGGCAGTCGATGCGCAGCGGACCCGCGCTCTTGCGCAGCGTGATGCGTTCCGGCGTGGTGACGAACCACTTGCCGACGTCGTTGTACAGCACGCAGCCGACGCCCGCGATCTCGCGATGATCGAGCACGGTTTGCACCAGCACGTTTTGTTGGGTGGATTCTGTCAGGGAGGCGCAGCCGGCGATCAATGCCGGCAACGCCGCGGCAGCGAATGCGAATTTACACGCAGCTGCAACGGGGCGGAAATACATGGTCTGCCTCAGGGTTAGTGGGTCAGACCAGTGTAGCAGCCCGGGGGCTATTCCATATGCTCAATCAAGCGGCGTAAAGCGTTGCACTTTTACGCCATCGACTTCGACAATTTCAAAAAACACGTCTTTCGGCCGGGCCCAGATGGACCCGTTGGCGGCGCGATAAACGATCATGGTGCTGAGATCGGATTCCAGGGTGGCCTCGCATACCAGCTCGTAAAGCCCCCCTTTGTAGTGCTTGAAGCGCATACCGGGTCAGGCGTTGTGCCGTACCGGTTCGGCAGCCACAGCGCGCTCTTCCGCCTGCTCCTGCTGCTTCTTCTTCAAGCCCTGCACCACTTTCAGGATGTCGTCCATGCCGCGTTCGCCGCCCAGGGTGGAGAACGCATCCAGAACTTCGTTCAGCACCTGGTTGCGCACCGCAGCCTCGTCGGAGTTGATGACCGGCGGGCGTTGAACGGCAGCCTTGGCCTTTTCCAGCGCGGCGGCTTCCTTTTGCGCGGCGGTCTTGCGGCCGCCCGGCGTTTTGCCGTGCTCTAACGCTGCCTGCCAGATGACCCAGCGGCGTTGCGTTTCAAAAACCAGATACTCTTCTGGTTTGTCTTCCCGGCGTCGGACGATGTGACCGTCTTTTTGCGCCCACGTCTCAAATGCAGCTCGCATTTTTATTCCTTTGCAAATGCGCTACGCGCAATTCACTGTTAAAACCACAAGTAATTTCCGTATAGTACCATTTATTGTTAAGCCACAACATAAAAATGTACCCGGTACCCTGCTATTTTTGATTGCCCCACGGAAACACAAGTTTTCCACTTAATTTGTATCAGTATATTTCTCTTTTGCTTATTTTGTCTTTATTTACCGTTCTATTTTGACAACAAGGAGACACTCCTAGCAATTTTTTTTTGATTTCACACATTTTGCAACATTTTAGGGCCTCGTAGTGCGCGCACGAAAGGCTTTTTCATGTTTTTTTATAAAAATCGTCAAATTAACAATCTCATGTGTTAAATCAAGATGCTGTAAGATTCATCCCTGTAAGCTAGCAGCCCCCGCCAACCCGCATGGACACAGACTCAGATGAAAATAGCCACATGGAATGTTAACTCACTCAACGTTCGGCTGACGCACGTCTTGAAATGGCTAGAGGAGAATCCCATCGATGTCCTCTGTATTCAAGAAACAAAATTAACGGACGACAAGTTTCCGGTGGCCGCCATCGAGGCCGCCGGCTACCACGTCGCCTTCAGCGGCCAGAAGACGTACAACGGCGTCGCCATCCTGTCCAAGCTGCCGCTTGCCGACGTGGTCAAGAACAACCCGCGCTACGAAGACGCGCAGCAGCGCATCCTGGCCGCCACCATCGACGGCGTGCGCATCGTGTGCGCCTACGTGCCCAACGGCCAGAGCGTCGACTCCGACAAGTACGAGTACAAGCTGGGCTGGTTGTCCGCCTTCCACGACTGGATCAAGGAGGAAGCCGCCGTCCATCCGCAGCTGGCGGTGCTGGGCGATTACAACATCGCGCCGGAAGACCGCGACGTCCACGACCCTGCCGCCTGGGAAGGCCAGGTGCTGGTGTCCGACAAGGAGCGCGCCGCCCTCACCCGCCTGCTCGACATCGGCCTGACCGATTCCTACCGCCTGTTCGAACAGCCGGAAAAATCGTTCAGCTGGTGGGATTACCGCGCCTTGGGCTTCCGCCTCAACAAGGGACTGCGCATCGACCACATCCTGCTGTCGCCGGCACTGGTGGCCCGCTGCAGCGCCTGCGTGATCGACCGCGCGCCACGCAAATGGGAACAGCCGTCCGACCACGCTCCCGTGATCGCCACGCTCGACTAACTAGAGACGCGGCAGCAGCAGCTGGGCCGTCTCGTGCGGCACCGGCTGCGAGAACAGATAGCCCTGCGCATACTGGCAGCCGTTGCGCTGCAGTAGCGCATACTGCCCTTCCGTCTCCACCCCCTCCGCCACCACCGACAGCTGCAGGCTGTCCGACAGCGCGATGATGGCCGCCACGATGGCGCGGTCCTCCGCGCTGTCTTCCAGATCCTTGATGAAGGCGCGGTCGATCTTGATCTTCTTGACCGGGAAGCGCTTCAGGTAGGCCAGGCTCGAATAGCCCGTGCCGAAATCGTCGATCGACAGGCGGATGCCCATGGCGTTGATCTGCCCCAGGATGTCCAGCGTCTGCTCGCCGTGCTGCATCAGCGCCGTCTCGGTGATCTCGAACTCGATCAGCGAAGGATCGATGCCGGTTTCGTCGAGGATGCCCCGGATCGACGCGATCAGCCCCCGGTGCATGAACTGGCGCGGCGACAGGTTGACCGCCAGCGGCACCGGCGCCAGGCCGGCGCGCTGCCACGCCATGCTTTGCTGGCAGGCCTGGCGTATCACCCACTCGCCGACCGGCACGATCAGGCCATTCTCTTCGATGATGGGGATGAAATGGTCCGGCAGCACCAGCGTGCCGCCGCGCCGCCAGCGCAGCAGCACTTCCATCGTATGCAGGCGGCGCGTGCCGATATCCATGATGGGCTGGAAGTGCAGCTCGAACTCGTCCTGCACCAGCGCGCTGCGCAGGCTGGACTCCAGCTCGAAGTGCTGGGCCGCCGTCTGGTTCATCGCCTCTTTGAAATACTGGTAATTGTTCCTGCCGCTGGCCTTGGCGTGGTACATGGCGGCGTCGGCGTGGCGCATCAGCGTTTCGACGTCGCCGCCGTCGTCCGGATACACGCAGATGCCGATGGACGGCGTGATGTGCAGGTTGCGCCCCTCCAGCGGGAAGCTCTCCGACAAGGCCTCGATAATCTTCTCGGCCACGTGGCTGGCCTCGTCCGCGCTGCGGATGCCGGGCACCAGCACCACGAACTCGTCGCCGCCCAGGCGCGCCACGGTATCGCTGGCGCGCACCGCGCGGCACAAGCGCCCCGCCACTTCCTTCAGCAGCTGGTCGCCGGTCATGTGGCCCAGCGAGTCGTTGATGGTCTTGAAGCGATCCAGGTCGATGAACATCACCGCCAGGCGGCGCTCGGAACGCTGGGCAGCCAGCATGGCGCGGTCCAGCCTGTCCGACAGCAGCGCGCGGTTCGGCAGGCCGGTCAGGCTGTCGTGGTAAGCCATGTGGTGCACGCGCGCCTCGGCCTGGCGACGTTCGACGATCTCGCCCTGCAGCAGCGCGTTGGCGCCGGCCAGTTCGGCGGTGCGCTCCAGCACCCGCACCTCCAGCTCGTCGCGCGCGCGGCTGACCGCTTCCGCCGCCTCGCGCCGCTCGGTGATGTCGTCCACCAGCCACACCGAACGGCCGGTGGCCTTGGCCAGGTCGAACGGCCGGCCGGACAGGCGGCCCCAGAACGTGCTGCCGTCCTTGCGCACCAGCTGGTACTCGGAGGCGTGCACGCGGCCGGCGTGGAAATCCTCCGCCGTGGCGGCGCGCGCCGCTTCCCACGCGTCCTTGTCGGCGTAGAAGGCTTGCACGCTCAGCTGGTTCATCTCGCCCGGCGCGTAGCCGAACAGCTCTTCCATCTTGGTGTTGCAGCGCAGGTTGCGGCCCTGCTCCACCACCGAGATGCCCAGCACCGCGCTGTCCAGGATGGCCTGGTTCTCCAGCAGCGCGTTGCGCAGCGATTCCTCGGCGCGCTTTTGCTCGGTGCGGTCTTCGATCACCCAGATCGTGCCCTGTGTCGGATCGTCCGGATTGACGACGTAGCCGATCAGCTGCGCCCACATCAGCGTGTCGTCGGCGCGGCGCATCTCGATCTCGGTCTGGAACGGCTTGCCGATGGAGAGGAAGGGATAGGCCTGCGCGCCCAGCCTGTCGTAGGCTTCCTGCGACGGATACAAGGCCAGTCCGGGCAAGCCCAGGCCGGCGTCGCCGGCGTAGCGGAACATCTCGGCGAAGCCGCGGTTGTAGCGCGTGATGACGCGGTTCTTGGTGAACAGGATGCTCATCGAGGCGTTGGTCATGATGGCCTCGACTTCCATCTGGGTCTGGCGCGTGGCGGTCACGTCCTCCAGGATCCAGATGGTGCCGCCTTCGCTATGCTCGTCGTCGACCGCCTTGGCGCGCACGCGGCACCAGAACAGGCTGCCGTCGCGGCGCTTGAATTCGTATTCCTTTTTCTCGAACGGCTGGCCGGTGCCCAGCAACGGCGCCGCCTCGCGGCCGAATTCCTCGTACTGCGCCTGCGACGGGAACACCATCGCCGACGGCTGGCCTATCATCTCGTCGATGCCGTAGCCGAACATCTCCGCCATGCGCGGATTACAGCTCAACATGACCTGCGCCTTGCTGAACAGGATGCCGACCGAGGCGTTGTCCAGGATGGCCTTCTGCTCCAGCAGCAGCTGCCGCGTGGCTTCCTCGTGCTGCTTCTGCGCGCTGCGGTCGTCGAAGATCCAGATCGTGTCCTGCTGCGTGCGGCCCGGATTGATCACATAGCCGAAGGCGTGGGCCCAGAAGGTGGAGCCGTCCTGGCGCCGCATCTCCATCTCGGCCTGGTATGGCTTGCCGCGCGCCAGCAGCGGCCGCGCCTTCTTCACCACCGCGTCGAACGCTTGCTGCGACGGGTACAGCGTCGACGTCAGCTGGCCGACGCCATCGTCGTCGCTGAAGCCGAAGAATTCGGCGAAGCGGTGGTTGTAGCGCAGGATGCGGTTGTCGCGCTGGAAGCCGATCGCCAGCGGTGCGCTGTCCATGATGGCCTGCATCTCCAGCAGCGCGCGGCGCAGCTTTTCCTCGTCGATGCGGTGCTCGTTGATGTCTTCCATGATCCACACCGTGCCTTCGGCGGTGTTGATCGGATCGATGGCGCGGCCGAACACGCGCGCCCAGAACAGCGAGCCGTCCTTGCGGCGCAGCTGCGCCTCCTGCATGAAGGACAGACCCTGCGACAACGGCGGCCCGGCCTTGCGGCCCATGTCGACGAAGTCCTCCTCGCTCGGATACACCGTCACCGAGCCCACGCCTTCGAGCTCCTGGCGGCTGTAGCCCAGCATTTCGGCGCAACGGATATTGCATTCCTGGATAACGCCGTCCTTGCTGAACAGGATGCCGACTGCGGCATTCTCCAGGATGGCCTGCTGCTCCAGCAGCGTCTTGCGCAGGGAGCGCTGGTCGCGCTCGACCGCGCTGATGTCGTGGAAGACGATGGTGCCGCCCGACGCGCCGGCCGGCAGCGCCTTGGCCTTGGCCTGCACAGACAGGTATTGGCCGTTGGCGCAGGTCAGGCAGCTGTCCCAGCGCACGCCGAAGGTCCCCGACAGCATGGCCGTGTCCAGATGCTCGGCGCTGGCCGCGCGCACGTGGCGCGCAAACAGCTCGGCCGCCGGGCGGCCGCACGGATCGGCGCCCAGCAAATCGATCAGCTCCCAATTGGCGGCCACCACCACGCCGTCATCGCTGTAGGCGCACGCAGGAACGCCGATCAGCGCCAGTGCGTCCGCCACAAAGTCAGGATTAGTCGAAGCTCGATTCATGTACACCAAAGGCACCCGAAAAAAGATGCCACCTCGCCCGTTACTTCACGGCAGCATAGTTGGCAGATCATAAACCACATTGGGCTCATTAGCCATCACGCCCGCCGTGCGACGCCCCTAAAAACGACAATGCCCGGCGAGCCGGGCATTGTTGTCATCGGACCACTTGTCAATTCTATCAGTGAGCGGTCGCTCCGGCCGCGCCGATGCCAGTCTCGGAGCGCATCTCCTGCGCCTCGTAGCCGGCGCGGTCGATGCGCGCCCGCGGGCTGCGGTCCAGCATCGAGAACAGCCAGATGCTGGCGAAAGCGGCCGGCATCGAGAAGATGGCCGGCGACGCATAAGGGAACAGCGCGTCCGCATGGCCCAGCACATCGACCCACACCGATTTCGACACCACGGTCAGCACCACGGCCGTGATCAGGCCGACGAAGCCGCCGATGGTGGCGCCACGCGTGGTGCAATCCTTCCACAGCACGGACATGAACAGCACGGGGAAGTTGGCCGAGGCGGCGATGGCGAAGGCCAGCGACACCATGAAGGCGATGTTCTGCTTCTCGAACACGATGCCCAGCACCACGGCGACGATACCCAGCGCGACGGTGGTCAGGCGCGACACGTACAGCTCCTTGGCGCTGCTGGCCTTGCCCTTCTTGATGACGGTGGCGTACAGGTCGTGCGAGACGGCCGAAGCGCCGGACAGCGTCAACCCCGCCACCACCGCCAGGATGGTGGCGAAGGCCACGGCCGAGATAAAGCCGAGGAAGACGTTGCCGCCCACGGCCTTGGCCAGGTGGATCGCGGCCATATTGTTCCCGCCCAGCAGTTTGCCGGCGGCGTCCTTGAACTCGGGGTTGGTGCTCACCAAAACGATGGCGCCGAAGCCGATGATGAAGGTCAGCACGTAGAAGTAGGCGATCCAGCTGGTGGCCCAGAACACCGACTTGCGCGCTTCCTTCGCGCTTGGCACGGTGAAGAAGCGCATCAGGATGTGCGGCAGGCCGGCGGTGCCGAACATCAGCGCCATGCCGAACGAGATCGCCGACACGGGATCCTTGATGAAGGTGCCGGGGCCCATGATGGCATCCTTCTTGGCGTGCACTTCGACCGATTTGGCGAACAGCGCCTCCGGGCTGAAATTGAACTGCGCCAGCACCACGACCGCCATGAAGGTCGCGCCGCCAAGCAGCATCACGGCCTTGATGATCTGCACCCAGGTGGTGGCCGTCATGCCGCCGAACAGCACGTAGATCATCATCAGCGAACCGACCAGCACCACCGCGATCCAGTACTCAAGGCCGAACAGCAGCTTGATCAACTGCCCCGCGCCGACCATCTGCGCGATCAGGTAGAAGGCCACCACCACCAGCGTGCCGGAGGCGGAGAAGATGCGGATAGGCGCCTGCTTGAAGCGGTAGGCCGCGACATCGGCGAAGGTGAAGCGGCCCAGGTTGCGCAGGCGCTCCGCCATCAGGAAGGTGATCACCGGCCAGCCGACCAGGAAGCCGATGGCGTAGATCAATCCATCGTAACCGTTGAGGAACACGGCGGCGGAAATGCCGAGGAACGATGCCGCCGACATGTAGTCGCCGGCGATGGCCAGGCCGTTCTGGAAGCCGGTGATGCCGCCGCCGGCGGTGTAGAAGTCGGCCGCCGACTTGGTCTTGGCCGCCGCCCACTTGGTGACGAACAGCGTGAAGATGACGAACGCGCCGAACATCGAGATCGCGGTCCAGTTGACGGGCTGCTTGGTCGCCTGCCCCAGATCGGCGCCGGCCGCGAGGGCCGCGCCGCTGGCGCACAACATCACCGCGAACAAACCCAGGCTACGCTTGGCCGCGTTCATGATTGCACCCGGTCGTGGATGGCCTGGGTCAGGTCGTCGAACTGCTTGTTGGCGCGGCGTACATACAGGCCCGTCACCAGCACCGTGAACACGATTACGAACAGACCAAGCGGCATCCCCCAGGTCATCACGCCGGCGCCGGTCTTGGACGCCAGCAGTTCCTTGTCGAAGGCGATCAGCAGGATGTAGCCGTAATAGACCAGCATCATCACCGCCGTCAGCGCCCAGCCGAAGCGTGAGCGTATCCGGACTAGCTTGTGGTAGCTGGGGTCGCGCTTTATTTTTTGAACCAGATCGTCATGCATGGTGTGTCTCCTCTGTTGTTTGTCACAACAATAAACAGCGAGACTTACCGGCCCCTTACGCGCACACTATTTCGCCACACCCGCTTGCAACACCCGTTGTATCTGCTGCAGCGACGCCGGATCTTCGATGGAGGTCAGGTCACCGGGATTGCGGCCCTCGCAGATCGCCTGTATCGAACGGCGCAGCAGTTTTCCCGAACGCGTCTTCGGCAGCTGCGGCACGAAGTACACCCGCGACGGCCGCGCCACCGCGCCCAGCTGGCGATCGACCACGCCCAGGATTTCGCGTTCCAGCAATGCGCAAGCCTCGTCGCCGACGACGCGCGACGCGTCCTTGACGATGACGAAGGCCACCGCCACCTGGCCTTTGAGCTTGTCCTCCACGCCCACCACCGCCACCTCGGAAACGTTGGCGTGGCTGGAGATGGACTCCTCGATCTCGCGCGTGCCGAGGCGGTGGCCGGCGACGTTGATCACGTCGTCGGTGCGGCCAAGGATGAAGTAGTAGCCGTCGGCGTCGCGCACGCCCCAGTCGAAGGTCGAATACAGCTGCTGCCCGCCGCTGGCGGTCCAGTAGGTGTCGACGAAGCGCTGGTCGTCGCCGTACACGGTTTGCATGCAGCCCGGCGGCAGCGGCCCTTCGATCATCACCACGCCCTTCTCGTTGGCGCCGCATTCCTCGCCGGTGGATTCGTTGACCAGCTTGACCTTGTAGCCATACATCGCCACGCCGGGACTGCCCAGCCGCGTCGGCAGGTCTTCCACACCCTTGGCGATGGAGAGTATTGGCCAGCCGGTTTCGGTCTGCCAGTAGTTGTCGATGATGGGCACGCCCAGTTCGCCGGATATCCATTGCGACGTGGTTTCGTCCAGCGGCTCGCCCGCCAGGTATAGCGCGCGCAGCGACGACAGGTCGTACTTGCGCATGAACTCCGGCGGCTGCTTGCGCAGCACGCGGATCGCCGTCGGCGCGGAGAACATGCGCGTGACCTTGTACTTCTCGACGATGCTCCACCAGATACCCGCGTCCGGGCAGATCGGCGTGCCTTCATACATGATGGTCGCCATGCCGGCGATCAGCGGGCCGTAGACGATGTAGGAATGGCCGACCACCCAGCCGATATCGGAAGTGGCGAAGAAGGTCTCGCCGGCCTTGCTGCAGAAGTTGTACTTCATCGATGACGCCAGCGCCACCGCGTAGCCGCCGACGTCGCGCTGCACACCCTTAGGTTTTCCGGTGGTGCCGGAGGTGTAGAGGATGTAGGACGGCTCGTTCGACTCCAGCCACGTCACCGGCACGCGCGCATCGATGTGCGCGGCGCGCAGGCTGGCGTAGTCCTGGTCGCGGCCCGCCACCAGGTTCATGGGCGCCAGGCCGCGATCCACCAGCAGCACCTTGGCCGGCTTGGCGGCGGACAGTGCGATCGCTTCGTCCAGCAGATGCTTGTACGGGATGGCTTTGCCGCCGCGTGAACCGGCATCGGCGGAGACGATCAGCACCGGCTTGGCGTCGTCGATGCGGCTGGCCAGGCTGTTGGCGGCAAACCCGCCGAACACCACCGAGTGCACCGCGCCGATGCGGGCGCAGGCCAGCATCGCAAACGCCGCCTCGGCGATCATCGGCATGTAGATGAGCACACGGTCGCCACGGCCGACGCCCAGCGCCAGCATCACGGCAGCGCAGCGCTCCACCTCGGCCTGCAGCTCGTTGAAGCTGTAGCTGCGCTCCGTGTTGGTTTCGGTGGAGATGGCGATCAGCGCGGGCTGGTCGCCCTGCGTGGCGCACCAGCGGTCCACCGCGTTGTGGCACAGGTTCGTCTGTCCGCCGACGAACCATTTGGCGAACGGAGGATGGGAATAATCCAGCACCTGCGTGCATGGGGCGTTCCAATCGATGAGCGCTGCTTCGTCGTGCCAGAATTGTTCAGGCGTGACGATAGAGCACTGATAGAAATCAGCGTAATTCATGTCTCCTCCGTTGTATGTGGCTTACTTAGAACGTATCGCCGGGAACCCGTACCCAACCTTCCATCAGCACGCGGGCGCTGCGGCTCATGACCGCTTTTGTAACGCTCCACTCGCCGTTCTGCTGCGTCGCCTGCGCGCCCACCCGCAGCGTGCCGGATGGATGGCCGAAGCGCACCGCATCACGGGCGCCGCCGCCTGCCGCCAGGTTGACCAGCGTGCCAGGTATCGCCGCCGCCGTGCCGATGGCGACAGCTGCTGTGCCCATCATCGCGTGGTGCAGCTTACCCATGGACATGGCGCGTACCAGCAGGTCCACATCGGTAGCGGCTACCTGCTTGCCGCTGGACGATACGTATGGAGCCGGCTTGGCGACGAAGGCCACCTTGGGCGTGTGCTGGCGCGTGGCCGCATCGTCGATATGCTTGATGAGGCCCATGCGCAGCGCGCCATGTGCGCGTATCAGTTCGAACCGCGCCAGCGCTTTAGGATCGCTGTTGATCGCGTCCTGCAGCTCGGTGCCGAGGTAGCCGATGTCTTCGGCATTGACGAAGATGGTCGGGATGCCGGCGTTGATCATGGTCGCCTTCATCGTGCCGACGCCTGGTACTTCCAGCTCGTCGACCAATTGGCCGGTGGGGAACATCGAGCCGCCGCCACCCTCTTCTTCCGCCGCCGGGTCCATGAACTCCAGTTGGACTTCAGCCGCCGGGAAGGTGACGCCGTCGAGTTCAAAGTCGCCGGTTTCCTGCACTTCGCCGTTAGTCATCGGTACGTGGGCGATGATGGTCTTGCCGATGTTGGCCTGCCATACGCGCACCACGGCCATGCCGTCTTGCGGGATGCGGGCCGGGTCCACCAGGCCGCCGCTGATGGCGAACGCGCCGACGGCGGCGGACAGGTTGCCGCAGTTGCCGCTCCAGTCGACGAAGGCCTTGTCGATGGAGACCTGGCCGAACAAGTAGTCGACATCGTGGTCAGGCTTGCTGCTTTTCGCCAGAATCACCGACTTGCTGGTGCTGGAGGTAGCGCCGCCCATGCCGTCGATCTGCTTGCCGTACGGGTCGGGGCTGCCGATCACGCGCAGCAGCAAGGCATCGCGCGCGGAGCCCGGCTGTTGCGCGGCTTCCGGCAAATCCTGCAACCGGAAGAACACGCCCTTGCTGGTGCCGCCACGCATATACGTGGCGGGGATTTTGATTTGCGGTTTATGCGCCATGGTCAAGCCGCCTTCACGGATTCGAGGAAGTCCTGCGCGAAGCGTTGCAGAACGCCGCCCGCTTCGTAGATCGATACTTCTTCCGCCGTATCCAGGCGGCAGATCACCGGCACTTCCACACGCTCGCCATTGCGGCGATTGACCACCAGCGTCAGCGTCGAACGCGGCGTACGCTCGCCGATCACGTCATAGCTTTCGGTGCCGTCCAGCGCCAGCGTCAGGCGGTTCACGCCAGGCTGGAACTCCAGCGGCAGCACGCCCATGCCGACCAGATTGGTGCGGTGGATGCGCTCGAAGCCCTCGGCCACAATCGCCTCCACACCGGCCAGGCGCACGCCCTTGGCAGCCCAGTCGCGCGACGAGCCCTGGCCGTAGTCGGCGCCGGCGATCACGATCAGCGACTGCTTGCGTTCCATGTACGTCTCGATGGCTTCCCACATGCGGGTGACTTTGCCTTCCGGCTCCACGCGGGCCAGCGAACCGGCTTTAACCTTGCCGTCCGCATCGCGCACCATTTCGTTCTTCAGTGTCGGATTGGCGAAGGTGGCGCGTTGCGCAGTCAGGTGGTCGCCGCGGTGGGTGGCGTAGGAGTTGAAGTCCTCTTCCGGCAGCCCCATTTTCGCCAGGTATTCGCCGGCCGCGCTGTTCAGCATGATGGCGTTGGATGGCGACAGGTGGTCGGTGGTGATGTTATCGCCCAGGACCGCCAGCGGCAGCATGCCTTTCAGCGGACGCGCACCGGCCAGCGCGCCTTCCCAGTACGGCGGACGGCGGATGTAGGTGGTCTGCGGACGCCAGTCGTACAGCGGCTTCACTTTGACGCCATCGTCCTCCTGCTTGGCGAACATCGGGATGTAGACCTTGTTGTACTGCGCCGGCTTGACGCTGGACGCGACCAGCGCATCGATCTCTTCGTCGGTCGGCCAGATATCCTTCAGCGTGACCGGCTGGCCGTTGGCGTCGATGCCCAGGACGTCCTTCTCGATATCGAAGCGGATCGTGCCGGCGATGGCGTAGGCCACCACCAGCGGCGGCGAAGCCAGGAAAGCCTGCTTGGCGTAAGGGTGGATGCGGCCATCGAAGTTGCGGTTGCCCGACAATACGGCGGTCGCGTACAGGTCGCGGGCTATCACTTCCTTCTGGATCACCGGATCGAGCGCACCGGACATTCCGTTGCAGGTGGTGCAGGCGTATGCGACCACGCCAAAGCCCAGCTGCTCCAGTTCAGGCATCAGCCCCGCTTCTTCCAGGTACAGCGTCACGGTCTTGGAGCCCGGCGCCAGCGAGCTTTTCACCCACGGCTTGCGGGTCAGGCCGCGCGCGTTGGCGTTACGGGCCAGCAGGCCTGCTGCGACCATGTTGCGCGGGTTGTTGGTGTTGGTGCAGCTGGTGATGGCGGCGATGATGACGGCGCCGTCAGGCATCAGGCCCGGTTCGTTCTCCACCACGCCGCTGATGCCGCGTGCGGCCAGCTCGGAGGTCGGCACGCGGTTGTGCGGGTTCGACGGGCCGGCGATGGTGCGCACGACGGACGACAGGTCGAACTTCAGCACGCGCTCGTATTCTGCGGTCTTCAGGGCTTCGCCCCACAGGCCCGTCTCTTTCGCGTAGGTCTCCACCAGCTTGACCAGTTCGTCGTCGCGGCCGGTCAGCTTGAGGTACTTGATGGTTTGCTCGTCGATGTAGAACATCGCGGCGGTGGAGCCATATTCCGGCGCCATGTTGGAAATCGTTGCGCGGTCGCCCAGCGTCAGGTGCGAAGCGCCTTCGCCGAAGAACTCCAGGTAGGACGATACGACCTTCTGCTTGCGCAGGAATTCGGTCAGCGCCAGCACGGTGTCGGTGGCGGTGATGCCGGCTTGCGGCTTGCCCGTCAGTTCGACGCCGATGATGTCCGGCAGGCGCATCCACGATGCGCGGCCCAGCATCACACTCTCCGCTTCCAGGCCGCCAACGCCGATGGCGATCACACCCAGCGCATCGACCATCGGCGTGTGCGAATCGGTGCCGACCAGCGTATCCGGGAAGGCCACGCCGTCCACCGCCTGGATCACCGGCGACATGCGTTCCAGGTTGATCTGGTGCAGGATGCCGTTACCTGGCGGGATCACGTCGACGTTCTTGAACGCCTTCTTGGTCCAGTTGATGAAGTCGAAGCGGTCCTCATTGCGGAGGTCTTCGATGGCGCGGTTCTTGTCGAAGGCATCCGGATCGAAGCCGCCGCATTCGACGGCCAGCGAGTGGTCGACCACCAACTGGGTCGGCACCACCGGATTGACCAGCGCAGGATCGCCGCCTTGCAGCGCGATGGCGTCGCGCAGGCCGGCCAGGTCGACCAGCGCGGTCTGGCCGAGAATGTCGTGGCACACCACGCGTGCCGGGAACCATGGGAAGTCCAGGTCGCGCTTGCGCTCGATCAGCTGCGACAGCGAGGCATTCAGCGTCGCCGGATCGCAGCGGCGCACCAGGTTTTCCGCCAGCACGCGCGAGGTGTACGGCAGCTTGGCCCAGGCGCCTGGCTGGATCGCATCGACAGCGGCGCGCGCGTCGAAGTAATCGAGCTTGGTGCCCGGCAGGGGTTTGCGGAATTGGGTGTTCATTATTTGCGGTCCTTGATCGGGACGAACTTCAGGTCTTCAGGACCGACGTAGTTCGCGCTTGGACGAATGATCTTGTTGTCGATGCGCTGCTCGATGATGTGCGCGGCCCAGCCGGACGTGCGCGAGATGACGAACAGCGGCGTGAACATCGCGGTCGGCACACCCATCATGTGGTACGACACGGCCGAGAACCAGTCCAGGTTCGGGAACATCTTCTTGATGTCCCACATGACGGTTTCCAGGCGCTCGGCGATGTCGAACATCTTCATCGAGCCGGCTTCCTGCGACAGCTTGCGCGCCACTTCCTTGATGACGACGTTGCGCGGGTCGGAGATGGTGTACACAGGGTGGCCGAAGCCGATCACGACTTCCTTGTTGGCGACGCGGTTGCGGATGTCCGCTTCCGCTTCGTCGGCGTTTTCGTAGCGCTTCTGGATCTCGAAGGCGAATTCGTTGGCGCCGCCGTGTTTAGGGCCGCGCAGCGCGCCGATCGCGCCGGTGATGGCCGAGTGGATGTCCGAACCCGTGCCGGCGATGACGCGGCTGGTGAAGGTGGAGGCGTTGAACTCGTGTTCCGCGTACAGGATCAGCGAGGTGTGCATCGCCTGCACCCAGCTCTCGGACGGCTTGTGGCCGTGCAGCAGGTGCAGGAAGTGGCCGCCGATGGAGTCGTCGTCGGTTTCGACGTCGATGCGTTTGCCGTTGTGGCTGAAGTGGTACCAGTACAGCAGCATCGAGCCGAAGGATGCCATCAGACGGTCGGCGATGTCGCGCGCGCCTGGTACGTTGTGGTCGTCCTTTTCCGGCAGCGTGCAGCCGAGCACCGATACGCCGGTGCGCATCACGTCCATCGGGTGCGCCGATGCAGGCAGTGCTTCCAGCGCGGACTTCAGCGCTTGCGGCAGGCCGCGCAGCGAGCGCAGTTTGGCTTTGTAGCCTTTCAGCTCGGCGGCGGTCGGCAGCTTGCCGTGCACCAGCAGGTAGGCGATTTCTTCGAACTCGCAGGTGTTGGCGACATCGAGGATGTCGTAGCCACGGTAGTGCAGGTCATTGCCGGTTTTGCCGACGGAGCACAGTGCGGTGTTACCAGCGGTGACGCCGGACAGGGCGACGGATTTTTTTGGTTTGAAAGTGGCTTCGGTCATTTTATAGGTCTCCTGATTATTTCTTCTGTGCGGCGAACAGTGCGTCCAGCTTCTGCTCGAAGCTGTGGTAGTTGATGCGTTCATACAGTTCGGCGCGGGTCTGCATGGTGTCGAGTACATTCTGCTGCGTGCCGTCGCGGCGGATCGCGCCGTAGACGTTTTCCGCAGCCTTGTTCATGGCGCGGAAGGCCGACAGCGGATACAGCACCAGGCCCACATCGGCGCTGCGCAGCTCATCCACGGTGAACAGCGGCGTCGAGCCGAATTCGGTGATGTTGGCCAGCACCGGCACCTTGACGGCGGCGGCGAACTTTTTATACATATCGAGACTAATCATCGCTTCCGGGAAGATCATGTCGGCGCCCGCTTCCACGCAGGCGACGGCGCGCTCGATGGCGGCGTCCAGGCCTTCGACGGCCAGCGCATCGGTGCGGGCCATGATGACGAAGTTCTCATCGGTGCGCGCATCGACGGCGGCACTGATGCGGTCGACCATCTCCTGCTTGGTGACGATCTCCTTGCCCGGACGATGGCCGCAGCGCTTGGCGCCGACCTGGTCTTCGATGTGCATGGCGGCGGCGCCGAACTTGATCATGGACTTGACGGTGCGCGCCACGTTGAAGGCGGAGGCGCCGAAGCCGGTATCGACATCGACCAGCAGCGGCAGGTCGCAGACGTCGGTGATGCGGCGCACGTCGGTCAGCACGTCGTCCAGGTTGGAGATGCCCAGGTCCGGCAGGCCGAGCGAACCCGCGGCCACGCCGCCGCCCGACAGGTAGATCGCCTTGAAGCCGGCACGCTTGGCCAGCAGGGCGTGGTTGGCGTTGATCGCGCCGACCACCTGCAATGGGGATTCTTCCTGGACGGCTTTGCGGAACGCGGCGCCTGCGGAGTATTGAGTCATGTCGTTACCTTTCAATGTTGCGATGAAGTTGCGGGAGTTATTGCAAGGGGCGTGCCAGATAATCACCCTATACAAATCAACAACTTACGACAATGCGACGTTTCACGTACGTTTCATTTTGAAACATCGAAACAGATGAACTACAATTGAAACATGCGCCATTCCACTCCCCTGCCCTTCGACGCCAACGACAAACCGGTGATCTGGACGGTTTCCGTCTCCCGCCTCTACGACCTTTTCCGCGACATCACGCTGGAATACGACGACGTCGCCACCATCGAACCGATCAACCTGGGCTTCGACGAAGCGGCTCGCCACATTCGCGAGCGCATGGCCACCGAGCGCTGCGACGCCGTCATCGCCGCCGGTTCCAACGCCGCGTATCTGAAGGGGCGCCTGTCGGTGCCGGTGGTGATCGCCAAGTTCAGCGGCTTCGACGTGATGCAGGCACTGGCGCGGGCGCGGCGCGTGTCGGACCGCATCGGCATCGTCACTTATCAGGAGCGCTTGCCGGAGCTGGCCGAATTCGCCGGCACCTTCGGCTTCGACGTCGAACAGCGCACCTACGCCACCGAGGAGGATGCGCGCGCCCAGATCAACGACTTGAAAGCGGCCGGCATCAAGGCCATCGTCGGCGCCGGCCTGATTACCGACCTGGCAGAGGAAGCGGGATTGACCGGCGTCTTCGTCTATTCGGCCGCCTCGATCCGCCACGCCTTCGACGACGCGCTGGAGATGGCGCGGCTGGCGCAGCTGGAATCGAACCGCAGCCGCACGCGCGGCGCCGTGGTGGCCGATACGCTGCGCGCCAAGCATGGCATCAACGACCTGCGCGGCGATTCGGAAGCGATGGAATCGCTGCGCCAGTCCGTGCTGCTGTATGCGAAGTCCCCCGCCACCGTGCTGATACAAGGAGAGACCGGCTGCGGCAAGGAGCTGGTGGCGCAGGCCATCCATCGCGAGAGCCCGCGCACGCTGGGGCAGAACCGCCCCTTCGTCGCCGTCAATTGCGGCGCGATCGCGGAATCGCTGCTGGAGTCCGAACTGTTCGGCCATGAGGAAGGCGCTTTCACCGGTGCGCGGCGCGGCGGCCATGCGGGCTTGTTCGAGGCGGCCAATCGCGGCACGCTGTTCCTCGACGAAATCGGCGAGATGCCGTTGACGCTGCAAACCCGTCTGCTGCGCGTGCTGGAAGAGCGCGAGGTGGTGCGCGTCGGTGGCACGCGGCCGATTGCGGTCAACGTGCGCATCATCAGCGCCACGCACTGCGATCTGGAACAGCGCGTGCGTGAGGGCCGCTTCCGCGCCGACTTGTTCTACCGGCTGGCGGTGCTGCGGCTGTCGCTGCCGCCGCTGCGCGCGCGGCAGGAAGACGTGATGACGCTGGCCGAGTGGTCGCTAAAGAACGCGCTGGCATCGCTGGGCGCGCGGCCGCACCCCAACCTGCATGCAGAGATGGCGGCCTGCGCGCCGCTGCTGCAACGCTACGACTGGCCCGGCAATGTGCGCGAGCTGCGCAACCTGGCCGAGCGTCTGGCGCTGTTCCTGGCCGCCGAGCCGCTGCAGGCCTTGACGCCGGCCTTCGTCCTCAGCGTGGCGCCGGAGCTGGCGGCACGCGCGGCGCCGCTGCTCAGCGCTACCGGCGCCGCTCCCGGCGACACGGCGATGGCCCCAACTGCCCAACGTCGGTCCGCCGAAAGCATCAGCGCCGTGCTGGCCCGCTTCGGCGGCCGCCGCGACGCCGCCGCCGACTACCTCGGCATCAGCCGCACCACACTGTGGCGCAAGCTGCGCGCCGAAAACGGCGAATAAGCCTGCGGGGAAGCGCACTGGCACTGGCCGCCTACCGCTCATCCCTGCCAACAAACCGTTCATCCAGTAGTCGTCGCCGGCGCCGCGCCGCAGCGATAGCATGGCCTCACTTACTTACAACAACGGAGGTCAACATGCAACGCTCGCTCGCCCAACGTCTCGCCACCATCGCCGCCAGCCTGGCCCTGGCTTACGCCGCCGCGCCGGCCGTTGCCGCCGGCAGCGCCGCAGCCTCCGCACATCCGGCGTTCAAGGTGGAAGTCACCGGCAAGGGCGCTCCTGTGATCCTGATCCCCGGCCTGGCCTCGTCCGGCGAAGTGTGGGACGGCACCGTCGCCCGCTACTGCGGCAGCCGCCAGTGCCACGTCGTCACGCTGGCTGGATTCGCAGGCGTGCCCGCCATCGAAGGCCCGCTGCTGCCAGCGGTCGAACAGCAACTGAGCGACTACATCGCCGCCAACAAATTCGACCATCCCATCGTCATCGGCCACAGCCTGGGCGGCTTCGTCGGCATGAAGCTGGCCGCCGACCATCCTGACCAGGTAGGCCGCCTGATTATCGTCGACACGCTGCCTGCACTGGCAGCGATCCAGATGCCCAGCATTACCGCTGCGCAGATGAAGGAAATGGCCGCCGGCATGCGCGCCCGCATGGAATCCATGGATCCCGAATCCTACCGCGCCAACCAGCTCAAGACGCTGCGCAGCATGATCACCAAACAGGAAGACATCGACCGCGCCGCCGGCTGGGGCAAGCTGTCCGATCACGCCACCGTCATCAACGCCATGACCGAAATGATGAGCGAAGACCTGCGCGGAGAGGTCAGCCGCATCAAGTCGCCGACGCTGGTACTGGGCGCCTGGTACGCCTACAAGGACTTCGGCACCAAGCCGATGTTCGAGCAGATGTACAAGAGCCAGTACCAGCGGCTGCCCAACGTGAAGGTGGAGCTTGCGGACACTGCCCGCCACTTCATCATGTACGACGATCCGGCTTGGATGTATGATCGCATCGATAACTTTTTAAAATAATTCATCATGACCGACGACCGCCCACTGCTCGCCCGCCTGAACTGGTACTGGCTGTTCCAGTTGGCCGGATGGCTGTTCCTGCCGCTGCTGCTGATCGCCATGACGCCGGGCGACAGCCACACCCCGCGCATGCTCGGCATTTCGTTCTGGGGCGTGGTGGCGGGCCTGATTATCTCGGATACCTGGCACCGGCTGCTCAAGCGCCAGATCCGCAATGGCGTGCGCGTCGGCTGGAAGTCCATGATGGTGGCGATCCTGATATTGGGCGTCATCCATACGGCCGTGCAGACGGTCGGCTACATGGTCATCAAACCATTCGGCGAAGTGCACGGCGTGTACTGGGTGCCCGGCGCGCTGATGTTCTGGTGGGGAGTTTATCTGGTGTGGAACACCTTCTACATGGCGGTGCTGTCGCTGCGCCGCGCCAACCGCTTCGAGCAGGAGGCGCTGCGGCTGGAGATCAGCGCCAAGGACGCCGAGCTGCGCGCCTTGCAGGCGCAGGTCAATCCTCATTTTTTCTTTAACAGCATGAACAGCGTGCGCGCGCTGATTTATGAAGACCAGAATGCCGCCGCGCAGATGATCGATCAACTGGCCAGCGTGATGCGCTATGCGCTGCAATCGGGCCAGAACGATACGGTGCCGCTGGCGGCGGAGATCGAAGCCGTGCAGGCCTATTTGGCGATCGAGAAGATCCGTTTCGAAGAGCGCATGCGGGTCAGCGTGGAGATTGGGCTGGGCCTGGACCAGGTGCGCATCCCGCCGATGGCCTTGCAGACGCTGGTGGAAAACGCCGTCAAATATGGCGTCGAGACCAGCCCCACCGGCAGCGAGATCCGCATCCGCGCGCAGCGCATGGACGACGGCAAGATCCATATCGAGATCGCCAACCTCGGCGCGATTCTGCCGTTTGCCAATTCCACCAAGGTCGGCCTGGTCAACACCCGCAAGCGCCTGGCGCTGGCGCTGGGTTCCAACGCCAGCCTGGATCTGACTGAAAACAGTGGCTGGGTACGCGCTACGATGACTTTACCGGAGGCCGCGTAATGCGCGCACTGCTGATCGACGACGAACGCCTGGCGCGCGCAGAGCTGCGCCGTTTGCTGGCGGCCCACCCGGAAGTAGAAATCGTCGGCGAGGCCGTCAACGCGGCAGATGGCATCCAGCAGATCACCGCGCTCAAGCCGGACCTGGTATTCCTCGACGTGCAGATGCCGGGCGGTAGCGGCTTCGACATGCTGGCCGCGCTGGAGGAAGCGCCGGAGGTGATCTTCACCACCGCGTTCGACCAGTACGCGTTGCAGGCCTTCGAAGTGAATGCGCTGGACTATCTGCAAAAGCCGATCCAGGCGGCGCGCATGGCGGCGGCCTTGCAGCGCTGCGCCTTGCGCCACAGCCGCGCGCTGGCGTATGCGGCAGCCGGCGTACCGGCGGTGGCGCCGACGGCCGCAAAAAAACTGTTCATCAAGGATGGCGAGCGATGCTGGTTCGTCGGCCTGCAGGACGTGCGGCTGTTCGAATCGGACGGCAACTACACGCGGGTCTACTTCGACCATCACAAGCCGCTGATGCTGCGTTCCCTGAACCAGCTGGAGGACAGGCTGGACCCGCAACGCTTCTTCCGCGCCAGCCGCCGCCACATCGTCAACCTGGACTACATCGAGCAGGTCACGCCGAACGAAGCCGGAGGCCTGGACCTGCTGCTGCGCGACGACCTCGAAGTAGAAGTCTCCCGCCGCCGCGCCGCGCAATTCAAGAGCCTGGCCAGCCTCTAAAAATTGGGGTCAAGTCTGACATTTGGACACGAGGTCATCCCTAGCGGTAACTAAGGTTGAGCTCGTGTCCAAATGTCAGACCTGACCCCGATGTTTCTACGTGCGCAGCGCCTCGGCAGGCACCATGCGCATGGCGATCCAGGTGTGGCGGGTGATGGCGATCAAGGCGACGATCAGCGTCAACGCCAGCGCGAACAGCATGGTCCAGTAGCCTATCGGCGCGTGCTCGGTGAAGGAAGCCAGGTAGCGGTTGATCGCCAGCCCCGCCAGCGGCAAGGCGATGGCGGCGGCGATCAGCGTCAGCGCACCAATCTCACGCACCACCAGCAAGCCGATATCGCCCCGCTGCGCACCATGCAGCTTGCGCAGCACGATCTCCTTCGCGCGCCGCTGTACCGTGTTGGCCGCCAACACGTACGTCCCGAACGCCGCGATCACCAGCGCGATGACGGTGGCAATCGCCAGCAGCTTGGCCACGCGCGCATCCTCCGCGTAGTTGACGGCCAGGACATCGCTGGCACGGTAGGTCTTCGATACCGCATCCGGGAAGTAGCTCGGCCACAGGCGCTGCACGGCGCGCTCCACATCCGCCGGCGCCCCCTTGGTGCGCACGCTCAGCACACTACCAGCAGTCCACAATTCATACGCGGTCGCACGCGGCGCTTCCCGCAGCGAATGGAAGCGCAGCTCCGGCACCACGCCGACGATGCGCTTGGCGATGACCTTGTCGTCGAAGCCGGTGAACAGCACCGTCTCGCCAATGGCCGCCTCGTTGCTGGCGAAACCCAGCTCGCGCACGGCAACGGCGTTCAACAACACCGGCACCTTGTCGTCCTCCTTGTCCGTCGCGGCCTGGAACAAGCGCCCCGCCACCGCATTGATGCGATACGTCTCGAAGAAATTGGCGCTGACCGATTTCATCTCCATCATCGCCACCGCGCCACCCGGACGTTTCAACTCGCGCGACCAGGCCCAATCGAGCCGGCCCACCGGGTCTTCGGAAATGGCCACGCTCTCCACGCCAGGCTGCGCCGACAAGGCCGTATACAAGCCACGCGCCTGCGGCTGGTCCCTCACCCTGCCCGGCATGTCGACGATCACCAGCGGCGCCGGATCGAAGCCGGGCGATGCATGCATCGCAAAGTCGGTCTGCCAGGCCACGGCGATCGTCACGCTGGCGAACGCCATCGCGGTGGCAACCTGCACCACGGTGAGCACGCGGCGCCACTGCGTGCTGCCTCGCGACTCCGTGTCGGGACGCCCTGCCAGCACCTGCGTCGGGTGCACGCGCAACGCCACCCACGCCGGATAAATCGCCGTCACCACGCCCAGCAGCGCGCCGATGCCGAACGCCGCCAGGATGTTCGACAGAGAAAACAAACTATCCAGATGGCGGTTGACCAGTTGGGAGAACATCGGCAGCGCCAGCCACGCCAGCAGCAGCCCAAGCAGCGTCGCCGCCGTCGACACCATCAACGACTCGACCAGGAACTGCCGCATCAGCTGCCCGACGCCGGCGCCAAGCACCTTGCGCATCGCCACCTCGCGCTGGCGCCGCAGCACGCGCACGGTGGTCAGGTTCAGATAGTTGATCGCCGCCAGCGCCAGGATCAGCACCGCCACCGCCGCGATCCCGGCCACGACGACCGGATTACCCCGTTCATGCGCCTTCGACATCGGGCTGTCCGCGAGTTTGTAATCGAAATAGGCGTCGCGCAGCGGCGACAGAACCAGCTCGATGGCGCGTCGTTTGCCCAGACGCTCGCGCGTCTCCGGCGGGAAGTGCTGCACGCTCGGCGTGGTGTCGACCACCTGCTGCAGACGGTCACGTATCGCCGTCAGCGAAGCGCCGGGCCGCACGCGTATCAACAGCTTGCCCATCCAGCCATGTTCGCCAGTGAGCATCTCGTGCCGGATGTCCTGGCCCGCCACGACGGAGTTCACCCCGAACAGGACCTCGAAGGAGATCGTCGTATTCGACGGCGGCGTGCGTACCACGGCGCCCACCTGCAAGGTATTGCCCTCATTGAGCATGGTGCGGCCCAGCGCATCGCGGGTGCCGAACAGCCGCAGCGCGGCGTCTTCGGTGATGACGAACAGATTGGGCTTGTCCAGCGCCGACAGGTCGCCCTGCACCGCCTTCAAGCCCAGCGTCTGCGGGAAGCCCGGCAGCACCGTCAGGCCGCCCACCCGCAGCACCTTGCTGCCGATCCGCACGGTGAGCGGATCGATCTCCGGCCGCGCAGGAATGTAGCTGGTGGCATCGGCCACGCCGGGCACCTTCAGCGCCGCTTCGCGCAGGAACATCGGCGCCACCTCGTGCAGCGGCTCGCTCGGGTCGACGTTGTAGTACTGCTTGACGACGTAGATGCGGTCGACCTCCGGGATGTGCGCGTTGTACTCCATCGAATACCGCACGAATCCAAGCAGCAGCAGGCTCGCCGCCAGACCGACACCCAGGCCGAGCACCACCGCCAATGTGTACGCCGGTTCCTGGATCAGGGTGCGCCAGCCGATACGAAAATCTCCAAGCTTCATGTGTTTAGTCCGTTGAGGAAAATACCCCAGTGTTGCAACATCCATGCCACGCACTTTCGGATGCCCGGACGGACAAAATCGATACAGGATGTTCGGAAGCGAACGTTATCGCTGTTCACTTCCGAACACTTTACTTCGCCTTGATCGGGAAGGCCGGACGCACAGGGCGTACCGGCGGGTTCTTCGCCAGTTCGGCCTTGATGACCTCAATCGCTTTTTCCAGTTGCGGATCGCGGCCGGCGATCACGTCGGCCGGATTCTGGTCGACTTCGATATCCGGCGCCACGCCTTCGTTCTCCACGCCCCAGCCGCCGTCGCGGGTCCAGAAGGCCAGGTTGGGCGCGGTGATACCGCCGCCATCCATCAACGTCGGGAAGCCGAGGATGCCCACCAGGCCACCCCAGGTGCGCTTGCCGATCAGCGGGCCCATTTGGTTTTTGCGGAACATCCACGGCAGCAGGTCGCCGCCCGAGCCGGCCGTTTCGTCGATCAGCATCGCGCGCGGTCCCTGGATCGAGGCCGATGGCGTTTTCATGTCGGCGCCGTAGCGCATGGTCCACCAGGCGATTTCCTTCTTCTGCAAAATCTCCAGGTAGTAGTCGGCCACGCTGCCGCCGCCGTTGAAGCGTTCATCGATGATGACGGCGTCCTTGTCGGCCTGCGGGAAGAAGTAGCGCTTGAAGAAGGTATGGCCCAGCGTCGCGGTGTTCGGCACGTAGACGTAGGCGACCTTGCCGCCGGTGGCCGCATTCACCTTGCGGATATTCCCCTCGATCCAGTCGCGGTTGCGCAGCGCATCCTCGTTAGGCACAGGCACCACGGTGATGGTGCGCGATTTGCTGCCGTCCGCGTTCGGGCCGACGGTGATGTCGATGGCCTTGTTGGCGGTGTTCTCAAAGGCGCTGTACAAATTCGTCGGCGCCAGCAGCGGACGGCCTTCGACCGCCAGCAGGTACTCGCCGGCCTTGACGTTGAGGCCAGGCTCGGTCAGCGGCGCGCGCAGCGCCGGGTTCCAGTTCAAGCCGCCGTACACCTTCTTGAAGCGATAGTGGCCGTCGCTCACTTCGTAGTCGGCGCCCAGCAGGCCGCCCGGCACAGGCTTGGCGTCGGTGAAGAAATCGCCGCCGCCGCCGCGATGGTGGCCCACGCCCAACTCGCTGCACAACCACTGGATCAGGCGATTCAAATCGGCGCGGCTGGACAGCTCAGGCAGGAACTGCGCGTACTTTGCGCGCATCTTGTTCCAGTCGGCGCCGTGCATGCCAGGGTCGTAGAAGAAGTCGCGGTTGATGCGCCAGGCTTCGTTGAAGATCTGCTCCCACTCTGCACGCGGTTCGGCGCGCACCTCGATCGCTTCGACCTTGATCTTGCCTTCGCCCGGCGCCAGCGTCTTGGCAGTGGCGCTACCCATCGCCCAGGCTTCCTTCAGGCGGTACAGGATCTTCTTGCCGTCGGCGGAGACTTCGTATTCGTCGGCTTCGGCCAGCAGCGTTTCGGCCTTGCGGTCCTTCAGGTCGAAGCGCTGGATGGCTTTCTTGCCGTCGTTCTCGCGCAGGAAGAAGATCTGCCCTGCTTCACCTGCGTTCAGATCGGACAGCGCGGCCGCAGGTACGGGCAGATCGACGATGCGGCTTTCGATGCCTTCGAAGTCGATGGAGATCGGCGCCACCGGCGCCACCGTTACCTTGGGATCGTCACGACCAGTCTTCGGATCGACCTTGGGCGGCTCCGCCTTGGCCGGCTCCTTGGCCGATGCCTGCGCTGGCGGCGTGGCCGACGCCGCGCTCTTCTCCTCGTCGCTTTCCTTGATCAGCGGCGACGGCAGGTCGCGCCGCAACACCGCCATCCAGATCGTGCGGGTGACGCGGTTATCCTCGTTCTGCTGCGAGAACCAGTTGTTGCTCGGTCCCGCGTTGGTCGAGGCGAAGAAGTACAGGTACTTGCCGCTCTTGTCGAACACCGGATCGACCACGTCGGACAAGCCATCCGTCACCGGCCACGATTTGTTCTGCTCCAGCGAGTAGATGTAGGCGCTGCGGGTATAGGTCATCGAATTGAGCGCATAGGCGATCCAGCGCGAATCCGGCGCCCATGCGGCGCGCAGCGTCTTGTTCACGCCGTACAGCGGCTCGCTGGCGATCTTCTTGATCGCTCCCGTGGCCACGTCCAGCACATACAGCGTCCACGCGTTGTCGGTGTAGGCGATCTTCTTGCTGTCTGGCGACCAGACCGGGTAGTCGTAGAAGCCTGCGCCGGTGAGCTTGAACTTGCGCGGTTCGCCCTTGCCGTCCTGGGCGCGGATGTGCAGCGCGTACTCGCCCGATTCGTCCGAGAAGTAGGCGACGGAGCGGCCGTCCGGCGACCATGCAGGCGTGCGTTCGTTCGCGGCGGGCGTATGCGTCAGGTTGCGCACATCGCCTTTATCTGCGGGGATGGTGACGATCTCGCCACGGAACTCATACGCCACGCGCGCGCCGGACGGCGAGATCGAAGCGTTGCGGATGTACTTGGCGCCGCTGACCCAGCGCGGGCGCGATGCGCCCAGGTCGCTGTTGACGCCGATGGTGAGCTTGCGCGACTGCCCGCTGGCCAGGTCCAGCGCGTGTAGATAACCTGCCTGCTCGTAGACGATGCCGCCGCCGTTGGCGGCGATGTTCAGCACCGGGAAGTCGGTATGCCGCGTCAATGCGCGCACCGCCTTGCTCTTGACGTCGTAGGCGTACAGATTGAATTCGCCGTCGCGGTCGGAGCGGAAGTAGACGGTGTCGCCTATCCACACGGGATCGACATCGTTCGAATGCGTGGCGGGCTGCGGGATCTTCTGCACCGATTTGTCGGTGCGGTTGAACAGCCACAGGATGGAGTTGGTGCCGCCGCGATAGTGCTTCCACTGCATGAACGCCGGCGAGAACGGGTTGTAGGCGATCTGTTTGCCGTCCGGCGACCAGCCGGCGCGGGCGGCGTTCGGCACTTCCAGTTCGGTCTCCACGCCGCCGCCCACCGGCACGGTGAACAGCTTGCGGAAGCGGTTGTTGAAGGCCGCGCGCGGCGAGGTGAACATCACCGCCTTGCCGTCGGGCGTGAAGGCCTGCACCACGTCGGCGCCGGGATGGTAGGTCAGCCGTTTCGGTATGCCGCCTTCGACGGGCAGCAGGTAGACGTCGGTATTGCCGTCCACCTGCGCGCTGTAGGCGATCGATTTGCCGTCGGGCGAAAACACCGGGTTCGATTTATCGCCAAGGTCGGAGGTCAGGCGGCGCGGCGCTGAACCGTCGCGGTTAGCCAGCCACAGGTCGCCCGCGTAGATGAAGGCCAGGTGCTGCGCCGACAGCGCCGGTTCGGTCAGCATGCGCGTGTCGCTGGTGTTGGGCAGCGCCAGCGCGCCGTGGCTCATGGACAGCAACGCAGCGGCAACGGCTGCGGATAACAGATGCTTCATCGTCTCTCCTTATTTAAGCGCGGGGATGGCTTGCGGCTGATAGGCCTTGATCGGCTGCGCCTTCAGCTTCTTGTCCAGCAGGTCCAGCGCCACTTCCAGCTGGCGGTCCTGGCCTTGATACGTTGCGTGCGGCAGGTTGTCCACTTCCACGTCCGGCGATACGCCCACGCCTTCGATCAGCCACTGGCCGTCGGCGGTGTTGAACTGGCCGTTCTCCGCCACGCGCGCCATGCCGTTGTCGCTCAGGCGGTTGTTATCGCTGAGCCAGACGCCGGCGCCCGCAGTGCGCTTGCCGACCAGCGGCGCCAGGCCCAGGGCCTTGATGCCGGCGGCGAAGGTCTCGCCGTCCGAGTAGGTGTACTCGTCGATCAGTACCACCAGGTGGCCACGGAAGGTCTTCTGCATATTCGGCGCGGGCAGCGCGCCCGGCGACGACCAGAAGGCCCAGGCCTTGCGCAGCAGCTTTTCGATCACCCAGCTGTCGATGTTGCCGCCGTTGTTGCGGCGTACGTCGATGATCAGGCCGTCGCGGTTGACGTTGGCGTAGAAGTCGCGTGCGAACGAGGCGATATCGCGCGGGCCCATGGCGCGCAGGTGCAGGTAGCCGATGCGGCCCTGCGACGCGGCCTCCACCTGGCGCGCACGGCTCTGCTCCCAGTCGCCGTAGCGCAGGCCGGCCTGCTTGGCCATGTTGACCGGCGTGACGATCACGGAGCGGTTGCCGCCCTCTTTACGCTTCACCTGCAGCAGCATTTGCTTGTCGGCCTGGTTCAGCAGCAGGTCGGCGATGTCGCGTGCCTCCAGCACTGGCTTGCCGTTGACGGCGGTGATGACGTCGCCCTCCTTCACGTCCACGTCCGGCTGCAGCAGCGGGCCGCGTTCGGACGGCAGCTCCGGTTCGCTGCGGTAGATGTGGTCGACGCGGTAGCCGTCGGCGCTGCGCGTCAGCAGCGCACCCAGGCCGGCCGGCGAGCCTTCCGGCGATGGCCGGCGCAGTTCGCCCGGCGCGATCTGCGAGTGCAGCGCGCCCACTTCGCTGACCATCATGCCCAGCACGTCGTTGAGCTCCGCGCGGTCGGTCACACGCTCCACCAGCGGCGCGTACTTGGCGCGCACGCCGGTCCAGTTCACGCCGCGCATCTTGGCGTCGTACAGGAAGTCGCGGTGCATGCGCCAGGCGTCGTTGAACATCTGCGTCCATTCCAGGCGCGGGTTGGAGGTGAAGCTCCAGTCGTCCACCTTGACCTTGGCCTTGGATACGTCCGACGGGGCCTTGGCGCCCGCCTCCACCACCAGCATGTCGCCCGGCCCGTTGGCAGCGTGGATGCGGTAGTACAGATGCTTCTTGTCGGTCGCGAGGTCGTATTCGCGCACGCCGCTGACGAAGACTTCCGGCTGCGGGCCGTTGGCGGCGATCGCCAGCGTTTTCAGGTTGGCCTTGCCCTCATTGCCGTCGGCATCGAGGAAGTACAGGCGCTTGTCGTCGATTTGCAGGTTGCGGTAATTGCCGGCAGCGAGCGGCACTTCGTACAGACGATCCGCCAGGCCGGCGTAGGCAATGGCCGGCAGCGACTTGCCAGCCTTCTTCTCCGGCGTGGTCTTGGCGACGGCTTTTTCGACAGCCTTCTCGGCGGCCTGCTCGGCGGCTTTTTCGGCCGCGCCTTCGGCCGGCTTGTCGCCCGGCTTGTTCAGCTCATCGTCGGGCTTGAACGGGAAGCGGTTGCCCGGCTGGAGCGCCAGCGCATAGACGCCGGTGCGCTTGTCGAACACCGGTCCCATGTTGCGGTCGCCCCACGGCGAACCGTTCGCCAGCTGGAAGTTGCGGGCCGAGAGGAAGTACAGCCACTTGCCATCCGGCGAAAACGCCGGCGAGCGCGAGTTGTAGCGGTCGCCGGTGACGAAGGCCAGCTGCTTCGACTCGACGTTGTACAGGCCGATCTGCTCGCGCTGTTCGGTGCTGGCGGCGCGCACCAGCGCCAGGTTCTTGCTGTCGCCGGACCACAGGATTTCATCGTGCCGGTCCGAGCCCACCTTGCTGCCATCGTCGACGACGGTATTGGCCTTGGTGGCCAGGTCCAGCATCCACAGGCGGCCTTTCTTGTCGGTGTGGGCCAGCCAGCGGCCGTCCGGCGACGGGTACAGCTGCCAGCGGTGATGATTGCCATCCCTGGTCAGCTGCTCGCCCTTGCCGGAACCGTCGGCGGCGAATTTCCAGATTTCGTTTTCGCCGGTGCTGTCGACGATGGCGTAGACCCATTTATCGTCGTGGCTGAACACCGCCTCGCGGGCGCGCGCGCCCTCCGGTACGGCGATCTCCACGCGGCGCTGCGAGCCGGTGCCGGCCACGCTGACGCGGCCGCGCGCGGTCAGCACCAGGCGCTCGTCCTTGCCGGAAAGCTGGACGTTGGTCAGGTTGTCCAGCGGCGAGCGGATCTGGCGCGCGCGCTGCTGGTCGAAGTCGGAGACCAGGCTGATGGCCAGTTGCTCGTCCTTGGCGGCGGCCAGGTCCAGCACGTGCAGGTCGGCGCCCAGCTGGTAGACGATGCGGCCGTCGCCCAGCGCGGCGTTGCGCACGTCCCAGTCGGCGTGGTTGGTCAGCTGGCGCGGATCGCTGCCGTCGGCCGCCATCGACCACAGATTGTCGGAGCCGCCACGGTCGCTGATGAAGTAGACGCGGCCCTGCCACCACATGGGCCGCTTGTTGTTGCCGGCGTCGCCGGGCAGCAGCGGCGTGGCTTCGGCGGTGCCGGCCAGGTCGTAGCGCCACAACTGCGCGTGGGCGCCGCCGCGATAGCGCTTGACGTTGTCGTTGGTCAGCGCCAGGCCGTTGCGGGTGAAGTACAGCGTCTTGCCGGCGTCGTCGAGCACGGCGTCGTTGGCCTCGGCCACGGGGAACACGCGGCGTTGCAGGTCGCCCGGCTTGACGGCCGCGATGACGTTGTTGCGCGACGGTCCCTTGCTGTCGAGCGTCGTCACCAGCACTTCGCCCTGGGCGGTCCAGCCCAGCACGGAGACGGCGCCGTTCTCGAAGGTGATGCGCTTGGGCAGGCCGCCGGCCAGCGGCATCACGTAGGCTTCCTGGCCGCCCTCGTAGGAGGCCGAGAAGGCGATCCACTTGCCGTCGTGCGAGATGGCGGCGTTGGTTTCGGCGGCCGGGTGGGTGGTCAGGCGCTGCGCGGCGCCGCCGTGGGCGCCGGTCTTCCACAGGTCGCCCTCGGCGGTGAAGACCACGGCGTCGGATCGGATGGCGGGGAAACGGTAGTAGGCGTCGGCGGCGGAGGCGGCGCCGGACAACAGGCCGGCGGACAGGAACATCAGGACGAGAGGACGGAGGCGCAGAGAAGTCGGGATCATGGGACAGTTTCAATGTTTGTCAAATGGAACGACAATTCTGGCACAGCTTCAGGCTTAAAAGAAAAAAAACCCGCGCCACTTTCGTGGGCGGGCTCTTTATGAGGCCTTAACGGGCTTATTCGACTTCGACGGTTTCCGGTGGAATCGTCGGCGCGGCGTCCGGCGGTTCCGGGAACTCCAGCTTGACCTGGTCTTTCTCGTCCAGGTCGACCGTCACGCGGCCGCCAGTGACCAGGCGGCCGAACAGCAGCTCGTCGGCCAGCGCCTTGCGGATCATGTCCTGGATCAGACGCGCCATCGGGCGCGCGCCCATCAGCGGATCGAAACCTTTCTTCGCCAGGAACTTGCGCAGTTTCTCGCTGAAGATGGCTTCGACTTTCTTCTCGTGCAGCTGCTCTTCCAGCTGCATCAGGAACTTGTCGACCACGCGCAGGATGATTTCCTCGTCCAGCGCACGGAAGCTGATGGTGGCGTCGATACGGTTGCGGAACTCCGGCGTGAACATGCGCTTGATGTCGGCCATCTCGTCGCCGGCCTGCTTGGAATTCGTGAAGCCGATCGAGGTCTTCTGCAAGCTCTCGGCGCCCGCGTTCGTCGTCATGATGATGATCACGTTGCGGAAGTCGGCCTTGCGTCCGTTGTTGTCGGTCAGCGTGCCGTGGTCCATCACCTGCAGCAGGATGTTGAAAATGTCCGGATGGGCTTTTTCAATCTCGTCGAGCAGCAGCACCGCGTGCGGTTTCTTGGTGATGGCTTCGGTCAGCAGGCCGCCCTGGTCGAAACCGACGTAGCCCGGCGGCGCGCCGATCAGGCGCGACACGGCGTGGCGCTCCATGTACTCCGACATGTCGAAGCGGATCAGTTCGATGCCCAGGATGAAGGCCAGCTGCTTGGCCACCTCGGTCTTGCCGACGCCGGTGGGACCGGAGAACAGGAAGGAGCCGATCGGCTTGTCGGTCTTGCCCAGGCCGGCGCGCGCCATCTTGATCGCCGAAGCCAGCGCTTCGATCGCGGGATCCTGGCCGAATACCACGTTGCGCAGGTCGCGGTCGATGGTTTGCAGCTTGCTGCGGTCGTCCTGGTTGACGGTCTGCGGCGGGATGCGCGCGATCTTGGCGATGATGTCCTCGATCTCGGTCTTGCCGATGGTTTTCTTCTGCTTCGATTTCGGCAGGATGCGTTGTGCCGCACCGGCTTCGTCGATGACGTCGATGGCCTTGTCCGGCAGGTGGCGGTCGTTGATGAAGCGGGCCGCCAGCTCGGCCGCCGTCGACAGCGCCGACGACGAGTACTTGACGCCGTGGTGCTCTTCGAAGCGCGACTTCAGGCCGCGCAGGATCTGCACGGTCTGCTCGACGGTCGGTTCGTTGACGTCCACTTTCTGGAAGCGGCGGCTCAGCGCGTGGTCTTTTTCAAACACGCCGCGGAACTCGGTGTACGTGGTCGCGCCGACACACTTCAGCTGGCCATTGGCCAGGGCCGGTTTCAGCAGGTTGGACGCGTCCAGCGTGCCGCCCGAGGCCGAGCCGGCGCCGATGATGGTGTGGATCTCGTCGATGAACAGGATGCCGTTCGGGTTGTCCTTCAATTGCTTGAGGACGGCCTTCAGGCGCTGCTCGAAGTCGCCGCGATACTTGGTGCCTGCCAGCAGCGCGCCCATGTCCAGCGAATACACGACGGCATTCGACAGGATTTCCGGCACGTCGTTCTGGGTGATGCGGTAGGCCAGGCCCTCGGCGATGGCGGTCTTGCCCACGCCTGCCTCGCCCACCAGCAGCGGATTGTTCTTGCGGCGACGGCACAGGATCTGGATCACGCGGTCGACTTCGTCCTCGCGGCCGATCAGCGGATCGATCTTGCCTTCGGCGGCGGCCTTGTTCAGGTTTTGCGTGAACTGGTCGAGCGGGCTTTCCTTGGTCTGGCCTTCGCCGCCCGGTGCGCCCTCTTCCACGCCTTCCGACGCCTTGGCGGCATCGGCCTGCTGGTCCTTGCGCACGCCGTGCGAGATGAAGTTGACCACGTCCAGGCGGGTCACGCCCTGCTGGTGCAGGTAGTAGACCGCGTGCGAGTCCTTCTCGCCGAAGATCGCCACCAGCACGTTGGCGCCGGTGACTTCCTTCTTGCCGTTGGAGGCCGACTGCACGTGCATGATCGCGCGCTGGATCACGCGCTGGAAGCCCAGCGTAGGCTGGGTGTCCACTTCGCCCGTGCCGGGCACGGTCGGCGTGTTGTCGCCGATGAAGTTGGTCAGCGTTTTACGCAGGTCTTCAATGTTGACGGCGCAAGCGCGCAACACTTCGGCAGCCGAAGGATTGTCAAGCAAGGCCAGCAGCAAGTGCTCCACCGTGATGAATTCGTGCCGTGCCTGCCGAGCTTCGACAAACGCCATGTGCAAACTTACTTCTAATTCCTGCGCAATCATACTTCCTCCATCACGCATTGCAGGGGGTGCCCCGCCTTGCGCGCATGCGTTAAAACGAACTCCACTTTGGTACAGGCTATATCTTTTGAGAACACGCCGCACACTCCCTTGCCGTAGCGATGAACACTGAGCATTATCTGCGTGGCCGTTTCACGGTCTTTGTTGAAATACTCCTGAATGATGGCGACCACGAATTCCATCGGGGTATAGTCATCATTGAGCAACGCCACCTGGTACAGAGGTGGCGGCTTCAGCGTTTGCCGCTCCAAGAGGGTTTCGGTATCATGCTTGGTTGCCATACGCTTATATTCTAATGCTTTCGGGGTTGATGCAATGGGCATTTCACTATGCACATCCAATTGTTTTCCATCTTACGCGTTTTCTGAACTTGACGCAGATGGCGACCCATCCGCCAAAATCAAGAGTTGCTTTTTCGCCAATTGAGTTAAAAGTAGCAAAATGCATACAAATCTGCTTGACTTTGGAATTTGATCCGCTAACAATGCGTTATCGGCTGCGTGCAGAAATGTACATGTTGATAAGAAGTGAGGCGTGAGGAGGGGGCAAGAAGCTTCTTGCTTTTATGGCTCGTGTGATCCGTTTTAATTTTGAAAGTTCTTTTTATGGCAACAGGTACAGTTAAGTGGTTCAATGATTCCAAAGGTTTTGGCTTCATCACTCCAGATGACGGCGGCGAGGATTTGTTCGCTCACTTCTCCGCAATCAACATGAACGGTTTCAAGACCCTCAAAGAAGGTCAAAAAGTTCAATTCGAAGTCACGCAAGGCCCTAAAGGCAAGCAAGCTTCCAACATCCAATCCGCTTAATTTTTTAAGCAGCAGATGTGAAAAACCTCGCACCGCGGGGTTTTTTTTCGTCCCTACCCCGCCGCCAAGTGTTGCAGAACTCCTACAATCACGCCCCGCCGTGACAATTCAATAGAATCGCCAAAGTTGAAAAATGCATAATCTTATGCATTAAGCCAATGATGCCTATAAGGCATCGTCAAAGCCGCCATTCGTCTCTTACCAGGGGCCATATGAATAGCATGCACATCAAGAAGGTCAAAACCATCCTGGTCTACGCCGCGATACTGGGATTGGGCCTGGGAATCGGCCGCCTCGCGACCAAAGTGCCGCAGTGGCTGGCGCCGGCCTACGTCGAAGGCAACTTCCAGTCCTACTATCCCGACGCCGCCACCAAGGTGGTGTTGTACGGCACCAAGACCTGCCCCTACTGCCAGCTGACCCGCGACTACCTGAGCGAGCACAACATCCCCTACGCCGATGTCGACGTCAGCCACGCCGGCAAGGGCCAGCAGGATTACCGCAGCTTCGGCGAGACCGCCGTGCCGGTGATCCTGATCGGCAACCGCCGCATCACCGGCTTCAAGCTGCCGGTCATCGAAGCCGCGCTCGACCAGCTGAAGCCGACGGCACGCCGCTGAGCGCCACCCCGGTTTGGGGGCCGTGTACATGGACGGCACGGTCGCAGGCATGGTCTACGTCCAGTCACTTTGGAGGAGTCTTGATGAATAAGAAACTGAAACTGTTTGTGTTCGCCATCGGCGTCGGTGCCGCATCGGCATCGGCCTGGGCCGGCAGCTGCTACCACACCTGCCTCGTCGAGTACCGGATGTGCATACGGTCCGGCCAACCGACCGAGACCTGCGAGGTCAACCTCTACTCGTGCCAGGACAGCTGCGAAGGCAGCGTCGGCGGCTAAGGCAGGCCTTCCATCACAGCGCGGCAGCCAGCTGCTTGAACGCCAGGCCCGCCACGGCGCACGCCGCAATCACCTGCGGCACCTTCTGCCGGTAGCGCAACAAAGCAACGGCGGCCGCCAGCGCGATCGCGGCCGCCGCCCAGTCGGGCCGCCCATCGAAACCGGCCGGCCAGACCACGTGCCAGGCGAAGAACAGCGCCAGGTTGAGGATGACGCCGACCACGGCCGCCGTGATGCCGGTCAGCGGCGCGGTGAAGTGCAGATCGTCGCGCGTGGCCTCGACCAGCGGGCCGCCGGCCAGGATGAACACGAACGACGGCAGGAAGGTGAACCACGTCACCAGCGTGGCCGCCACGGCGCCCGCCAGCGGCGCAGCCAGCCCGCCCGACGGCGCCAGCCCGTAGCCGCCGACGAATCCGACGAACGCCACCACCATGATCAGCGGGCCGGGCGTGGTCTCGCCCAGCGCCAGGCCGTCCATCATCTGCGGCGGCGTCAGCCAGCCGTAGTGCGCCACCGCGCCCTGGTACACATAGGGCAGCACCGCATAGGCGCCGCCGAACGTCAGCAAGGCGGCCTTGGTGAAGAACCAGGCCATCTGCGTGTAGGTGTGCTGCCAGCCCAACGTCGACATCAGCAGCGCCATCGGCGCCAGCCACAGCAGCGCGCCGCCGACGGCAACCAGCGCCAGCCGCCTCCAGCGGAATTGCGCATGCGGTGGCGGCGGCGTCTCGTCGTCGATCACAGCGGCTCCATACGAGGCCTTGGCGGCGCCATGGCCGCCGCCGATCTTGAAGGCCTGCGGCAGGTAGCGGCCGCCGAGGTAGCCGGCCAGCGCGGCGCCTGCCACGATCAGCGGGAACGGCAGCTGCAAGGCGAACACCGCCACGAAGGCGGCGCCGGCAATGGCCCACAGCCAGCCGTTGCGCAAGGCGCGCGTGCCGATGCGGTGCGCGGCCTGCAGCACGATGGCGGTGACGGCCGGCTTGATGCCATAGAACAGCCCCGCCAGCAGCGGCTGCTGGCCGTAGGCGATGTACAGCCACGATAGCAACACCAGCAACAGCAGAGACGGCAGCACGAACAGCGCGCCGGCGATGATGCCGCCGCGCGTGCGGTGCAGCAGCCAGCCGATGTAAGTGGCCAGCTGCTGCGCCTCGGGGCCGGGCAGCAGCATGCAGTAGTTCAGCGCGTGCAGGAAGCGGCGCTCGGAAATCCAGCGCCGGCGTTCGACCAGCTCCTGGTGCATGATGGCGATCTGTCCCGCCGGCCCGCCAAAGCTGATGCAGCCCAGCTTGAGCCAGAAACGGAAGGCTTGCCACAGCGTGGGCGCCGCCGGCGCCGAAGAAGACGTCATCATCGCTCCATCAAAAAAAAGCCCCGCTCCATCGCGGAAGCGGGGCTGTTGTGCGCTGGCGAAGGCCGGCGCATCTGGCTTACATCTGCTCGATCATCACGTCGCCGAAGCCGGAGCACGACACCTGGGTCGCGCCTTCCATCAGGCGGGCGAAGTCGTAGGTCACGCGCTTCGAATCGATGGCTTTCTCCATCGCCTTGATGATCAGGTCGGCCGCTTCGATCCAGCCCATGTGGCGCAGCATCATTTCAGCGGACAGGATCAGCGAGCCCGGGTTCACGTAGTCCTTGCCGGCGTACTTGGGCGCGGTGCCGTGGGTGGCTTCGAACATCGCGACCGAGTCCGACAGGTTGGCGCCCGGCGCGATGCCGATGCCGCCCACCTGGGCCGCCAGCGCGTCCGAGATGTAGTCGCCGTTCAGGTTCAGGGTGGCGATCACGCTGTACTCGGCCGGACGCAGCAGGATCTGCTGCAGGAAGGCGTCGGCGATCGAATCCTTGATCGTGATGTCGCGGCCGGTCTTCGGATTCTTGAACTTGCACCATGGGCCGCCGTCGATCAGCTGCGCGCCGAATTCCTTCTGCGCCAGTTCGTAGGCCCAGTCGCGGAAGCCGCCTTCGGTGTACTTCATGATGTTGCCCTTGTGGACAATGGTCACGGACGGCTTGTCGTTGTCGATCGCGTACTGGATCGCCTTGCGCACCAGGCGCTGCGTGCCTTCGATCGACACCGGCTTGATGCCCAGGCCCGAGGTTTCCGGGAAGCGGATCTTGGTGACGCCCATTTCCTTGACCAGGAAGTCGATCAGTTTCTTCGCGCCTTCCGAACCCTGCTGGTATTCGATGCCGGCGTAGATGTCTTCCGAGTTCTCGCGGAAGATCACCATGTCGGTCTTCTCAGGCTCTTTGACCGGCGATGGCACGCCGGTGAAGTAGCGCACCGGGCGCAGGCAGACGTACAGGTCCAGCTGCTGGCGCAGCGCCACGTTCAGCGAGCGGATGCCGCCGCCGACCGGCGTGGTCAGCGGGCCCTTGATCGAGACCACGTAGTCCTTCAGCACGGCCAGGGTTTCTTCCGGCAGCCACACGTCCGGGCCGTACACGGTGGTCGATTTTTCGCCGGCAAAGATTTCCATCCAGCGGATCGCGCGCTTGCCGCCGTAGGCCTTGGCGACCGCCGCATCGATCACCTTGATCATGACCGGGCTGATATCGACGCCGGTGCCATCGCCCTCGATGTACGGGATGATAGGGTTATCTGGTACATTCAGGGAAAAATCGGCGTTGACGGTGATTTTTTGGCCGTCGGCAGGTACTTTGATATGCTGATACATCGTGTTCTCCGAAGTGGGCGCTCGGCAAGCAGCTGGCTGCTCACGGAGCATGAATTTGTTGCCAGTTTAACACATTAGTCTCAAGTCTTCTATAAGACATAAGACAGGCGTTACCCATTATGCACCAGTATTTTAGTAGGCGCCACGGTTTTCCATGGCAGGCCGACAAGCCTACACCAAAATCAACTTAAGTGAAGTATGTCCCTCATTCTATTTAATAAACCTTTCCAGGTGCTGTGCCAGTTCTCCCCGCAGGACGGCCGCGCCACGTTGGCCGACCATCTGAAGATCCCGAACATCTACCCCGCCGGCCGCCTCGACGCCGACAGCGAAGGCTTGATGCTGCTGACCGACGACGGCAAGCTGCAGCACACCATCGCCCACCCCGACCACAAGGAAGCCAAGGTCTACCTGGTGCAGGTGGACGGCGTGCCGGACGCCGACAGCCTGGCCCGGCTGCAGGCGCCGCTGGACCTGGGCGACTTCGTCACCAAGCCGTGCAAGGCGGTGCGGATCGCCGAACCGGAATGGCTGTGGCCGCGTAATCCGCCCATCCGCAGCCGCGCCGAGCAGCCGACCAGCTGGCTGGCGATCACGCTACAGGAAGGCAAGAACCGCCAGGTGCGGCGCATGACGGCGGCCGTCGGCCTGCCGACGCTGCGGCTGGTGCGCAGCGCCATCGGCGCGATCTCGCTGGCCACGCATCCGCTGATGCCGGGGGAATGGATGGAAGTGTCGGCCAAGGATGTGGCCGGTCGATGATGCGTCGCAGCAAATAAAATTCCGGAAAACTGCGCATTTTGTGTCAACTGGAAATTTTCGGGCGGCGTTAATGAGCTAGATTCATATGAATCTGCGTTTTTTTTAGCTGGTTAAATCACTGCCAAAGGAAATCATCATGTCCAAGATCATCGCTGCCCTGGTTGCTTCCCTGTTTGCCGCCTCCGCTTTCGCCGCAGCTCCATCGGCATCCGCTTCCGCCGCCGCATCGGCCCCGATGGCTTCGGCTCCGATGGCTTCGGCTTCCGCATCGGCCGCTGCTTCCGCTCCAAAAGCCAAGAAAGCCAAAGCCAAGAAAGCAGCCGCTTCGGCTGAAGCTTCGGCCTCGATGCCAGCCAAGTAATCGCTGCCATTCCAGCAAGCCGGCCTTGGGCCGGCTTTTTTTTTCGTCCCGCGCGGCCGGCGGCTTTCCGTTCGCCCAAGCGAAAAAACCCGCGCTGGCCAGAGGCCAGGCGGGTTCTTGCTTTAAATCCCGGAAGGGAATTAAGCGGACAGTGCTTTCAGAGCAGCTGCCAGACGGCTCTTATGGCGAGCTGCCTTGTTTTTGTGAATGATCTTCTTGTCGGCGATGCTGTCGATGGTCGACACGGACGATTGGAAGATTGCGGTCGCAGCAGCTTTGTCGCCGCCCTGGATCGCTTTGCGAACTGCTTTGATAGCGGTGCGCAGGGTCGAACGCTGGGACGAGTTGTGAGCGTTTTGCTTAACTGCTTGACGAGCGCGCTTACGCGCTTGTGCGGTATTTGCCATGGAATTTCCTAAAACAGGGTAAAGGTGCGTTTGCAAACATTATTGTTTGCCAAACAGGTGCGTTCAGTGCGTCTGCCGAACCATGTGAGTCAAACTACTGCCTGCCAAACATTAGTGTCTGCGTAACAGAATTCTGTACAGCCTGCGATTATAGCGATGTTTTCTGTCAGGAGCAACTATAATCATCCCCCATGAACTTGCTTAAAACTCTAGCCGCCATCTCCAGCATGACCATGCTGTCCCGCGTTACCGGATTATTGCGTGAAACCTTGTTTGCCCGGGCCTTCGGCGCCGGCGCCTACACGGACGCTTTCATCGTCGCGTTCCGCATCCCCAACCTGCTGCGCCGCCTGTTTGCCGAGGGCGCATTCTCCCAGGCCTTCGTGCCGATATTGTCGGAATATAAAAACCAGCACGGCCAGGAAGCCAGCAAGACGCTGGCCGACCATGTGGCCAACACACTGGTGTGGTCCACCCTGTTCGTCAGCGCGCTCGGCATCATCGGCGCACCGTTGTTTGTTTACCTCATCGCCACCGGCCTGGACAAGCAGCCCGGCGCCTTCGACGCCGCCGTCTGGATGACGCGGCTGATGTTCCCTTATATTAGCTTCATGGCTTTCGTCGCGCTGGCCGGCGGCGTGCTCAACACTTGGCGCCAGTTCAAGATCCCGGCCTTCACGCCGGTGCTGCTGAACCTGTCCTTCATCTGCGCCTCGCTGTTCCTGCAGTCGCACATGGAGCAGCCGATCTACGCCATGGCGATCGCCGTGTTCGTCGGCGGCATCCTGCAGGTGGCGATCCAGATCCCGGCGCTGATCAAGATCGGCATGTTGCCGACGCTGTCGTGGAACCCGGCGGCCGGCCTCGGCGATCCGGGCGTGCGCCGCGTGCTGAAAAAGATGGGTCCGGCCGTGTTTGCCGTGTCGGCGGCCCAGATCAGCCTGATGATCAACACCAGCATCGCCTCGCGTCTGGCCGAGGGCAGCATTTCCTGGCTGTCCTACGCCGACCGCCTGATGGAGTTCCCGACTGCGCTGCTGGGCGTGGCGCTGGGCACGATACTGCTGCCCAGCCTGTCGAAAGCGCAGTCCGACGGCGACCCGCAGGAATACTCCGATCTGCTGGACTGGGGCCTGCGCCTGACCTTCCTGCTGGCGCTGCCGGCGGCGGTGGGTATGGCCGCGCTGGCCAAGCCGTTGATCGCCACCCTCTTCCACTACGGTAAATTCACCGACGAGGCGGCCACGCAGTCGTCCTATCCGCTGATCGCCTACAGCGCCGGCCTGCTGGGCATCATCCTGGTCAAGACGCTGGCGCCGGCGTTTTACGCGCGCCAGGATATCCGCACCCCGGTCAAGATCGCCACCGGCGTGCTGATCGCCACGCAATTGATGAACTGGCTGTTCGTGCCTTACCTGAAAGTATCGGGCCTGGCGCTGTCGATCGGCCTGGGCGCGTGCATCAACGCCAGCTTCCTGTACGCCGGCCTGCGCAAGCGCGGCATTTACACGCCCAAGGCGGGCTGGCCGCTGTTCTGCGCCAAGTTGGCGGTGGCCTGCGTGCTGATGGGCGCCGCCGCCTGGTTTGGCGGCCAGCAAGTGGATTGGCTGGGCATGCAGCACCAGACGCTGCTGCGGGTGGGCGCGCTGATGCTGTTGATCGGCCTGTGCGGCGCGGTGTACTTCGGGGCGCTGTTTGCGATGGGCTTCCGCTTGCGGGACATCAAGCGCACGGCACGCTGACCGGAAACGCTGAAACAAAAAAAACCCCACCTGCACTGAACGCGATCTTGAGCGCGTTCAGGCTGGTGGGGTTTTTATTGCGCGCTAAAACTTAAGCTGCTTGTTTTGCTTTGCGACGGGCAACAACACCAACCAGTGCCAGGCCACCCAGCAGCATGCCGTAGGTTTCTGGTTCTGGTACGGCGGTCACAGAGACCGAACCGTTGAAGAAGGCTTGGGTGTATGCACCATCGGTTTTACCGGATACCGACAGCAACAGCGGAGCCAGGCCGTCATAGACCAGATTGCCCGACTTCAGTTTGCCATTGATAACCGCCAGATCAAACTTATGACCGTCCAATACCACGCCATCTACGTCGAAGAACAGGCGGGTTGCGCTGATCGATGCGTCGATGTTGTAGGTGCCAGCAGCCAGGCCATCGAACAGCACGAACTGGGTGAAGTGGGTACCGGAGACGTCAGCCGGGGTGAAAGCATCGCTGTGGAACGAAGCGAAACCATTAGCATCGAACGATGCGGTAGCTGCGCTAGCGAATTGGGAAGCAAAACTAGCAGTAGCGAACAGCGCCGCAGCCAGGACAGACTTGGTATTCAGTTTCATAGAATCTCACCAAAGAAAGGATGCCGTGCTGGCATCGATGGGTTGAAAGGAGTACTTCGGGAAGAATCATAACATAAGAATATTGATTCCCATTGTAATTTTTCCACTTTTAATTCCCTTTGAGCAACTTTTACCACCTTGTGAAAACAACAGGGGAAATGTCGCACTATTAATTAAAAATTGTGACAATTTGAGAGACAAACTTCCAGAAGTGTGGCTTCCAAGCCGTTATTCTTGCGGGATCGGGGGTGGTTCGGGCGCAACAGGCTCTTCCGGAGTCGGGGGAGCATCCGGTTCCTGTGGTGGCGTCGCTGGCACCTCCACCGGTGGGGGTGGCGCGGCTGGCGTAGGAGGCGGGGCGGCGGGCTGTAGTCCGGCTACAGGCGCAGTGACGCGCGGAGCCGGCCCGGTCATTTCGGACGGCGCCGCACCGGCCAGCGCCATCGAAAACTTCCAGTCGGAAATATGACTCTTGCCTTCAAACCCGGTATAGCGGGACGGAAAGTTTCCAATTTTCACAGGCTTGGCGTCGGACAGGCTGTAGACCGCCAGCACGCCGACCTTTTCGCCCAGATACTGGATGCCCCACTCCGCCTTGCCGGTGATCGGGTCGACAAAAATCTTGCGCAAGTGGCGGCGGGTGCCGGGGAAGCGCGGATCCTTGAGCAACTCCTTCAGCGACGGCGGCTGCGGCGGCTGGCCGGCCGGCGTGGCGTCGGCATAACTCTTCAAGGCGTCGCTGAAGGCGGCGCCGATATCGAGCAATTCATTCTCCGCCCTGCTGCGCTGTATCACCGAACCCAGCTTCAGCGCCGACGCCGTCACCAGCCCGATGATCGCCAGCAGGATGATCAGGCTCAGATAGGTAAAGCCGCCGCTGCGGCCGTGGCGCGGAGCACGCATCACCAGTCGGAATAAGGTTTGCCGCTGCGGTCGGTGCCGGGGGCGCCGCTCTTGATGTTGTAGATCCCGCCCTTGGCGACATCCTCCGGCGGCACGATGATCCACGTGCTATCGCTGTCGGTGATCGGATCGACCGGCATCGCGCGCAGATACTTCTTCTCGACCAGCTGCTCCAGCGTGTCCGGATAGCGGCCGGTGTCGCCATAGTACTGGTCCAGCACCTGCCGCACATTGCGCAGATTATCGGCCAGCACGATCTCCTTGGACTTGTCGACGCTGGGGAAATAGCGCGGCACGGCCAGGGTCAACAGCAAGGCGATGATGCCCAGCACCACCAGCAGCTCGATCAGCGTGAATCCTTTGGTTTTCATCGTCACCATTTTCTATACGGCACACCGTTCAGGCCGGACTTGTCGCTCAGGCTGTAGACATCGTAGACATCCTCGCCCTCCCGGGGCTGGTCGGCATCGCTGGCGTAGCTGCGCTTGCCCCAGGTTTGCGATTCGCCCAGCGACGCGTCCGGGTTGAACGGGTCGCGCGGCACCCGGCGCAAAAAATACATCTTGGTGTGCTTGGGATTCTGCAAATCCGGCACGCCCTCCACCAGCAGCTCCAGCGTCTTCGGATAGCCGGTGGACGCCAGCGTCTTGGCGATCCGGCCCTGGTCGTAGGCCAGCTTGTAGGCGTCCAGCGCGTGGCGGATCTGGTGCAGTCCCTCGCGCAACTCCTGCTCCTGCCGGCGCTGCACCACCACATGCGCGGTCGGCACCACCAGCGCGCTGAGCAGGCCGAGGATGGCCAGCGTCACCAGCAGCTCGATCAGCGTGAACCCGCGGACGCGCTTCATCATGTGCTTACTGCTGCACCGGCTGGGTCGGTGCGGGCTCCGGTTCGGGCGGCGGCAGCACCGGCTGCGGCTGTTGTCCCTGCGACGGCGGCAACGGCGCCGGCTGGCCCTGCGACAAGGGCATCGCCTGCACCGGCGACGACGGGCGCAACGGCGCCGTCTGCACGCCGGCGGGCGGCGGCAAGGCGCCCGGCGGCGACGGCATGGCCACGGCGGGCCGCGCACTCAGGTCGGGACGGCGGCGGAAGCTGGCCTCGGTGCCGGCCGAGAACTCCGACGCCGACGCCTCCGGACGCTGCACATTGCGGATCAGGTGCGGCGTGATCGACAGCACGATCTCGGTCTTCTGGTTGTCGTCGCGCTTGCTGCCGAACAGGCGGCCGACGATGGGCAGGTCGCCTGCGCCCGGCACGTGGTTGGCGGTGCCGCGCTCCTCGTTGTTGATCAGGCCGGCCAGCACCTGGTTTTCGCCATCCTTCAGCTGCAGCATGGTGGTGGCCTGGCGCGTGCCGATCTGGTAGGCGGTGCCGCCGGTCTTGGTGGTGAGCGTGCCGGTCAGGTTGCTCACTTCCAGCTGCACGCGGATCGCCACCTCGTCGTTCAGGTAGATGGTGGGCTCGACGTTCAGCGTCAGGCCCACATCGACGTAGGTCACGTTGTCGCTGGCGAAGCCGCCGATGCCCGAGGACACCGTGGTGGTAATCACCGGCAGCTTGTCGCCGATGACGATCTTGGCCTTTTCCTTGTTGCGCACGCGGATGCGCGGGTTGGCCAGCAGGTTCGAATCCGTATCGTTCTTGTTGGCGTTGACGCCGAGCGCGATGCCGGTCACGCCGATGGTGCGCTGATTCAGGTTGTTCAAGTCGCGGATGGTGATGCCGGTGCCGCCCGACGTCGACAGCGGCGTCAGGCCGACACCGGTCGGCCACACTACGCCCAGGTCCATCACGCTGCCCTTCTTGACCTCCAGGATCTCCACCTCCAGCATCACCTCCGCTTCCGGCGTGTCCTGCAGCGCCACCAGCTTCTCGGCCAGGCGGATCGCCTCCGGGCTGTCGCGCACGATCAGCAGGTTGAGCTTTTCATCGACCACCACGTCGCGCGACTTCAGGATGGTCTTGAGCGTATTGGCCACCAGCTTGGCCTCGGCGTTCGCCAGGAAGAAGGTCTTGACCGTCATCTCCTGGTATTCCTTCAGCTTGGCCGCCACGTTCGGGTAGATCAGGATGGTGTTCGCATCCATCACCTGCTGCTCCAGCTGGTTGGTCAGCAGCAGATAGTAGATCGCCGATTCGACGGTGCTGTTCTTCAGCAGCACGGTGGTGCGCTGGTCGGTCTTGACGTCCTTGTCGAACACGAAGTTCAGGCCGGAGCGGCGCGAGATCACTTCGAACACCTGCTTCAGCGGCGCATCGCGGAACTCGATCGAGATCGGCTGCTTGTAGGTTTTCGCCAGGCCGGGCTCCGCCGCCGCAGGCGCCAGCTTCTCCGTCACCTCGCGCAGCATCTGGCGGGCCTTGTCGTTGGCCGGGTTCTCGGTCAGCATCGCGTTCAGCTTCTGCTTCGCCAGCTCGTACTCGCCCTTGTTGGCGTGCGCGCCGGCGGCCGCCAGCAGTTTGGCCTGGCGGTCGTCGCGCTCCAGCGCGCGCATGCCGGCGCGGGCGCGTTCGTTGAGCGGATCCAGCGCCTGCACGCGGCGGAACAGCTGCGCCGCCTGATCCAGCTTGCCCTCGTCCTGCAGGCGCTCGGCCTGGTCGAGGAAGCGCTGCGCCGCGCGGTCGCGCTCCATCAGGAAGGCCTGGCGGTACTGGGCGTTGCCCGGCTCCGCCCTCACCGCCTCCTGGTACTTGAGCAGGCCGGCTTCGATCTGGTCATGGGCGATCAGGTCGCGGCCATCGCGGTAGGCCATTTGTCCGGCGCAGCCGCCCAGGGCGACGGCCAACAAGGCAGGCAGCGCGGCGCGGCGGCCCAAATTCTTCAGATGACTAGCCATCAGTCGAGGACTCCAATATTGATCTGTTGTACCTGATTCAAAGGCAGATAGGTCACGGACATCAGCGGCGGCGCGATCTTCTCGACGCGGTAGGTGCCGTCAATGACGGTGTGATTGCGCACCACATAGGTCTTGTCGCCATGCGCAAGATAGACTTCCCAGGCGCCGTCGGCGACGCCCTTGCCAAGCACCGTGAACGGCATCGGCGGCGCCACCGGGGCGGGCGGCGGTTCCTTCGATGGCGGCGGCGGCGGTGGCGGCGGCGGGTTCCAGTTCTGTCCCAGGAACACGCCTTCGCCCGAGGCGAAGGTGGCATCGCCGGATGCGCCCACCAGCATTGCGCGCGGCGTCAGGCGCAGGATCGCCACGTCGGCCTGCGGCTTGTTGTCCCTGCCGGCGCGCGGCGCGGGCGCCGTGGCCGATGCAGCGGTTGATGCGGCGGTTGATGCGGCGGCGCTGCGCGCCACCGGCTCGGCGATGTCGCCCGACGGCGTGTTATCGCCGAACAGCGCCAGCCCGGCCGCCCCGGCCAACGCCACGCCCATCACGATCTGGTAGGGTTTCATGGCTCGCCGTCCTTCAGGTACAGGGTAAAGCGCAGGCGCGCTTCCACCGTGGATTCGGCGATGGACTCGCGGCGGAAGCCGATGTCGTCCAGCGACGCAAACGGCATCTCGCGCAAGCCCTGCATGGCGAACTGCCAGATGGACTGGTATGGCCCCTTCACCGGCAGGATGATCTGGTAGGTGCTGACGCGGCTGGCCTTGTCGTAGCCGGCCTTGTACTCGCCAAGGCTGAGCGTCAGGTTGTTCTTGGCCGCCAGGTCGAACAGCACCTTGACCTGCTGCTCGGCGTAGCGGTTCTCGCCCAGCACCTCGTAGAAGCCGGCCAGATTCTGGTTGGCCGACGGCGGCGGCGGCGCCGTCACCAGCGACGTGGGCGTCGGCAAGGGCTGCGCCATCAGCCGCGCCTGCGCCGCGCGTTGCGGCAGCAGCCAGCCCCACGCCGCCGCGCCGGCCAGGCACAGCGCCAGCGCGATGCAGACAGGGGCGCCCAGGCGCGCCAGCAGCAGCCGCGCGCGCAGCGCGAACGTGGCGACGTTCACCTTGATGTCCGCAGCGCTCATCGGCTTACCCATGCGGCCTCCAGCTGGAAGCGCAAGGGCCGGTTGGGATCCTGCTCGTTGATTTCATGGCGCGTCAGCGTCACGCCGCTGAACAGCTCCTGCTGCTTCAGCTCCGCCACGTAGGCCACCATGTCGTCGCTGGTTTTGGTTTCGGCGGTGATCTTCAGCACCTGCTTGCGCGAGTCCGGCTCCATCGCCACCAGCGCCACGCTGCGCGGCGTGGCCGCGGCCACCGCGTCCTGCAGGTCGCGCCACGGCAGGTTCAGTTGCAGGATGGCGCCGTTGACGAAGGCCGCCTGCCCTTCCGGTATCGCCACCCGCGCCACCTCCACCGGCCGCGCCGAGATGGCCGCCGCGCGCTCCTGGATGTGGCGCAGCTGATGCTCGCGCAAGCGCTGCTGCTCGACCAGCTTCCAGCCGCCGAAGCCGGCGGCCGCGCACAGCAGCAGCCCGGCGCCGCCCAGCGCCAGCAGCGCGGGATGCGCGTGGAACAAGCTGCGGCGCAGGCTGCGCGGTGCGAAATCGATGTTCATCTGTCTCATGCCCTGCTCCCGCCGCGCGCCAGCAAGGCCATCGGGGACAGCTTGCCGCTGGAGGCCTGCTGCGCCTGGTCCAGCAGCACGCAGGCGATATGCTCCGGATGCTCGCCGGCCTTGCTCCATGCGGCCGGCGCCGCGCCGCATACCTGCAGCAGCTCCGGCGCGTCCATATCGAGCAGCAGCGCTTCGCGCTTCAGCGTCTGGCCCAGCCAGTACTGGTCGGCGCCGTGCCCGGCCGGCATCGGCAGCGCGCGGATGGCGCGCATGCCCTTGCCGTCCGCCTCGATGGCGGCCAGCGTCAGCAGGTTGTCGTGCACCAGGCCGAACCACGCACCCGTCTTCAGGCTGCGCCGCCAGCGGTTGTAGGCCGTGATGAAATGCGGCTCGATGCCGACGACGTGCAGCTTGAACTCCTGCGCCACCAGCCGCAGCACGGCCAGCAAGGCGCGCGGCACGGCGGCGGCGAAGAACGGCTGCGCGGCGTCCCAGTCGCCGGCGATCTGCCAGGCCGCGGGCGCCTCGCCGTACAGCGACTGGAAACGGAAGCCGGCCGCCGCTTCGATGTCGGCCAGCCGCGCCGCGCCAGGCGGCGGCGCCACGCGCCACATCCGCGTCAGGTCGTCGGCCAGCACGATGCTGACCGGCCAGCCGGCCACGCTTTTATCGCCGAGCTGTTCGCCCAGCAGCGCGCGCAGCGCGTTGGCGATGGCGTCGAACGGATGCTCGCCCGACGGCGCGAACGCATGCTCGGCCAGCACCGTGACCGGCTCGCCGCGCCAGCGGCTGATGCGCAGCAGGCTGACCGCATGGGCGGAGACGCCGATGCGCAAGGATTGTCCAATGGTTCTACGCATGCAAGGTCACTCGTTTGATTTCAGACAGCGTGGTGCCGCCCCGTTTGACCAGCTCCAGCGCGGCCTGCCGCAGGCTGCGCGTGCCGTTCTCGTAAGCGGCCTGCTTGATCTGGCGGATCGGCCGCTTGTCGACGATCAGCTCGCGGATCTCGTCGTTCAGCGTCAGGATCTCGGCGATCGAGCGGCGGCCCTTGTAGCCGGTGCCGCGGCAATCGCCGCAGCCCTTGCCCTGCATGAAGCGGTAATCGTAGACGTCGGCGCGCGCCAGGCCGACGCTGGCCAGCTCGTGGTCGTCCGGCGTGTACTGCGCCGCGCAGTGCGGGCAGTTGATGCGCACCAGGCGCTGCGCCCAGATGCCGTTCAGCGCCGACACAAAGGCATACGGATCGATGCCCATGTGCGTGAAGCGGCCGAACACGTCGAACACGTTGTTGGCGTGGACGGTGGTCAGCACCAGGTGGCCCGTCAGCGCGGACTGCACGGCGATTTCCGCCGTCTCGCGGTCGCGGATCTCGCCGACCATGATCTTGTCCGGGTCGTGGCGCAGGATGGAGCGCAAGCCCTTGGCGAAGGTCAGGCCCTTCTTCTCGTTGACCGGGATTTGCAGGATGCCGGGCAGCTGGTACTCGACCGGATCCTCGATGGTGATGATCTTCTCGCGGCCGTTGTGGATCTCGGTCAGCGCCGCGTACAGCGTGGTGGTCTTGCCGGAACCGGTGGGCCCCGTCACCAGCAGCATGCCGTAGGCTTCCTGCGCCAGCACGCGCAGCGTGGCCAGCGACGGCGCGTCGAAGCCCAGCGCTTCCAGCGTCAGCGAGCCGTAGGCTTCGATCATGGCGCGCTTGTCGAGAATACGGATCACCGCGTCCTCGCCGTGGATGCTCGGCATGATGGAGACGCGCAGGTCGATCTCACGCGCGTTGGCTTCGACGCGGAAGCTGCCGTCCTGCGGCACGCGGCGCTCGGCGATGTCCAGCTCCGCCAGCACCTTCAGGCGCGAGATGATCTGCTCGGCGACGTCGATGCCGTTGACCGAGGTGGCGTGATCGAGCACGCCGTCGACGCGGTACTTGACCGCCAGGCCGCCGGCCGTGCTTTCCAGGTGGATGTCGGAGGCGCCGGCTTTCAGCGCGTCGTACAGCGTCGAGTTGACCAGGCGGACGGCCGGGCTGGCCGCTTCCGACACCGAGGCGAACGACAGCACGGCGGCGGTCTTGCCGTCGCGCCGGCCCTCGCTGGCGCCGGGCAGCAGCGTGTCGGTGGCGCGCGCCGATTCCTCCTGCTTCGACAGATAGGCCTGGATGTCGGCCTGCAGCGCCAGCCGCGTGTGCAGCGGCGCGTGCGGCGTGGCGCGCGCCTGCGTGCCCAGCCAGGTTTGCAGATCGAGGTCGAAGGGATCGGCGATCACGCCGACCACCGTGCCGTCGTGCGCGCGCAGCAGCACGCAGTGACGCGCCAAGGCCTGCGACAGCGGCAGCAAATCGAAGGCCGGCGTGTAGGCCAGCATGTCGATGGTCTCCAGCACCGCCATGCCGAACGGCTGCGCCAGCGCCTGCACCACCAGGCGCGCTTCCAGGCCGCTCAGCGCGACCAGTTCTTCGACCAGCGTGCGCTTGGATTGCTGGCGCAGGTGGCGCGCGCGCGCGACCAGTGCGGTATCGAGCGCGGGAACAGGCGCCGCGCCGGCGATGATGGGGGTGGCGTGGGCCGTCATGACATGTCTCCGGCCAGATCGAAAATCGGCATATACAGCAGCACCACGATGGCGCCGACCACCAGGCCGATGGCGGCCATCAGCAGCGGCTCGAAGGTTCGTGTGAAGCGTTCTATCCAGCGGCTGATTTCGCCGTCGTAGAAAGCCGCGGATTGGGTCAGCATCGGTCCCATGTCGCCGGTGCGCTCGCCCACGCGCAGCATGCGCAGCGAGATCGGCGTGGTCAGCTGGTTGGCCTCGAAGGCGGTCGACAGCGGCAGGCCCGATTCGATGGCGGCGCGCGCCGCCTGCAGGTTCTGGCGGATGCCGGCCGACACCATGCCCTGCACGGTTTCGATCGCGTGCACGATGGTGATGCCGCCCTCGCTGAGCATGCCCAGCGTCAGGTACAGCCGCGACAGTTCGTAGATGCGCACCCGCTCGCCGATGCCGGGCAGGCGTCCCAGCAGGCGCAGCATGCCGCCGCTACCCATCAGCTGGCGCACGCCCAGCGCCAGCGCGGCCAGCACGGCGGCGATGCCGCCCAGCAGCAGCGTGGTGTGGGCGCCGGCGAACTGGCCCCAGTTCAGCATCTGCTGCGACAGCCACGGGAGGTTGCGGCCGGCGCCCTGGTAGACCTCGGCGAAGCGCGGCACGACGTAGCCGATCAGGAACAGGCTGACGCCGCCGCCGACCAGCAGCAAAATACAGGGATAGATCGCGGCCGACACCAGCTTGCCGCGCACCAGGTCGATGCGCTGCTGGTAGTCGATGAAGCGGGACAGCGAACGCGGCAGGTCCGACGTACCCTCGGCCGCCTTGACGATGCCGATGTACAGCGGCGGGAACAGTTCGGGCTGCTCGGCCAGCACGGCGGAGAAGCGCTGGCCTTCGCGCAGGCCGGCCAGCAGGCGCTCCAGCACGCTGCGCGTGACGGGGCTGGTTTCCTTTTCCAGCAGCGCCTCCAGGCCCTCGACGATGCCGAGGCCGGCGGTCAGCAGCGCCAGCAGTTCCTGGCTGAACAGCACCAGCGAGAGGCCCTTGCCGCGCGCCTTGCCGCCGCGCAGGCCGAGGCTGCCGCGTACCGGGGCGATGGCGCTGACGTACAGGCCGCGCGCCTCCACCTGGCGGCGCGCATCGGCCTCGTCCCGGCCGTCGATCACCAGATGCGAGATGGCCATATCGGCCGACAAGGTGCGGACATCGAACTGCATGGACGGCTTTCCTGGACGGCGAGACTTATTGGGAAGTGATGTCGGCGTCTTCGCCGGTGCCGCCGGCCTTGCCGTCGCGGCCGAGCGAAGTGATGTCGAACTCGGCCTTGGCGCCCGGCGCCTTGTAGACGTAGTCATGGCCCCATGGGTCGCGCGGCACGCCCTTCTTCAGGTAGGGGCCGTTCCACTTGGCGCCCGCCGTGGGCGGCGCCACCAGCAATGCGGCCAGGCCTTCCTCGGTGGTCGGGTAGCGGCCCACGTCCAGGCGGTAGGTGTCCAGCGATTTTTCAAACGCCTCGATCTGCGCCTTGGCGATGGTCACTTCCGACTTGCCCAGCTGGGCAAAATACTTGGGACCGACGTACGCCGCCAGCAAACCGATGATCACGATAACGACCAGCAATTCCAGCAGGGTAAAGCCGCCAGCCTTGTGAGCTGCGGTCTGACGGTGATTCTTTGCAACTTCCATCCGAACGACTCCTTAATGCACCACACGCCTACTGGCAAGAAGTCAGAGGCTACCATGCGGTTTGCATAGCAGACAACCTTTTCTTGCAAGCGTGCCGGGAGACTGCGACGGTTTCGCTCAGGCGGCCCTGGCCAGCGGCGTCCACGGCTGGTCGAGCAGGTGCAGCGCCATGCCGCGCGCGATGGCGTGGGCGCGGTTGGACACGCCCAGCAGGCGGTACAGCCGCTGCAGATGGTTCTTCACTGTCAGGCCGCTGATGCCGAGGATCAGGCCGATTTCCTCGTTGCTCTTGCCCTCGCGCACCCAGTGCAGGATTTCCAGTTCGCGCGCGCTGGCCGGCCGTGCCAGCGCGCCGGCGCGGGCCTGGCGCTGCTGCTGGCCGACGCGCTGCAGCGTCAGGTGCAGATACGGCAGCAGCAGTTCGAGGAAGTAGGCGTGGCGCGGGCGCGGACGATGCGGCAGGCCGAACAGCACGAAGAAGGTGGCGCCGCCCGGCAGGCGCTCGGTGCCGTGGATCAGCAGATTGTCCAGGCCCAGCTCGCGCAGCTCGTCGATGAAGGGCGCCAGCGGCTGGCGCGCGCCGCCGTCCTGCCCGGCGGAGCTGGCGTCCAGCATGGCCGGCAGCCGCTGGCCGTCGCGGCAGTGGCGGGCCAGGCGCAGCGCCAGGCCGTCGGTCTTGCCGCCCAGCCGCGCCAGCAGGCCGGCGTCGAGCACCGTGCTGTGCATGCATTCGACGTGCTGCAGCTCGTCCTGCGGGCCGAACTGCAGGCACACCATGATGCGGTGCGGCAGCAGCGCCTGGAACTGGCCCTGGGTCCACAGGCAGAACTGGCGGGCCTGGCGCAGCGGCAGCACCGCTTCGATGGCGTGCAGCAGGTATTCCTGCTCCATCTTGCTGAGGATGATCAATGGCTCCATCGTCAGGCCCGGGCCGCCTCACGGATGGCCCGGGCGCCCTGCTCCCAGGCGACGAAGCGGTAGCCGCTGCCGCGCACGGTTTCGATATGCTCCTGGTGGCCGCTGGGCTGGAGCGCGCTGCGCAGGCGGCCGACGTGGGCGTCCACGGTGCGCTCGTCGAGGTAGACGGCGTTGCCCCACACCTGGTCGAGCAGCTGGGCGCGGGTGTGGACCCGCTCCGGGTGGTTCATCAGGAAGTTGAGCAGCTTGAATTCGACCCGGCCCATGGCCAGTTCGCGGGCGCCGGCCGTCACCCGCAGCGTGTGCGGATCGAGCCGCAGGCCGGCCATCTGCACCGCGTCGGCCGGCTGCGGCGCGGCCGGCGCCTGCAGGCGGCGCAGCAGCGCGTGCACGCGGGCCACCATCTCGCGCGGGCTGAAGGGCTTGGTCATGTAGTCGTCGGCGCCGCTTTCCAGCGCCATGATCTTGTCCGGCTCGCCGCAGCGGGCCGTCACCATGATGATGGGCAGGTCGCGCGTGCGGGCGTGTCCGCGCAGGCGGCGTATCAGCGACAGGCCGGACTGGCCGGGCAGGTTCCAGTCCGTCATCAGCATCGTCGGCAGGCTGTCGTCCAGCATCAGCAGCGCGCTTTCGGCATCGCGCGCGCGGCTGACGGTGTGCCCCGCCATGCTCAGGTTCAGGGCGATGAGTTCCTGGATCGCAGGCTCGTTTTCAATGACAAGGATATGGGCGGGTCGCATGGCAAATCCGTGTAAAGGAAGCACTATGCAACAAGCAATCTGGCATTACTAATATGATTTCCATCGCGGATTTAGAGTTTCGCGATATATATCCGTTGCCTATCGAGCGCCCGCCTGCGTTAGCGGCGGTTTAGAAGCGGCGGTCTAAACGCAAAAAACGACACCCGCAGGTGTCGTTTTTTTGCAGCCTTGCGGCCGCTAAGCTCAGGCGGCGAGCTTGCGGCGACGGGCGACGCCGACCAGCATCACACCGGCGCCCAGCATGGCCCAGCTCGACGGTTCCGGTACCGCGCTGATGCTGGCGATCGTGCTGTCGGTGATCTCCGACGTCAGCACGCCGGCGCCGGCGGTCGGCGCCCAGCTGAACGACATCAGCGTGCCGTCCAGCTGCTTGTAGTTGCCCAGCGCCGTGGTGCGGTCGGCGCCATACAGCGACACCGCGAACTTGCTCTCGATGCCAGACGCCGCCGGGTCGGGCAAGCCGCCGAAGGTGACGTCGAAGCTGACCTTGCCGCCGAAGGAGACGGCCTGGAACAGGTCGTTGTAGCTGGTGGTATTGCCGAATACAAAGCCACCGCCCTGCTGCTGCACGTCACCCAGCAGCTCCACGCCGCTGAGGTCGCCGAAGCCGTTCAGATGGCTAATGGTGGCGCTGGCGAACACCACCGGCGAGTTGCCCGGATTGAATTGCAGGTCGATGAAGCCGGTGTTGGCCAGCGACGCGGTGTTGAGTTCGACGTGCAGCGTCTGGGCCGACGCCAGGCCGCAGGCGCCCAGCGCCAGCACCAGGGCCGCGTTGCGCAGGGTCAGGGAGAAGTTTGGTTTGAACATGGTCATATCCTTAGAAATTGCCGCTGAAAACTTTGGTGGTGTAGCTGATGTTGGCCGCGCCCGTCTTGCTGAAGCTCAGCGCGAAGGAGACGGTGGCGCCCGGCGCCAGCGTGGCGGCGTTGACCGTGATGTAAGGCGCGCCCGCATGGCTGCCGCTGGCGTTGGCCAGGGTGACGCCGGCCGGCAGACCGTCGAACTCGACCTGGAACGGACCGGTGAGCGCGGCGCCGCCGCTGTTGGTGATCGAGAACGTCGACGTGTACTTGCCGGTGCCGCGGTTGAACACCAGGCCGGTGGCGGCCGACTTGACGCTGGCGCTGACATCGCTGTATGGCGCCGCCAGGTTCAGGCTGATGACCACGGGATCGTGGTCGGAAGCGCGGTACGGTGCGGCGGTGTACTTGTCTTCCGGCTTGCCGTCGGTGTTGTAGTCGATCACGGTCGGCTCGTCGGCGTTGTTATGCCATTCGGCGGCGTCGGCCACCGACGGGCTCAGCGCCGGGCTGGCCAGCGCGTGGTCCAGATAGCCCGCCTCGCCGTTGAAGACGAAGGAATAAGGCATGGCGCCGCTGCCGCGTACGTAACGCTCCAGCTGGTTGACGTAGCCCTTGTCGGTGATGACCTTGATCGGGTCTTCCATGCCGTAGGAGTTGAAGTCGCCGATCATCAGCACGCGGGCGTCGCCGGCGGCGGCCGCCACTTGCGGCGCGAAGGTGTTGACCAGGCGATTGGCCTGCAGGACGCGGGTGGCGTTCCAGCAGCTCTGGCCGTCGCCCTTGTCGGCGTCGGCGCCGGAACCGCCCGGGCAGCTGCCCTTCGATTTCAGGTGGTTGACGATCAGCGAGAACTTGGCGCCGTTGGCGGCGACGAAGGTCTGCGCCATCGGCGGACGGTTGTTGACGGCGTCGGCGTCGGACAGCGCGCCGCCCACCATGGTCAGCGTGGCCGGCTTGTAGATCATCGCCACGCGGATAGCGTCGGTGCCGGTGGCGGCCGGTTTAGGCACGACCGCGTAGGTCTGGAAGCCGGTGCCCGGCGAGATCGCTTCATTGAGCGCCTTGACCAGGTAGCCCACCGTGTACTCGCCGCTGTTCTGGATTTCCATCAGGCCGAAGACGTCGGCGTCGATGGCTTTCAGTTCGCCGACGATCTTGGCGTTCTGGCGCTTGAACTCGTTCAGGTTGTCGGCGCCGCGGCAGTTGGACTTGCTGATGCTGGCGCCCAGCGAGCAACCCTGGCCGGTGCGGCCTTCGACATCTTCGCCGTTGGTGAAGGTGGTGAAGTAGTTCAGCACGTTGGCGCTGGCCACTTTGATGTTGCCTGCCGCCAGGGCCGGCGGCGCGGTACGCGGATTGTCTTGCGAGAACACCGGCGCCACGGTCGGCTGCAGCTTGAAGCCCGCGCCGCCGCCGCCCTTGGCGCCGAAGTCGACCACGCCGGTCAGGTCGGACACGGTGTCGCCGGCGCGCAGCGAGCCGTCGGCGCCCAGGTAAGGAATCGTGGCCGGGGTGACGAAGACGCCGTCGTCCAGCACGATCTGGCTTTGCGCGTTGGCGGTGGCCAGCGCCTTGGCTTCGTTCGAGCCGGCGGCGTAGTGGTTGGTCGGCGCTTCCAGGCGGCCGGCCGACAGCGTCACTTCGCCGCGGTCGCCGAGGAATTCCAGCTGCGACACGGTCAGCGCGTTGGTGAAGCGCACCAGCATGCCTTCGACCTGGCCCAGGTTGGCGTACGGCAGCTGGATGTTGGTCGGCGTGACGGCGATGCCGCTGCCGGTCTTGACGATGGCGGTGATGTTCTGCAGCTCGGTGTAGGCGTGGCCGCCGGCGACCGGCGCGTAGTCGGTCACGCTGCCGGTGATGCGCACCTGGTCGCCCACCTTGACGGTGCCGGTGTTGGCGGCGGTGGTGTAGACGAAGATGCCGTCCGAGGTCTGCGGATTGCCGTCGCCGGCCGCGTCCTGGATGAAGAAGCCGGAGCCGACCTTGGCCGTGACCACGCCTTCGGTGGTTTGCACGGTGCCGGCGTAGGGGCTGGTCTCGCCCGCGCCCTGGATTTGCGGAATGCTGTGGGTGACGCCGGCCGGCGCGGCAACGGTGACGCCGATGGTGCAGCTGGCTTGCTGCGACTGGTCGTTGTCGAAGCGCACGACGACCGGGTAGCTGCCCTGCGGCACGCTGGGGGCCACGTTCAGGCTGGCGGTGGCGGTGCCGCCGGCGGCGCTCGCGGCCAGGAAGTTGACCAGGCTGATGCCCGGCACCGGGGTCGAGGTGATGACGGCGTTGTTGACGGTGCCGTCGGCGTCGGTGGCGCTCAGGTCGGCGCTGCCGGCGGAGCCGACCGCCATGGCCAGGTTGGCCGGGCAGCTGGCGACGATAGGCGGCGCGGTCGGAACGCTGCACAGGTGCACCGGCGTGGAGGTGTTGCGCGGATTCGGCGCGCCGGTGGCGAAGTCGCTGCCGTTGTTGTCGGTGTCGGTGCAGCCGCCGTTGGCGCGCAGCGCGGCGGTGGTGTTGGTCAGGCCGGGGCCGTTCGTGCCTTCGAAGTAGCCGGCGTTAAAGCCCAGCAGGTCGACCAGCGTGGCGCCGCTTGGCGCGGCGCCGGCCAGGGCGTTGCCGTCGTTGACCAGCGCGACCTTGCCGGCCGTGCCGCTCATCGGGATGGTGCCGGTGGTGTCCGGGACCAGCGCGCTGCCGGGGCCGGTGCCGGCCGCTTCCTGGACCAGGTAGTACTGGCCGGGCTGCAGCACCGGGTTGCCGCTGATCTTGGTCACTTGCCACGAGGAGCCGGCGGCGCTGGCGTACTGCACGCTCCAGCCGCTCAGGCTGACCGGCACGTCGCCGCGGTTGAACAGTTCGATGAAGTCATTCTTGATGGTGGCGCCGGAGTTGCCGCCGCCGCCGTACACCTGGCTGATCACAACCGGCGATGCGCCGAAGGCCGGCGCCGACAGGCCCGCCATCAGGGCGGCAGCGATGATGGTGCGCCGGCCCGGCGTAGCGGCAGCCTGGGCTTGGGGCGTGTGGGTAGTTTTTTTCATGTGTGGGTCCTGGGATGGAAAAGGTCGGCGCGGCAGTCTTAACAAAATGTTTGCAAACATTGCCTTTTGCATATTAAGGCGCGGGATTGACGCCTTGATGACACAGCGTTAGTCCGTTCGGACTAAGGCATGGTTCCATGCCGGCGCCCGCTTTTTCTGGCCTATCGGCCCACTGCGTGCTATTATTACTTAAACGCAATTCAAATTACCTTATTGTAATTTTTTGACGCATCATTCTTCTGGCCCGCGCCCCTCCCCCGCGCCCGGCCGGCTTGAAAATCCGGGCCCCGCATCGCCCGACTGCCGCCATGGAGCGAGCATCATGAGTACCTTACGCACCATCCTGCTCATTTGCGCCCTGTTCAGTCCCTGGATGGCGCGCGCCGCCGCGCCACAGAACGGCGCCTGCATGCTGGCGCTGAAGGCGCCGCCCGAGGTCCGCCCCGCCGGCCCGCCAGCACCGGCACCGGCCGTCAAGCCGGCCGAAACCAGGCAGGGCAAAAAAAAGATCAATATCGATTTTCTCTACGACCCATGCAGCATGACCGACGCCGAGCGCGACAACGAGCAGACCGAGAAGCCGATGCTGTCGCGCGATCAGCTGCTGCAGGAGTACGAGAATTGGATGGAATGGAATCGTCGCCAGCCAGGCGGTACGCAGGCCGGGATGTGGTGGTTCGGCACGCTGCAGGCGCCGCACGCCTACCCGGCGACAGGAACGGGGCAAGCGCTCGACTGGTTGTCAGGCCAGCCGGTGCTGCTGTCCATGGTGACGCGCCAGGGCGGCGAGCCGTGGCTGGAACAGGTGGAAACCCTGCCCGCCGTGCCGGAGCCGCAAGGCTATGCGCTGTGGCTGGCGGGCCTGGCATGGGTGGCGCTGGCGGTCCGGCGCCGCCGGCTTAGCGGCGGTAGGGCGCGGCCAGCGGCTCGCCGATGAACACGCCCTGGGCCGGCCAGGCCACGCTCTTCCAGTAGGCTTCGATCGCGCTGCCGCCGCGCAGGTACTGGCCCAGCAGCACCGTCGAATTGGGGAACTTCTGCCAATGATTGCACGGTTCGCTGACCGTGCCGTAGCTGGCCGTCGCGCCCGCATCCAGCCAGCGCAGGCTGCTCATCTGCGCATCCGCCAGCAACTCCCCGCCCTGCGACGTCAGATGGTCGGCCAGCGCGCCCGGCAGGAACTTCAGCGTGTCCAGCTTGGGCACGTGGGTCAGGCCGGTCTGGTAGACCATGATGTCGCTGACCTGCTCGATGCTGTCGGCCTGCAGGTTCTTGATGGTCAGCTTCTTGGACGGCACGCTCATCGAACGCGGGAAGAAGCGCGCCCGGCTGCTGCGCGCGGCGTCGCTGGTGGTGAGGAAATAGGCGGTGCCGGTCGGCATGGCGAAACCGGCCAGCACGCCGCGGTCGATCAGCGCCTTGGACGCCTCCACCGATTCGATCGGCAGCAGCATGGACAAACGCATCCGGAAATCGGTGTAGGGCCGGGCCGACGGCGAGTTGTAGTAGCTGCTGGGCTTGCTCGGGGCGCAGCTCTTGGCGCACAGGCTGCTGTCCAGGCCCAGCGTGTAGGCCGAGGTCAGCGAATTGCATTCGACCGCGTACGGCGCGGTCCACACCATCAGCACGGCCTGGATCTCCGGGCCCAGCTTGGCGTCGATCTGCGCCTTCAGCGCCTCGAACTGCTCGGCGTCGAGCTTGCGGGGCCGGTGCGGGATGCGCACGTGCACCATGTTGGCGGCCGGGATGCCGCGCGCCTTGCGGTAGTACTCGCCGATTTCGACGCTGTTGGGCTCGTCATCGTTGATGACCACCGCCAATTGGGCGGCGCCAAGGCCGGAGGCCGGCACGTGCTGCGCGCGGGCCGCGCCGGAAAACGCCAGCATGGCGGCCAGGAAAAGGAAGAAGTGTCGCAAGTGGTTCGATCGCATGGATTAAAAAAAAACGGAAGCGGCAGCTTCCGTTTGAATTATAGCGCCATTGTCAGGCTTTGCGACGCCGCGCCAGCCAGCCCAGCACGCCCACGCCGCCGAGCAGCATCGCGGCCGACGAGGGTTCCGGCACCGGACTGACCGCGACCGCCCCCACGTAGTTGCCGGCGGCGCCGTTGCGCACGGTGCCGTTGACCAGCAGGTAGTAGCTGTCGGCGATCAGGTGCGGGGTGCTCACGGCCCAGACTTCGACCGCCGCGTCCGGCGCCGACTGCTTGGTGCCGTCGAGCGAAAAGCCGGCCGAGTTATAGATCTCGAAACTGTCGAAGGACGCGCCGCCCAGGTTCAGGTCGGCGAGGTTCAGGCTGGAGACAAACGCCCCCAGCGACTGCCCCGTGCTGGCCGTGAAATCGTAGCGGTCGTGGAATGTGTTGCCGGCGTTGCCGGCGCTGAACTCGTGCTTGAGTACGGCACTGCCGCTGCTCAGATCCAGGGTTTGCACGCCCTGGCTGATGTCGGCAGCCTGCGCCCATGGCAGGCCGGCGGCCGCGGCCAATAGCATCGCCGCCATGACGGTTTGTGTACGCTTCATACATCACCTCCTTAAAAAAAAGGCGGCCACGGCATGCGCTGCCGCCGGTTGTCCCGATACTGCCAATCGATCCTAGCATGGCTGAAATGCCAGTGTTAAGCGAACCGCAATCGCGCGTGGCCGCGCCCGCCAGGCGCGCGCGCGGGCCCGCTACGGGCGCCGAGAGGGAAAAACAGGGGAAGGCGGAGGTGTTGCAGGCGGCGTAGGAAGCGGCCTACGCCAAGACGGGAAAACGGCGGCCGCGCTGTTCAGCAGGGGCCGCCGCGATAGCGCATCAGGCGCGCTGGTAGACGTCTTCCAGGCGGACGATGTCGTCCTCGCCCAGGTAGCTGCCGGACTGGACTTCAATCAGGTGCAGCGGCAGCTTGCCCGGATTTTCCAGGCGGTGCGTGGTGCCGATCGGGATATAGGTCGATTCGTTCTCGGTCAGCAGCGTCACCTGGTCGCCGCAGGTCACGCGGGCCGTGCCGCTGACGACGATCCAGTGTTCGGCGCGGTGATGGTGCATCTGCAGCGACAGCTTGCCGCCCGGGTTGACCGTGATGCGCTTGACCTGGAAGCGCTCGCCGATGTCGATGCCCTCGTAGCAGCCCCATGGACGGTAGACCTTGGTGTGGTGCAGGTGCTCGGTGCGCTGCTTGGTCTTCAGGTGCTCGACGATGTTCTTGACGCGCTGCACCTGGTCCTTGTGGCAGACCAGCACGGCGTCGTTGGTTTCCACCACGACCACGTCCTTGACGCCGACCACGGCCACGATGCGGCTCTCGGCGCGCACCAGCGAACCGCTGACGTCGTCCAGGTAGACGTCGCCGCGGGTGGCGTTGCCCTGGGCGTCCTGCGGCTGCACTTCCCACAGCGCCGACCACGAGCCGACGTCGTTCCAGCCGATGTCGGCCGGCACCACGATGGCGTGGCGGGTGTGCTCCATCACCGCGTAGTCGATCGAGTCGGACGGGCAGGAGGTGAACGAGGCTTCGTCCAGGCGGCAGAAGTCGAGGTCGCGGTAATCCTTGTTGACGGCCGACTCGGTGGCGCTGGCGATGGCCGGCGCGTATTCCTGCAATTCCTTCAGGTAGCTGTCGGCGCGGAACAGGAACATGCCGCTGTTCCAGTAGTAGTTGCCGGCGGCGACGAAGCCTTCGGCGGTGGCGCGGTCCGGCTTCTCGACGAAGCGGTCGACGCTGTAGCACTGCGCGGCGGCGGCCGGCTTGCCGCTCTGGATGTAGCCGTAGCCGGTTTCCGGCGCGGTCGGCACGATGCCGAAGGTGGCCAGCGCGCCGCCGTCCACCATGGCGCAAGCGTGTTCGATGGCGGCGTAGAAGGCGTCGACGTTGTCAATCACGTGGTCGGCCGGCAGCACCAGCATGACCGCGTCGGCGTCGATCGCGCGCAGGTAGTGGGCGGCGGCGGCCACGGCCGGCGCGGTGTTGCGGCCTATCGGTTCCAGCAGGATGCCCAGCGGAGAGATGCCGATCTCGCGCATCTGCTCGGCGACCAGGAAGCGGTGCTCGTTGCCGCACACCACCAGCGGCGCCATCATCTGCGGCCGGCCGTTCAGGCGCAGCGCGGTGTCCTGCAACATGGTGCGGTCCGACACCAGCGGCAGCAGCTGCTTGGGCAGCACGGCGCGCGACAGCGGCCACAAACGGGTGCCGGAACCGCCCGACAGGATCACTGGGTAAATTTTCATGCTCTGATTCTCTTATCTGTTAGTTCATTGCTCTGTTCGGTGCGGCGCTTGCTGCGGCGGTCGCGGGCATTGGCCCACGAATCGGGATCGGTCTCGGAGACGTGCTTCATCTCGCCGGCGCGGTCGACACTATAGTCCTTAAACACGATCATTTCATTTAACGAAACATTCGGTAACACGCGAGTGTACTCGAACAGCACGCTGCGCACGACCTTGGCACCGGCGCAGATGTGGCTGCCGTGGCCGATCCAGGTCGGGCCGACGATGTGCACGCCGGCCTCGACGCGGGTGCCGGAACCGATGTAGACCGGGCCCTCGATGGTCGTACCCTCCCAGTCGATGCTGGTGTTCAGGCCGACCCACAGGCCGTCGTTGATCTGGATGCCGGGCATGTGCAGGTGGGCCACTTCGCCCATCAGCACGCTCTGGCAGGTTTCCCAGTAATCGGTGACGCTGCCGATGTCGATCCAGTTGTAGTTGCGGGTCTGGGCGTAGAACGGCATGCCCTTCTCGGCCAGCAGCGGGAACAGCTGGGAGCCGATGTCGAAGGTCTGGCCCGACGGGATCAGGTCGATCACCTCCGGTTCGAAGATGTAGATGCCGGTGCTGACGAAATTGGACTTGGCTTCCTGCTGGCTGGGCTTTTCCTGGAACTCGGTGATGCGGCCGTCGGCGTCCGTGACCACCACGCCGTAGCTGGAGACCTTATCCCACGGCACTTCCTTGGTGATGACCGAGGCCAGCGCGCCCTTGCGGCGGTGCTCGAACAGCGCCGACTTGATGTCGAGGTCGATTAGCGCGTCGCCGCACAGCACGATGGTGGTGTCGTCGAAGAAGCCGCCGAACTCCTGGATCTTCTTCATGCCGCCGGCCGAGCCCAAAGGCTGCGGCACGACCTCGCCGTCGTCGGTGGTATAGCCCTCGAAGGAGTAGCCGATCTGGACGTCGTACTGGTGGCCCTCGCCGAAATACTCTTCTATCTTCTCATGCAAATAGCTGACGTTGACCATGATCTCCGTCACGCCATACTTGTGCAGATGCTCGATCAGATAGGCCATCACCGGCTTGCCCAGGATAGGGATCATGGGCTTGGGCAAATCGTAAGTCAGGGGGCGCACGCGCGTGCCCTTGCCTGCTGCAAGTATCATTGCTTTCATGGGAAGTTCCTATTCAGTAGGCGTGGTTTGCCAGCGCCAGGAATCGGCGCACATCTGTTCGACATTGCGCTGCGCCTTCCAGCCCAGCTCGCGTTCGGCCAGGCTGGCGTCCGCATAGCAGGCGGCGATGTCGCCGGGACGGCGCGCCACCAACTGGTAGGGCACGGGACGTCCGCTGGCGGCTTCGAAGGCGCGCACCATTTCCAGCACGCTGTTACCGCGGCCGGTTCCCAGATTGTAGGTAAAAATGCCGCTGCCCGTCGCCAGCTTGGACAACGTGGCCAAATGGCCCAGCGCCAGGTCGACCACGTGGATGTAGTCGCGCAGGCCGGTGCCGTCCGGCGTCGGATAATCGCTGCCGTACACCGACAGGCGCTCGCGGCTGCCGTCGGCCACCTGGGCGATGTAAGGCACCAGGTTGTTGGGGATGCCGTTCGGCTCTTCGCCGATCAGGCCGCTGGCGTGCGCGCCGACCGGGTTGAAGTAGCGCAGCAGCGCGATGCTCCAGCTCGGGTCGGCCTTGTACAGGTCGCGCAACATCTCTTCGATCATCAGCTTGCTGCGGCCGTAGGGATTGGTGGCCGACAGCGGGAAGTGTTCGAGGATGGGCACCGAGGCCGGGTCGCCGTACACCGTGGCCGAGGAGCTGAACACCAGCGACTTGACGCCGGCCTTGGCCATGCACTCGAACAGCACCAGGCTGCCGGTGACGTTGTTGTCGTAGTAGCGCAGCGGCTGCTCGACCGATTCGCCGACCGCCTTCAGGCCGGCGAAATGGATCACCGAATCGAGGCGGTGGGCGGCGAACACCGCCTCCACCGCGGCGCGGTCGCGCACGTCGGCGTCGACAAAGGTGAACGATTTGCCGGCGATGCGCTCGACGCGCTGCTGCACCGAGGCCTTGGCGTTGGACAGGTTGTCCAGCGCCACCACCTCGTGGCCGGCCGCCAGCAATTCCACCACGGTATGCGAGCCGATGTAGCCCATACCGCCAGTCACTAGTATCTTCATTTGCCCTCTTTCCGTAACGACGAGACCGCGCCAGGCAGCGGCGCATGGGCCGAGTACAGGCGCTCGTAGGCGGCCAGCAGTTTCGGCGCTTCGTATTCCCATTCCAGCTCGTTGACCACGCGGTGGCGGCCGTAGGCGCCCATGCGTTCGCGCTGCGCCGGATCGTCCAGCAGCTCGACGATCTTGCGCGCCATGTCGACCGGGTCGTTCTTCAGCGCGTACAGCGAGGCCTCCTGCGCCGACACCTTGCCTTCGACCAGGTCGAACTGCACGATCGGTTTGCCCAGCGCCATGTACTCCATGATCTTGTTCATGGTCGACTTGTCGTTCATGTCGTTGGCCACGTCCGGGTTGACGCAGACGTCGGCGGTGTTGAGCATTTCCAGCAGCTGCTGGTCCGGCACGCGGCCGGTGAAGGTGACGTAGTCGGCGATGCCCATGTCGGCCGCCATCTGCTTCATCTGCTCCAGCGACGTGCCGCCGCCGACCAGGCCGAACTGCACATCGGTGCGGCCCATGGTCTGGATCAGGTATTGCGCGGCCTGCAGCAGCAGGTCGATGCCTTCCTGCGCGCCCATCACGCCGACGTAGCCGACCAGGAACTGGCGGCCGCGCTTGAGCTCGGGCACCGGCGGCAGCACGCGCAGGCGGTCCAGCTTGGGTCCGCTGCGCACCACGTAGCATTTGTCGGCCGGCATGCCGCCGCGCTCGATGGCGATTTTCTTGTACGACTCGTTGGTGGCGATCGAGACGTCGGCGGTCTTGAACGACCAGCGCTCGAACAGCACCATCAGCTTGTAGAAGAAATCGCGGCGGCCGAACTTGGCCTCGTACAGCTCCGGGTTGATGTCGTGGTGGTCGAACAGGAACTTCTTGCCCATCGTCAGCTTGAAGAAGCCGCCGATCAGGAACAGCAGATCGGGCGGATTGCAGGCGTGGATGACGTCGAAGCCGCGCGCGAAATGCACCTTCCACGCCAGGCGGAAGGTGTGGAACAGCGCCAGCGAGTATTCGACCAGATAGCCCTTCGCACCCTCCGCCTCCAGCGGCAGGCTGTAGCGGTGGATGTGGATGCCGTCGATTTCCTCGTAGCGGCTTTCATAGCCCTTGCCGGTCGGGCAGATGATGGACACCAGGTAGCCGTTGGCGTGCAGCGTGGTGGCCTCCTGCCAGACCCGCCGGTCGAACGGCGACGGCAGGTTCTCGACCAGGATCAGGACGCGGCGCTTACCAGCAGATGCCATCGTACTGCCCCCCGCTTTGCTCGGCGCTGATGCGCACCAGGTCGACCAGGTTCTGGCCCGGCTTCAGCTGGCCCGGCACGGTCTTGAACTCGGCCGCGCCGTTGCCGATGACGATGGTGTCGGCGAAGGCCAGCACTTCGTCCATCGAATCGACCATCAGCTTGGAGATGTGCGGAATGTGGTTGAGGATGTAGTCCTGGTTGGCGCCGGTCAGCGCGGCCAGGTTGACGTTCTTGTCGTACAGCTTCAGTTCGTAGCCCTTGCCCAGCAGGTGCTCGATGACGTCGACCAGCGGCGATTCGCGCAGGTCGTCGGTGCCGGCCTTGAACGAGAAGCCGAGGATGCCGACCTTGCGCGCGCCCTTGTCCATGATCATCTTCAAGCCTTTTTCGACCTGCTTCTGGTTCGATGGCAGCACCGAGTTCAGCAGTGGCAAGTCCAGGTCCAGGCTGCGCGCCTTGTAGGTCAGCGCGCGCACATCTTTCGGCAGGCAGGAGCCGCCGAAGGCGAAGCCCGGCTTCATGTAGTAGGACGACAGGTTGAGCTTGGTGTCCTGGCAGAAGATCTCCATCACCTTGTGGCCGTCGATGCCGACCGCCTTGCAGATGTTGCCGATCTCGTTGGCGAACGCCACCTTGACGGCGTGCCAGGTGTTGTCGGTGTACTTGACCATCTCGGCCGTCTCGACGTTGGTACGCACCAGCGGGGCGTCCATTTTCTCGTACAGCTGGACCAGCATGGCGCCGGCCTTCTCGTCGCTCTCGCCGATCACGGTCTTCGGCGGATGGTAGTAATCGTAGACGGCCGTGCCTTCGCGCAGGAATTCAGGGTTGTTGCAGACGCCGAAATCGACGCCGGCTTTCTTGCCGGAAGCCGCTTCCAGCGTCGGGATGACCACGCTGCTCATCGAGCCCGGCAGCATGGTGCTGCGCGCGACGACGACGTGGAAGCTGGTCTTTTCCTTGATCGCGGCGCCGATCTGCTCGCACACCTTGCGCACATGGCTCAGGTCGAGGTTGCCGTTCAGCTGCGACGGCGTGCCGACGCAGATCAGCGACATGTCGGTGTTCATCACGGCGTCGTGCACGTCGACCGTGGCGCGCAGGTGGCCGGACTTGACGGTGGCGGCGATCATTTCGCCGATGTCTTTTTCGATGATGGGAGTCGTGCCCTGGTTGATCAGGTCGACCTTGGTGCGGTTGGGATCGACGCCGACCACTTCATGACCGTCGGTGGCGAGACAACCGGCGGATACTGCGCCCACATAGCCCAGGCCAAAGATACTGATTTTCAAAATACACTCCTCAATGAATTGTCGATGCCACCATTAATTTACTACCTGAACCGCGTCCGGCGTGGAATTTACCAGCAGCCGCAGCTCAGTCACTATTTCTGTCGTACCGTCTACGGTACCTTGCCATCGCAGCGTGTCGATAGCGGTTTTTTCGTCGAAGCGGCGCGAGATCCAGCCGCCGATCGGCTTGTCGCTGCCCCGCAACACTTCGGCGCCGCCGCCGAAGCCGCAACGCAGCTGCAACTCGCTGCGCCGGCCCAGCACCCGCACCACGCCGTCGTTTAATTCAGTACGGCAACCTTCCGCCAGTTGCCAGTGCAGTGCAACATGATGCGAACCCCGACATTGTAATATGTCTTTGACAACGAGGGTATTTCTGTTCGTATCGAACTCGACCACCCGGCGGTGCGTGACCGGATCGGCCAGGCACTGATAGCCATCGTGCTCGCCCTCGAAGCGCTGCAGCGCGCCGTCCGGCTGGTGCGCGATCAGGCGCGCGTTGGCCTTGCGCAGCCACATGAAATTGCCGCCGATTTCGGACTGGTCGCGGTGATCGACGCACACGGTATTGTGCGCCGCAGTACTGCGGAAGTAATCGCGCCAGGATTTTTGCGTGTGGTAGGCGTAGGTGCCGGGATCGATCAGGAATTCCTCGCCGCCCAGCGACAGCGTGAACGCCAGCGCGTCGGCGTGGCCGTGGGCGGCGATCGACAGATAGCCGAGCGGCGCGCAGTCGGCCACCAGGCGCACCTCGTCGGCGCCGCCGAAGCGCTGGCCCAGCAGGTAGTAGCCGCCTTCGGGGAAGGCCATGACCGGCTGCTCGGCGCCGGCCGGTGTCAGGCTGTCCCAGCGCTGCTGGCCGGCGTCGCCGAACAGCCAGCGGGTCTTGCCGTCCAGCGCGCCGGCCTTGCGCTTGAAGTCGGCGCGGCCGAACAGCAGCGCGCAGCTGGCCAGCAGCGAGCGGTACGGCGACCAGCCGGCCTCGTGCGCCAGCCGCACCATCTGGGCGTCGTCGGCGTCGCCGGTCATCGGCATGTGGCCGCCGGCGTCCAGCAGCGCGGCCAGGAAGTCGGCCAGTTTTTCCAGCCGCTGCAGGTAGGCCGGCGCGAACGCCACGCCGTGCGCCTGCCCCACCAGGTGGCACAGCAGCATCATGTCCATCACTTCGTGCTGGTAGTACACCGCCTGTTCCTTGTTGACGCCGTCGGCGGTGTTCTGCTTGAGCGCCTCCACTTCCAGGCCGCGCTTGGACAGCGCCAGCCAGCGCGCCGAGTCCGGCCAGCACGGCCACACCAGGCTGGCGACGAACAAGCCCATGTACTCGCCGAACAGGTGGTTGTTGGCCGACGAGTGGCGCGAGAAATAGCCCTGGATGAAATGGCAGTGCTGGTAGACGCTGTCGAGCCACTGGCGCTGGAAGCGCTGGCCGTCGGCGCCGGCGAACAGCGGCGAGGCCGCGCCGCCCAGCAGTTCCCAGGCGAAGGCCCAGTTCAGCAGGCGCACCGCCAGTTCAAGCGAACTGGTCCAGTGCACGCCCTGCGGATACGGGCATTGGTCGAACCACGATTGCAGCAGCGCGCGGGCGCCGTCGGCGTAGCGCTGCTCGCCGCTGGCGCGCCAGGCTTGCGCCAGCGTCACCAGTTCCAGGTGGCGGCTCGGTTCCCACAGGTATTTGATGTCGCCCACCACGCGCTCGCTGCGGTAGTCGATGGCCTTGCCCAGGCCCATCGGCGCCTGCGTGCCGGTCTTGGGGTCGACGTTCCATTGCGGCGGGAAGCCCAGCGCCGCGCCGCGCAGGGCGAACACATTCCAGCGGCCGGCCAGGATGGCGTCGGCCGCGGCCAGCAGCGCGGCGGCGTCGCCGCCCTGGGCGCCGTCCGGCAGGAAGCGCGGCAGCGAACCCGGCAGCGCAGGCAGCGGCGGCCGGGCCGCCAGGCCGAGGCCGAACTTGCTGGCCTTCTTGCGCGCCATCTGCTCGACGCGCCAGACGATCTCGCCCACCGACATCAGTTTCAAACGATTGATTTTCCAGCCTAAAGTGCTCATGCGCGCGCGAATCCCAGTTCTTGGTACAGTTGTTCGATGCGCGGCAGGACCGCGCCGCTGGCGAAGGTGGTTTCCACCTTGCGCCGCGCGGCCGCGCCCATGCGCTGCGCCAGCGCCGGATCGGCCAGCAGCTGGTCCAGGCGCGCGCTCAGCGCGTCGATGTCGCCGGCCTGCACCAGGAAGCCTTCGACGCCGTCGCTGACCGCTTCCGGAATGCCGCCGACCGTGGTGCTGAGCACCGGCATGCCGGCCGCCATCGCTTCCAGCAAGCTCATCGGCAAGCCTTCGTTATAGGACGGCAGCACGTAGATCGTCGCCGAGGCCAGCAGGCCGGCCTTCTGCTCCGGGCCGACCCAGCCCAGCAAGCGGACCTTGTCGCCCAGCCCGCGCTGGCGCGCATAGTCGGTGGTCTGGGCGGTCTCGCCGTCGCCGCCCAGCAGCGCTTCCGGCGCGGCCGGCAGGCGCGACAGGGCGTCGACCAGGTCGTAGGTGCCCTTGCGCTTGCCCAGGCGGCCCAGGAACAGCAACTGGCCGCTGGCGCGGGCCGACCATGCGGTGGCCGGCGGCAGCATCACCGGGTTGTAGATCGCCTGCACCGGCGCGCGCACGCCTATGCTTTCCACCCATTGTTTCCACATGTCCGACAGCACCACCACGCGGCGCGCGCGGTTGAAGACGGCGCGGATCAGGCGGCGCCGCAGCGGGCCGGACTCCTGCTCGTAGAAGATGACGAACTCGGCGCCGTGCAGGTGCAGGATGGTCGGAATGCGGAACAAGAAGGCCAGCAGGAACAGCGGCATCTTGCGCCAGAAGCTGGCGCGCGAAGCCACGTGCACGTGCAGCAGGCCGACCTTGAAACTGAGCAGCATCAACAGGTAGCGGCCGTAGGCGCGCAGCGCGGCGCCCAGCTTGGCCGCGGCGCTGCCGTCGCAATGGGTGGCCAGGTAGACGATGGGATAGCGCTGGAACAGGCCGGCGTCGCGGTACACTTTGACCACCGACGAAATGCCGCCCATGGTGTCGAAGCCGGTGCCGGCCATCACAATTATTTTACTCATCGCGCCTGTTCAGGATAGTGGTTGCAGGGGCCCGTCATGCGGCTTCCTGCAACGAGATAAATTCAAACTTGCCATTGGCGCCGCGCGGGATCGCCGCCACCCTGTTCACGCTGACCGTCACGTTCGGCACGCGCAGCAGGAAGTTGTCGACCAGTTCGGCCTCGTCGGCCGCCGAGAAGCCGGCCGCCGCCACCACGTTCAGCTCGAAGCGGGCGCGGCCGCGATACACGATCTGCCCCTCCACCACCTGGTCCGCGCCCTTGAAGACGTGGTCCAGGCGGCCGATCTGGCGGCCGTCCGGCAAGGTGATCACGCGTTCCTTGCGGCCGCCGATCGCCGCCACCACCGGGAACTGGCGCCCGCAGGCGCACGGCCCCTCGCCCATCCGCACCAGGTCGCCGGTGCGGTAGCGCACCAGCGCCGTGGCCCGGTTGTTCAGGCTGGTGCCCACCAGTTCGGCCGTGCCGTCGCCGTTGTCGAGCAGCTCGACCATGCTGTAGTCGGTCAGCAGGTGGTAGCTGCCATGCTCGCAGTTGGCGATGGCGGCGACGCGCTCGGCCTGGCCGTACCAGTCGAACACCTTGACGCCGAACACCGCCTCGACCTGGGCCCGGACGTCGGCGTCCATGGTTTCGGACGAGGTCATGATGCCGCGCAGCGCCCCTCCCTCGTAGCGCCGGCCCTGCGCATGCAGCCAGGCGGCGATCGCGGCGATGGACGAAGGATACGCGTGGATAATGACCGGATCATAACGGCGCAGCTCGTCGCAATAGGCGCCGATGGTGGCGCCGGCCAGATGGTAGGACGACATCATCAGCATCTTGCCCGGCCAGTCGTAGCACCAGTAGCGGCCATCGGCCGGCCGGGCGTCGCACACCACGTCGCCGCGTATCCAGGCGCGCCGCTGGCCGGGCTGGTAGCCCATCCAGCGCAGGTGGCGGTGGATGAAGGCTTCCTCGCGCACCACGCAGGCCAGGTCCTGGACCACGGTCAGCGGCTGGCCGGAGCTGCCGCTGGTCTTGATCTTGTTGCGCAACAGCGTGCCCAGGCCGCGCGGGCGCAGGTAGCGCTGCGGCGTGCCGCGCACATCGGCCTTGGCCATCGTCGCCGCGCCGTCCGCCACCATGGGCACGGCGTTGGGCTGCGCCGGCACGGGCAAGCCAAGCAGGCGGCAGCGGGCCGCCACGTAGTCCGCCAGCGCCGCCGCCGAGCGTTCGTTGCGCGCCAGCTCGGGGTACAGCAGGGTCCGCGCGGCGACGCCGCGCACGGCGTCACGCAGCAGGGAGCGCAGCGAAAATTTTAACGAGTATTTCCACATGTTCAAAAGCTCTGGGAGCGCGCGCCGGTCGACGCGCGGTGTTGGGAAAGGCTAGCGACTAGCAACAAAGCAGGGGCTGACGTCGGGCATTATATAGCAGTTTCGATATCCTTTCGGCAATTACCGTAGCGTGCGGGGCGGCGCCACTCATTTCCCGGCATCCACAATCGCCGTATATTGTTGCGCCACCTGCTCCGACAGCACGGCATAGCTGCGCGCCGCGCGCAGGTAGGCCGGGCCGCGCGCGGCGCGGGCGCGGGCCGCGCCGGTGTCCTGGAAGATCGTCACCAGCGCCTGCGCCATCGAGGCGGCGTCGCTGGCGGTGAGCCAGCCGGCGTCGCTGGACGACAGCACGTGCGCCTGGTCCGGGATGTCGTTGCCCACCGCCGGCAGGCCCAGCGCCAGGTATTCCAGCAGCTTGGTCGGCGAGCTGACGTCGTACAGCATATTGCGCGGCACGTAGGAGACGGCGGCGTCGGCGCTCAGCAGCAGCTGCCAGGCCTGGCTGGACGGCAGCCAGCCGGTGATGCGCACCGCGTCCTCCAGCCCCTGCTGGCGGACGTAGGCCATCAGCTGCTCGGTATCGGCGGCGTTGGCCGCCGCGCCGACCAGCAGCAGGCAGGCGTCGGGGATCTGGCGGCGGGCCAGCTGCAGCGCGTCGACCACGGTCTGCAACTGGCGCTCCTTGTCCATGCTGCCCAGGTAGCCCAGCATGGGCCGCGCCTCCCAGCCCGCCGGGCGCGCGCCGGCGCTGATGCCGGCGCCGAACAATTCCATGTCCACCCCCATCGGCACGGCGCTCAGCCTGGCGGCCGGCACGCCCTGCGCCACCATATAGGCCACCATGGCATCGCTCTGGACGAAGATGTGGCGGGCGCCGGGCAGCACCAGCCGGTACAGCACCGCCTTCTCCGCCAGGCCTTTCCACAGCACCAGGTAGGCCCGCAGGCTGCGCTTGCGCGCCAGGTTGGCGCGCGCGCGCTCGATGCGTCCTTCGCTCATCAGGAACGACACCCAGTAGCAAAACGGCAGTCCCTTGACGCGGGCCACCAGCATCGCCAGCAGGCCGATCGAGACCATGTCGCGCGCCTGCACCAGGTCGCAGTTGGCGCGGTTGGCGCCCAGCAGCGCTCGCAGGCACAGCCAGAAGAAGCGCGCTTCGCGCAGCAAGCGGCTGGCATGCCAGGCCGGGCGCCGCAGCGAGGCGTAGCCCTGCTGGTCGGCGGCGGCGGCCGACGGCATGCCCACCATGTCGCAAGCGACGCCGGCGCGGGGCAGGTATTTTCCAAACAAGACGGCGACATCGGCGCGATGGGTCGGCAGCGCCTCGGGGACCAGCTGCAAAATGGTGAGGGACATGGGTGGGATGTAGTGAATTATAGGCAATAAAAAAGGGCGACTGGATAGTATCACAGTCGCCCCTTAAAACATTGCCATTAAAGCAATTAAAACACAGCGCTCCTTAGTTCGGCACGGTGATGCTCTGGCCGTTGACCAGCAGCGTGCGGCCGTTCGAGCCCGGCGTCACCGTCACCACCGGACGTTTGCAGCCGACGTCCAGCACCACCAGGAACTCGGTGTTTTGCACTGCGGCCTTCTTGATGAAGGCCGCATGCGTCTCGGTCACTTTCGGACGCGATGGATAAGGCACGGTCCAGGAGGTCAAGGTCGTATCCGGGGTCAGCGACGTCAGGCAGACCGAGCTGGTGCCGTTGACGATCTTGGCGCCGGCGCTGCCGTCGGCGACGATAGGCACGGTGGAGTGCATATTCCACTCATACTTGTGCGCAGCCGGCGCGCTGATCTTGTCCTGGACGACGTAGACGTTGTTGGTGCGCAGATACCATACTTTGCGCACCGCCGACGTGATGGCCGGACCGTAGGAGACGGTGGCATCGCCTTCGGCGTAGTCCAGCGCCGCGCTGGTCGAGAAGCCGGTGATCTTGCCGTTGCGGGTCAGGTTCTCGCGGCCGCCGATCAGCTGGCCGACGCCGCCGTCAAAGGTGATGGCGTTGTGGGCGCGGGTGGTGCGGTACCAGGCGGTCACGGTCGGCGAGTAGTAATAGTCTTCATAGCCGGCTTCGCCCAGCAGGCGCACGCCGCCGCTGTCGAGCACCAGCGCGTTCTGGTCGCCGTGGGCGTGGTTGTACGAACCATACGGGCTGGACTTGAAGTACAGCGAGGTGCGCTTGGTGTTGGTGATATCGCTGTGCATGGACACCCAGCCTATGGTCGGGAACAGCGCGGCGTTCGGCGGCGCCACCGGGGTAATCGCCGAGGCCGGCAACGGATACTCCGAGGTCAGCAGCTGGATCGGATCTTCGCTGCCGGTGACGGTGCGCGCATACCAGGCGCTTTCCGCGTTGGCGGTGCGGGCGGCGAAGGCTTTCAGCGCGCTGTAGTCGAAGCCGACTTCATGCTGGTCGCCAAACACCAGGCCGGCGGCGCCAGGCGGGATGAACTGCATCAGCATGCGGCCGAAGCCGATCGACCACGGTTTCTGGTACAGGTCGACGCCGGTGGCTTCCTTGAACGGGCCCCACAGCTGGACCGAATAGGTCGCCTGGTACATGGCGTAGGCCGAGCCCGGGAAGTAGCCGCCCTCCGGGCCGCTCCAGACAAAGATGGAATTGACGTAAGGACGCACGGCAAAGTCGAACCACTTGTCGGCGGCCGGCACGTCGCCCACCGTCATCGCGGCGATCAGGGCCAGGTAGCCGTAAGCGGTGGCGCCGTGCGAGTCGAACGGCTGCTCGTCGATGCGGCCGTCCGAGCCGGACAAGTCGGCATAGATCGCCTCGGTGCGCGCGGTGATGGCGGCGAGCCAGCGGGTACGACGGGCCGCGTCGAGGTTATTCCACAACATATCGACGGCGCGCAGCAGCGAAACGTCGATGCTGCGCGTCACCTGGTCCTGGCTGGTATAGCTGGTGATGGCGGCCGGGTCGAGCGACGCCGCCTGATCGCCGCGCGCGATCGCTTCCGCCAGGTATTTCGGGTCGCCCATCAGGCGGTACAGCAGCGCCGAGGCCTCCAGCTGACGCAGCACCGGATTGACTTTGGCCGGCAGCAGGGCCACCACTTGCGTGGTGGTGGGGGCGCTGCTCAACAACATGCCATCGGATACCGCCGGCACCGCCGTCAGGTTTTGGGGCGCAGGCGCGGGGGCGCTGGTCATGCCGGCGGTGACTTCGCGGATCAGTGCGGAAATCGCGGAGCCACGCTCGGCCATCATGGCCGACGTCCATTTCGAGAACGGCAGGAAATTCTTGCTCAGCATACGCGAGCGGCCATGCGCAATGATTCTGGCGCGCAGGACATCGTTTTCCGGCACTTCGAACACCTTGGCCGACGCATACAGCGTGAAGGTGCGCGGCGTCGACCAGTCGATCTTGGCGATATTCGGACGCACGCGCCAGCTATAGGTGGTGCCGCTGGCGGAGGCCGTCAAGGCCTTGCTGGGCAGGTAAAAGTTGCGGGTCGTGGTGTAGGTGCCGATGACGACGCCGCCGCTGGACACTTCCAGGATGTAACCCGGCGGTTTCGGGTAGACCGGATACCGCGGCCAGGCAAATGCCGGCGGGTTCTGCGGCTGCGGCATCAAATTGGTGGGGCCCGGTTGCACGGTATAAGGGTCGGCAGCGGCGGCCGTGACCCATTCCACGGGCGCGGTCGCCGCGTTTGCTTGCCCCCAGACGAGGCCCAGTCCAAGCAGCAAACTGCCAACAAGACTCGATTTATTGAAAGTCATGAGAATCCTCCGAGGGGTAAAGCATGAACAGCATAGTTGTTTGGCCACATGAAGGCAGGGCAACATTGTCAAGAAGGTTGCAAAATGCAATCATTATTGCAGCGAAGAAATTAAATATACACTAAACCGGGGTTTTCGTGGTTACGCATTAACAACTGCGTGCAAATTAAGCCGGCTGCGCCGGATTTCGTGCTGCAAATATTAGTGTAGCGGATCAAGTCTTGATTGGAAGGCAGAATTGTAGCCAAGTTGTAGCGTTTATTACGCCGGCACACCGCGCCGCGCGCGGTCTATGCTGTCCAGCAGCTCGGCCGAACGGGCTTGGTCGAACTTGCGGGCAAAAAATTTTCCAGATTGCATCAAGGGCTCGAAGTCGCGCGCTTCCAACACCGCCGGGTTCTCGCGCGCCGGGTTCCAGTCGATATAGTGCAGCGACACCTTGTTCTCGTTCATCGCGCTGTGGTGCTGCGCGGCGTCGTCGTAGCCGGCGCAGTGCGGCGCCAGCGGCGAGTTGAGCAGAATGGTCTGGAAAAAGATTTCATCGGCGCCCGTGACCGAGCGGAAAAAGCGCAGCACCGGGGCGTTTTTTGGCTGACGCACGAAGTCCAGCAGATACGCCACCGCGTCGGCGCTCAGGCACCACGAGGTCGAGCCGCGGTAGGGGCGCAGGCCGGCCACGAAGCGCCTGGCCGGCAGCACACGGTTGGCCGCCCGCACCAGCCACAGGGCCAGGCTCTTGACGGCCGGCGCGCGCAGCCGCGCATACACGTCGCGGAAAGCGTAAATCTCGATCAGGTGGGCAAAGTCCGTGCCCTTGCGCAGCGCATAGAAATTGATGAAGCTGCGTTGCTGGTCCTGCGCCAGCAGCGCTTGCAACTCGTCGTGGCGGCGCAAGGGGTAGTCGCGCCCGCTGAGGAAGATGAAATGCTCGTGGCCGCCGCTGGCGGCTGCCTCCAGCAGCTTGAGCATGGCCTCCACCTGCGAGTAGCCGCCCCAGTTGACGGCCACCGGGGCGTCGACAAAACGCACCGGCAGCGCGCCGGCGGCCTGGCGGAACGGTCCGGCATCCTGCTTGCCGTCGATATGGGCGTAGATGGTCGCGCCTTCGTGCTGCAGCGCGGCGGTCAGCCTGCCGAACAGCGCGGGCTGGTCATGGGCGAGGACTAGATAGGCAATGTTGGTCATGGTTTGTCATCATATTCGGGGGCTGGGAACAGTGATGCCTAGTGGAGATCGATCTCCAGTTCGTCAACAAAACGGCGCTCGACCGTGGTGTGCGCATAGTCGTCGAGGCGGGCGCGCTGGGCGGCCGCGGCGGCGAGGAAGGCCGGATACTGCGCATGCAAGCGGCGCACGCCGTCGAACAGCGCGTCGGCGCTCCAGTGGACCACCACCGCATTGTCGCCGACATAGTCGGTATGAGTGACCAGATCGTTGCACAACACCGGCAGGCCGGCCGCCATGTATTCAAAGATCTTCTGCGGCGGGCTGGCCGAGTAGAACGGATTACCCGCCAGCAGCGACACGCCGGCCTGCATCTGCCCGTACAGGCGCACCACCTCGGCATACGGCATCGGCGCATAGACGCGGATGGCTTGCGCCAGCGCCGGCTCGGCCGCCAGCGCCCGCTCCAGCACCGGGTCTTCGCAGCCGACCAGGTGGAAGGTGGCCGGCACGCCCTCGGCCACCAGGCGGCGGGCGCAGGCGACGATCAGGTCCAGTCCCCTGCCCTCGCCGCCGGAACCCGGATAGACGATGTGCAGGCGGCCGTCCGCCGAGGCGGCCGGCGCGCAGGCGCGGTACAGGCCCAGGTCCACCCCCATCGGTATCAGCGACACGCGCGGCGTGCGGCCGGTGTACAGCGCGGCCAGCTGGCGCGAAATGGCCATCACCGAATCCACCCGCGCCAGGCCGCGCAGGAAGGTGCTCAGCTTCAGCCAGGCGCCGAGCTTGAACGGGCGGCGCCGTTCCGGGCCGTAGCTCTGCTCGAAATGGGTGGGCGCGTAGGCCACGATAGGACAAGCCGGGCGATAGAAGGCGAAGGTGGTCACGGCCGGCAGGCCGATGACGTAGATGAAGTCGTAGTCGCGCCTGGCCCACAGCAGTTTCCAGGCGGCTTGCAGCGAAAACAGCAGCGGGTTTTTTTGCGCGATGATGTCGGTGCGGCGGATGCCGGCCACGCCGGTGCCGGCCGAGCTCAGCACCGTGGAGACCCGGTAGTGGCGGCGCAAGAAGTCGAAGCGCGCCATCTGGTCCGGGAAGCGCGACAGTTCGCGCCCCGGCAGGAAGACCAGGGCCAGGCACTCCTTTTGCGGGGCTTCAGAAGTCAATCGTCAGTCTCCAGTCGGGCCGGGGGCTGAGTTTTTCGACCAGCACCCGCAGGAAGCGGTTGCGGTCCTTGAAATCCCATGACGACGCATAGTGGTGGATGCCCACCGTTTCCTCGACGATGTCCGAATACAGCAGTTGGCCGGCGTTGAGCGGGTTGTTGTCGTCGAAGGGGTTGAAGGGGTAGAAGCTCGGCGGCGCCAGGATGTTGAGCGGCCGGCCGCCGGCGGCGTCGTCGACGGCCCGCATCAGCACGCGCGGCGCGGTGGCGAATTTCTTGATCGGAATCAGGTTTTCCAGGATCAGCTGGCGCGCGCGCTGCATGATGGGGTCGTGCGGCATGGCGGCGATGAAGCCGGCGCCCATCAGCCCGGGGCTTTCCCAGGCGGAGCAGAAGCGGTCGTCGGTCAGGATGGTCGACAGCGGCTTGATCAGCTCGATGTCGGTGTCGAGGTAGACGCCGCCGTGCTGGGCCAGGATGTCGAAGCGCACCCAGTCGGAAATGAAGGCCCAGTTGCGCTGCCGCGCGGCTTGGCGGCAGTACTCGTTATCGATATCGGAGTTCGATTCGTTCCACAGGATGATCTCGTACTCGGGGGCGAATTTCTTCCACGAGGTGAGGCAGCGCTGGGCCATCACAGGCAAAGGCTTGCCGCCGAACCAGCAATAATGGATTTTCTTTGGAATCATTTGACCGCTTTCTCTTTCAATACCAGGATAACTTTGATCACCACCACCAGGCTCACGTGCAGCAGGAAGGCGCTGATGGCGCCCGTGATGCCGAAATAATGGCTGAGCACCAGCAACTCCACCATGTACAACAGGTTCGAACACACCGTCACCACCGAGGTTTCCCTCTTCTTGCCCAGCGCCCAGTAGAAGGCGTGGGTGGTGATGAAGGAACCGCCTATCACCGCCGTCAACATCATGATGAACAGCTCCAGGTCGTACTGGGCCAGCCCGCGATAGATGATGGGCACCCAGATCGGCCGGCACAGGAAGGCCGTCAGGCCGATCAGCGTCGCCACCGGCAACAGGATCAAGATCGTTTTCCGCCACAGCGCAAAGGCGCCGGCGCGGTCGCCGACATTGAGCTTGTGCGAAAACTCGGGGATCGAGTTGGTGTAGACCGGGCTGGTGGCCATCGAAATGATGGCATACAGCCGTTTCAAAATATTGTAGACGCCCAGCGCTTCCGGACTCAGCGCCACGCCCACCAGCACCTTGTCGATATAGGCCACCGGCAGGTCGGCCACCGCCAGCAAGGTGCTCCACTTCCCGGTCGACAGCACGGCGCGCCGGTCCAGCGGCGCATCGGACGGTTCCAGCGACCCCGCCGGCTTGCGGTAGATCAGCAGTCCCAGATAGGTCAGCCGGCACAGCTCGGGCAAAGCATAACAGACGATCACCGATGACGGCGTCGGGCTCCAGTGCGCGGCCCCGTACAGCATCGCCAGGCGCAGCAGGTTGGCGCTGACGCCGGCCATCAGCAAGACCTGGTATTTATTGGTCAGGCGATAAAACGCCACCAGCGAACCCAGCGACGGCAACAGCATGGACAGCACGATGAACACCGCATCCAGCGGACCGAAGCCGCTGACCTGGGATATGTGCAGCGCCGGCAGCATCAGCGCCAGCACGGCCAGGAAGGCGGTCGCCATGCCGGCCAGCTCGAACAACAGGCTGCGGCCGATCTCCCGCCTGAGCACGGCGACCGACGATATCTTTCCCGGAAACTCGACCAGCAAGCCCTGCCAGTACTGCACCGTCACCAGCGTGAAGGCGATCATCGCCACCGATTGCATGAAGATGAAACTGCCGTACAGCTCGATGCCCATGATCTTCAGGGTAATCGGAATGGCAAAGAATCCGATGGCAGTGCTCGATACATTGAGCAGGAAAGAAAACACACTGTTTTTAAGTAAATTACTACCGCTTTTTCTGCTCACACAGCCTCACTGTTGCAACATGGGTTCATGCCAGGCCCAGGGGCTGCTTGCTCGCCAGCAGCGTCCTGCCGAGGCGTAGGAAGGGTTTTTCCACATATCGATAAGACAGATGGGCCGAAAGGAAAGACAGGGGCATCAACACCGCCCATTTGGCGACCACGCCATAGCCCGGCATCAGCATGGACACCAGTCCCAGCATCAGCCAGTGATAAAGGTAGAGCGAATAACTGATGCGCCCGATATACGACATCAGCGGCAGCGACAGAAAGCGGCTGGCCACGGAGTCGACAAACAGCAGGCGGTTGAACATCAGCGCCAGCGCTATCCCCTGCAGGGTGTAGCGCAGGGTTTCGCGGAACAGGTCGCTGCGCAGGGCCAGCGTACTGAGCAGCAGCAGCGCGCCGCACCAGAACGCCACGCTGCCGCGCAAGGCCGTGTCGACGCGCGGGAAATTCGCGCACAGCAGCGCAAAGCCGGCGCCGAAGAAGATCGCGTCGACCCGGGTGTCGGTGCCCATGTAGACGCGCACCACCGTGAATTCGCTCAGCCCCATCGACCAGACCAGGTAGATGCGCCAGCACAGCACGGCGACGACGCAGGCGGCGATCAGCTGCAGGAAGGCGCGCGGCCGCGCCACCAGCGCGGCGAACAGCGCCGGATAGACGAAATAATAGTGTTCTTCGATCGCCAGCGACCAGGTGATGCGCAGCGGCGACATCAGCGTGTCTTGCGCGAAGCCGACGAACACCTGGTAGAAGTTGGCGAAATATAGCAGGACGGCGACGAAATCCATCAGCTTCAACGGCTGGCCGGTGCCCGCCATCAGCAGCAGCGACACCAGCAGGTAGACGCTCAGCGCCGGCATCAGGCGGAACAGGCGGCGCACATAGAACTTATGGATCGACACGCCGCCGGTGGCCGCGTATTCGGCCAGCAGCACGCGGGTGATGATGAAGCCGGAAATGAAGAAGAAGATCGTCACCCCCAGGCCGCCCGGGATGACGTGGCTGAGCCAGGCGTGCGAACAGACCACGAGCAGGATCGATACCGCACGCAATCCATCGAGGGATTGCATGCGGGCGTGTGCATCAACCATGACGCGCGCCTCCGGCCACGGGCAGCGCCCGCATGGCGGACGACGGGCCGTAAGGACGCTTGGCGGCGGCCGGCGCCGGAGCCGGCGCCTTGGCGGCGCTGAAACGGCACATTTGCACGATGCAGCCGGCGCAGAACAGGAACAGCAGCTGGCTGGACGTCTCCACCAGCAAGGTGCGGTTGTAGATCAGGGTGGTCATCATCAGCACCAGAGTGACCGCGCTGGCGTCGACCATCGCCTGCTGGTGCAGGCTGCCGCCGCCGCGCCGCAGATACCTGACCGCGGCCAGCACCGCCAGCACCGGTATCAGCACGAAGCTGAGCGCCCCCAGCACGCCCAGGTCCCACAGCAGCGCCGTCAGCGTGGTGGAGTCGATGTGCAGCGGGCGGTAGCGCATGGCGATCACGCCGCGGCCGGTCGACTCGCCGTCGGCGCTGGCGCCGGGGCCGAAGCCGATCAGGCGGCCCATGGCGTCCGGCGTCGGATCGCGGTACCAGATGTACAGCGAGGCGAAGCGGCCCACTTCGCCGGTGCCGTATTGAATCTCGTACGGGTCGAAGAAGTAGCCCCCGGTATGCTCCAGCTTTTGCTCGACCGTGTTGCCGGACGAGCCCTGCTCGCCCCAGTACATGGCCTTGTAGGCGGCAAACGTTCCCGCCATGAACACCGCCAGCAGGCAGCCGTAGGCGATGAAGGTGCCGACATTGCGCAGCAGGCGGGTGCGCAGCGTCAGCACCAGCGCCAGCGGCATCCAGAACACAATCGCCTTGACCTCGCCCAGCAGCATGTTCGCCATGGCAAACACGAACACCACGGCCAGCTGCCAGAACGGCATCAGGCCGCGCGACCAGCAGGCCAGCGCGTAGATCAGCGCGGCGATCGAGAACACCACCATCACCGCGCTCATGCCGGGACCGAAGGTGCCGACCACGGCATCCCAGCCGATCAGGCCCATGCCCCAGAAGTGCTGGTAAAACACCACCGGCAATTGCAGCAGCATGATGCCGATGATCAGGCGCCACATGATCAGCAGGCGTTTTTCCGTGAACGGCGTAAAGGCCAGCACCATCAGCACGCCGAACATCGGCACGCCGAAACGGATCGACGACAACATCTGCAACTTGGTCGCCTTGCCGATGGCCAAGCCGAAGAAGAAGAAACCGAGGTAGATCGCGGCGGCGATGACGATGCCGGCGGCGCCGCCCCAGGGCACATTCGGCATGCGCCGGCCGAGCTTGGTCAGCAGGATTTCCAGCACGGTGCGCAGCAGGAACAGGAAAGCCAGGCAGCTGCCGACCCACAGGATGGCGCGGATGTGCAGGATGCTGGCGCACGGCCCCTGGATCAGGAAAATGAACACCAACAGGATGGGCAGCAGGTTTTTGGCGCTGAGGAACCACACCACCGGGATCACCAGCAGCACGCCGGCAAACACCAGCGTCAGCTTGACGCCGCCCATCGGCGCGATCAGGCCGGCAAAGGCGGCCACCAACAGCAAGGCCAGCCCGGCCAGCATGGCCGGCAGGCTGGGCAGCATACGCTTGCGGCGCGGCGCATAATAGCCGCCCGACGGCAGCGCGGGCGTGGCTTGTTTTCTAAAGAAATTCATATCGCTTTCGCTTCAAACGGCCCTGTTTCAATGCGCGTGGCCGCTGAAATGCGCGCGCATCGTCGGCGACACCGCAGCCAGCATGTCATCGACGAAACCCTGCTGCAGGCGGTAGGCCACGGCGCTGTCGGCATTGATGCTCGACACCCGTATCAGCGTCGCATCGGGGATCAGGCCATCGAGCGCGTACGACAGGCGGGCTTTTTTCAGTTCCCAGGAATTGCGCACGGCCTTTTCGCCGACCACGATCCAGTAGGTGATCGGCTCGACCCGGTTGTTCAGCGAGGCCACCAGGCGCGTGGCCGGAATGTCGCCGGAGCGCGAGCTCATGCTCTCATAGTGCACCGGCGAGACGTTGAAGCCCTGGGCGCCGTAGCAGCCTTCCGGATAGTGCACGGCCAGGTTGTCGCGCTGGTCGGTGCCGTAGGCGATCGACAGCATGATGCGCTCGCCGTCCTTGTTGACATAGGTGCGCGACAGGGTCTGCGCGTAGATCTTCTTGATCTCGGCGTCGACCTGCGGATTGATCACCGCCGACACCTGGTTGACGTCTTCCGTCCAGCCGCCAAAGCGGGTCGGTATGACGTCGGCCAGCACGATTTTCTGGTGCAGGTCCGACAGCCGCGTCGTCGGCTTGACCGCCTGCGCGGTCCACGAGGTCAGCACCATCAAGCCGCACAACACCGCTCCGGTGACGATAGATTTGTTCATACGACCGCCTTTAAGCCCGCGCCACGTTTCAATTCATGCCTGCGCACCAGCCATTGCAGGAAGGTGTCCAGGCTCAGGATCAGCACCAGCGCGCTGACGAACAGCACCATGCCGGCAAAGCCGTGCAGGAAGCCCTGCCCCGCCGCGTCGCCGAAGTAATAGGTAATCAGCGTCAGCGTCATCACGCGCAGCACGTTGGCGGTGAACGAGATCGGGATGATCAGGATCGCCAGCACGATGTTGCGGAACGCCGAGGTGTGCTGCACCACGTTCAGGTAGAACAGGCCCAGCGACTCCAGCGCCAGCAGGGTCTGCAGGCCGGCGCAGGCGTCCGCCACCAGCAGCTGGTACTGGCCGATCTGCAGGATCACGCCGCTGCGGGCGATCGGATAGCCGACCCAGAACAGCAGGTGTTCGGTGACATAGGAGACCGCCATCTTCATCGGCATGGTCAGCATCGCCACCAGCGTGCCCGGCAGCGGCACCATGAACAGCATGAAGAAGAACGCAAACCAGACGATGCGCAGCGCGCGCACGCCGAACTTGATCAGGATCACCGAGGCCAGCGTGAAGATGAAGCCCAGCATTTCGCCGGCCAGCACTTCCTGCGAACGGCCGACGATGTAGCACAGCATGCCGGCCACAAAGCACAGCCAGCCCAGCACCGGCACGCCGGAGACCGGCGGCAGCGCCAGGATTTCCTTGCCGCGCCGCGCGATCAGCCAGCTCGACAACGCCAGGATGATGGGGCCGTGGGCCTGGTCCTCGTGCATCCAGACGTCGCTGAACGTGACCATGGTGGGCACGAACAGCAACAGGAAGCCGAAAACAATGGGCGCCCACTCCAGCACGATGGTGCGGGACGGCATCGCGATACCCGTCTTGTTGGTGGTTTGCGTCATGGGTTTCATCAGAAGTCGACCAGCACCGAACCGACCACCTCGGCGCCGCTGTGCGCCATCTGCTCTTGCATCGCGTGGATGTCGGCCACCTGCGTGTGGTTCTTGCGGGCCACCAGCAGCACGCCGCCGACGCGCGCAGCGACCGCCAGCGCATCCGAGCCCATGGAGAACGACGGGGTGTCGTACAGCACCACGTCGAAATTCGCCTCCAGTTCATTGCCCAGGCCGGCAAACGAGGCGCGGCTCAGCAGTTCCTGCGGGTTGGGCGGCAAGGTGCCGGCGCCCAGCACCGACAGCGCGACGAAGGATTCGATCTTGGCGATGCTGTCGTGGCCGGCGCGGCCGGCCAGCATGTCCGACAAGCCCTGGCGCGACTGGATGTTGAAGATCTGCTGCTGCTTCGGGGTGCGCAGGTTGGCGTCGACCAGCAGGGTTTTTTCGCCCAGCTGCGAGAACACGATGGCCAGGTTGGCGGCGAACAGGCTGGCGCCGTCGCCCGGATTGATGCCGACCACGGCCAGCGCCTTGCGGCCGCGCGCGAACCAGCGCAGCATCAGCTGGCTGCGCACGGCGCGCAGCTGTTCCACCTGCTGGCTGAACGGCTTGTAGGCCGCCACCAGTTCGTTGGCGTACTTGCTCTCGCCTTGCAGCAGGTAGGGATAATCGAACTGACGCGCCAGCACTTGCTGGATGTCTTCTTCGGTGATCAGTCCCAGCCGCATGGCGGCCTCGCCGAAGCGCATGCCCAGTTCTTTTTGCATGCGCAATACGCGCTCGGCGTTCTCCGGCGAAATCTTGCCGGACTCCAGCAGCAAGCCGCCGATGCTGGAATCGCGGGCCGGCTGCACCACCGGGGAAATGATGGGGGTCGATTGCTGATTCATCTTGTCGTCCATATTAATTCAAGCGCATATTGCGCGGCAAAACGGAGTTGATCGCGCGGAAGCGTTTTTGTGCCGGCGCATTCCATTCGATGGTGCCCAGCACAGGGATGCCCAGCACGTCGCCGAGGTCGTCGCCGGAGCGCACGCGGCGGTCCATCATTTCAGCCAGCAGCGTGAAGCCCAGGCCCAGCAGCGAACCCAGGAAGGCGGCCAGCATGGTGTTGAGCAAGACGCGCGGACCGGACGGCGCCACCGGCACGATGGCGGGATTGAGCACCGAGATGTCGGACTGGTCCGATTGGCCTTCGATCTTGGTCTGCGAGAAGCGCTGCGAGGTGACGTCGAAGGCGCGCTGGGCGCTTTCCACGTCCTTGGCCAGCACGTTCATTTCGTCGCGGGTACGGTTCAGTTCCAGCACCTTGTTCTTCTGCTCGGCCAGCGCGGCGCGGATCGCGCCTTCGCGCTGGGCCAGGATGGCGGCGTTGTTGCCCACGCTGTTGGAGGTGATCTTCATCTGCACCGCCAGCTCGCTGCGCATCTTATCGACCTCGGTCTTGGCGCTCTGGTACTGCGGATGGTTGGTGCCCAGGCGCTGTGCCAGTTCAGCCAGCTTGGTCTCGGCGGCGCCGAGGCCGACCTTCAGGTTCTGGATCAGCGGATTGGTGGCCACGTCCGGCGACTCGGCCGACTGGGTGCCCTGCGCCATGCTGCGGCGCGAAGCCGCTTCCATGGCCTGGCCCTGGGCGGCAACCAGCTGCGCCGACAGGTCGTTCAGGCGGTTCGATTCGACGTCGAGACGGTTGTCGACGCTGACGATGCCGTGCTCCTGCTGGTACTTCGACAGGCGGCTCTGCGCCAGTTCGACATTGTCGCGCAACAGCTTGGTCTGCTCGTTGAAGTAGGCCGAAGCCTTTTTCATCGGGTCGACCTTCAACTGGATGCTGGTGCGCTGGTATTGCTCGGCGAAGGCGTTGGCCACGGCCGCGACGAACTGCGGGTCGCTGCCCTTGAAGCTGATGTCGATCACGCTGCTTTCGCGCGACGGCACGATTTCCAGCTTGGCCAGCAGCAGATCGGCCAGCCAGTGTTCGACCGAACCCTGACCGCCGGTGGCTTCATTGAACTGGGCCACCACCGCCGGGCTTTGCGCCAGCTTGAGCTGGTCCACCACGCGCAGCGCGACGTTCTTGCTGGTGATGATGTCGACCTGGGTCGCCATAAAGCCTGGCAACAGCTGGCTGGGCATCGCCATGCCGGTCAGGGGGTCGACCCCCTTGTAGTTGAGCAGCAACGAATTGGTGGCCTTATACGTCTTAGGCAGCAATTGGCTGATAACGGCGGTAACGGTGACTGTCACCAGCAAGGTAATCAGAAATATCCATTTTCGCGCGCGCAAAATCAGGAAAAACTGGGAAAAATTCATGGCCACTCTCTTTTCAAAATACGTAGGCTAGACAACGACGGTATAGCCGGCGTTAGAACAGGCTTTCTTTCACATAGATCACATCGTCCACCTGGACCAGGTCATCCTGCTTGGCTTCGATCACCTGCAGCACGCCCTTGGCGTCGCGGCGCTTGATGCGGATGCCGCGCTCGGTGCCGCGCGGGGTCAGGCCGCCGCCGGTGCTCAGCGCCTGCAGCAGCGTCATCTGGCGTTCCAGGCGGAATGGGCCCGGGCGCTGGACTTCGCCGTAGATGTAGAAGCGCGGCGCGCGCTCGACGTACAGGATGTCGCCGCCCATGACTTCGAAATCGCGGTTGAAGTCGTTGCCGCGGACCATGTCGACGACGTCGATGGCATCCTTGGTGGTGACGCCGTTGCGCTTGCGGATCAGGCTGACGACATCGCCGCCGTCGCCGCCGAAGCCGCCGGCCAGCGCCAGCATGTCCATCAGCGTGCGCTTGCCTTCGATCGGATAGCGGCCAGGACGGTTGACCGCGCCCAGCACCGACACCTGGGCGCTTTGCAGCGACGTCACCAGCAGGTTGACCTGGGCTTTACGGATGAAACCGCCGCTTTCCAGCATGCCGGCGATCTTCTTTTCCGCCGCCGCCGCCGTCAGTCCGCCCAGCTCGACCGTGCCGATCAGCGGGAAGGTGATCGTGCCGGCCTCGCTGACGCGGGTCTCCAGCGACAAGTCCTGGTTGCCGTACACCGACACCTTGACCACATCGCCCGCCCCCAGCAGCACGTCAGCCGCGCCGGCGGTCTGCGCCAACAAGGCCAGCATGCCGGCCACCATCCACATTGCAAGTCGCTTCATGATTCGCCCATTCCATTCTAGTTATAAAAACACTGCTACTTATTATTTGAGACCGGCCACGCCGCGCGCGTTCGAATCGGCTTCGCTCGCTGCCGGCGCCGCGGCGGCCGGGGCCGGGGCCGACGCTGCCGCCGATGCCGAGGCGCTGGCCGACGCGGCCGACTTGTTCAGGTACTCGATCTTGGCGGCGGCGCGCAGGCGGGCCAGTTCGGCGTCGGCGGCGGTCTTGCTCTTCTTATTGAACAGGAACTGGCCGATCTGGTTTTCCGCCGCGGCCAGGGTCTGCGGCGCGTCCTTGATATCGGTGATCTGGATCAGCAGGCTGCGCTCGCCTTCCTTGATGATGAACAGCTGGCCCTTCGGCAGCGACTGCAGCTTGCTGCTCAGCTCAGGCGGCAGGTCGGCCGTGGTGCGGGCGATCTGGGCGCGGGTGAACGCCACTTTGTTGGTGTCCAGCCAGGCCGCCACTTCTTCCAGCGACTTGGCGCCGTCCATCGCGGTTTTCAGCTCCGGCGTCATGGCGCTGGTGGCGATGATCAGTTCCTTCATGTCGAACTGCTTGCGCTGCGAGAAGAATTCCGGATGCTGGTTGAAGTACTCGGCGATCTCTTCCTTGGTCGGCTTGGTGATGGTGCCGACGCGCTTTTGCATGTACGACTGGGCGATGATCAGCGCCTTGGCGCGTTCGATCGCCTGCACTACCTTGGGATCGCGGTCCAGTTTTTCCTTGGCGGCTTCGTTGAGCAGCAGTTGGCGGTCGATCAGCGACTCCAGCAACTGCTTGCTGGCGGCTTCCTGCTGGGCGGCCTGCACGTTCGCGCGCTGCAGTTCCTCGTTCAACTGGGTGATCGTGATTTCTTCGCCATTGACGCTGGCCAACGACTGGCCAGGCTTTTTATCCTTGCTGCCGCCGCAGGCAGTCAGGCCTGCCGCAGCGACCAGCAGCAGTGCAGCGCACAGTACGCGCTGTTTCGATGGGACATCCTTGCGTACAACAACACCGGTAGTAGCGTTCAAAATTATTCCTTCCAAGTACATTCTAAAAAGCGGGCAGCCTGAAGCCCGGAACGAGGTATTGCGTTATTATAAAGAATGACACTTAATTTTACGTTAGACAACGCTGTTTATTTTTAAAAGCGCCACAATATCGGGCGGCGCCTGGTTCTCAATGTGCATTTTCCCGCTGGGCAACAACCAATACAGTACGGGCAATAATCCACAGGTCCAGCAGCAGCGACCAGCGGCGCAGGTAATCCAGATCGTACTGGATGCGCGCCTCCATCTTGTCCAGCGTGGCGGTTTCGCCGCGCAGGCCGTTGACCTGGGCCCAGCCGGTGATGCCGGGCTTGACCTTGTGGCGCAACATATACCCCTTGATCAGCTTGCGGTACTGCTCGTTGTGCGCCACGGCGTGCGGGCGCGGTCCGACGATGCTCATCCGCCCCTGCAACACATTAATGAATTGCGGCAGTTCGTCAAGCGAACTCTTACGCAGGAAGGCGCCGACCCGCGTCACGCGCTGGTCGTTCTTGGTGGCCTGCACCACCTTGGCGCCGTCCTCGCTGACCGTCATCGAGCGGAATTTGTAGACGATGATTTCCTCGCCGTACAGGCCGTAGCGGCGCTGGCGGAAGATGGCCGGCCCCGGCGACGACAGTTTCACGCTCAGGCCGATGACCAGCATGATGGGCAGCAGGCCGATCAGGATCAGCGTGCCCAGCACGATGTCGCTGACGCGCTTGATCATGCTGTTGAAGCCGGTGAACGGCGTTTCGCAGATGGCGATCACCGGCATGCCGCCGACGTTGTCGAAGCGCGCCTGCATCAGGTCGAAGATGTAGATGTCCGGCAAGAAATACACGGAGGCCGTGGTGTCCTGCAGCTCGTCGACCAGCGTGCGGATGCGCGGCTGGGCCGAGATCGGCTGGCTGATGAAGATCATCTTGATGTTGTTTTCGCGGACGAAGCCGGGAATGTCGACCATTTTGCCCAGCATCGGGTGCTGCATGCCGGGCGGGCGGCGGTCTTCGGTACGGTCGTCGAAGAAGCCGCGCACGGCCATGAACAGGTTGGGGTTCTTCTCGATGGTCGAGGCAAACTTCAGGCCGACGTCGTTGGCGCCGACGATGATCACCGAGCGCACCTCGCTGGCGTTGCCGGGCGAGCTGCCGAGCTTGCGCACCGCCAGGTGGCTGGCCAGCAGCAGGAACGGCGTGGCCACGAACCAGGCCAGCACCAGGCGCGCATTGTAGTGGCGCGTCAGGCCGCTGGCCATGCCGAGGAAAATCAGGATGGCCGCCGAGATGACCCAGCCGACGATGACGTCGCGGCCGTAGGCCCACATGCGGCCGCTGCGCCAGGTGCGATAGGGGTCGACGTGCTGGTACACCGACGACGTGATGAAATATGACAAGGTCATCAGGATCAGGTCGTAACCGGTGAAAGGCTGGTTGAAGCCCACCGAAAACAGGTATAACGTTCCCATGATGAGCAGCGGGTCGAGCACCCGCTGGAAGAACGAAATTAAGGGGATATCGTTGACCGTCATATTTTTCTTCTAGAACTGAATACTGCCATTAAGCGAAATCGTGTTGGCCAGGTAGCTGCCGGAGCCGACCAGCGGGCTGCCGGTGCGGCGCTGGCGATTGGCGTTCAGGCTGATCTGCGAGTGCACCGTCGGCATATAAGTCAGGCCGGCCTGCAGGGAGTTGCCGCTGTCGCTGGCGCCTGGCGGCAACTGGGCGCCGGAGGCGGCGTTGAAGTCGCGCCGCTCGCGCTGCACGCGCGCCGTCGCCATGATCTTGGTCGACAAATCCCACGACGCCGAAGCGCTGGCGCCCTTGTTCAAGCTGTTGTTGACGACGTTGCCCTCGACCGCCTCGTACACGCGCCAGCCGGAGAACGTCAGGCGCAGGCGCGACGCCGGCGACCAGATGAAGGTGGCGCGGCCGGTCGGGCCGTTGGAGTCGCGCGAGGTCAGCGCCGCGTGCGTGCGGCGCGCATAGCCGCCCAGCAGCTGGAACTGCGTGGTGCCGCTGAACACCCAGTTGACGTTGGCGTTGACCTCGTCCTGCTCGAAGCCGTTATCGAACAGCTGGCCGCCCGAGAAGCGCGGCAACTCGTAGGTGCCGCGCACATGGCGCAGCAAGATCCCCACGCGCGACGAGCTGGAGGCCAGGAAATCGATGCCGGCGTCGGTGGTGGTGTCGGTGCGGTTGTTGAAGCGCTGCGCCGTCAGGTCGTACTCGGCACGGCTGCGCTCGTAACCCGCATGGACACGCCAGCTCGGGTGGAACAGCCAGTTGATGTCGCCGTACGAACGGCGCTGGATGCGCAGATTGCGCTCGGTCGAATGGTAGTCATTGAACGGGGTCAGCGTCTGCACATAGTTGAGGCCGACATGTCCGTCGACATGGCTGCCGATGCGCCAGAGCAGGTCGGCCAGATAGTCGCGGCCATCGTAGTTGAAAGAATCGTAGTGCTCGAAGGCGACTTTGGACATCTTGGCGTGGCCGCTCAGCACCTGGCGGCCGATCGGGCGATCGAACAGCGCCCCCACTTGCAACTGCCGCATACTATCGCCGCGCGGCCCGAAAATGTTGGGGATACTGTCATCCAAACGCAACAAATTATCGTCATGCGTGTACGTGGCAGCAACAAAAGGATGGATGGTATCGCTCAGCTCGGCGTGCGCCGGCAGCGCGGCCAGGCCCAGGATCGCCAGCGGCAGCAGGCGCAGCAGCGGCTTCTGGCCGCGGGAAGTAGTTTGGACAGGACTATGCATTATCGTTTTCTTTGTCTGATCAATGTATCACTGCTTGAATATTACCAATAAGTCCACTGGCCGGTCATCACTACCCATACGCCCAGCGCTCCATTGGTGATCCCGTGCGCCACGATGGGCGCCCATAGATTTCGGCTACGCATGTACAGCAGGCTGTATGCCGCGCCGGCGACCATGCCGGCGAACCACAGATTGTGCTCAATCCCAAACAGTACCACCGAAATTGCCACCGCCTTCAGCCCGGCGCGCGCCGGGTCCAGCCGCAGAAAGTCGCCCTGGGCGATCCAGCGCATCAGGAAAGAGCGCCAGAACAGCTCCTCCATCACCGGCACCACCAGGGCCGCGCCGGCGATGCGTATCGCCACCAGCAGCCAGTCGATCTGTCCATCGGTGCGGGGATCATAGCCGGCCGACTGGCCGACCTGCATCCAGCCGGCATCGAGATTAATCCACAGCACCAGCACCACGAGGCCGACCGCCACCGCCAGGGCGCAGCCGCCCCAGCCCAGGCGCCAGTCGCGCAATTCCTCGTAACTGCGCCAGCACCAGGCCAGCGCCGCCACTACCGCCAGGATTTTGACTGGATAAAGCCAGCGCAGTTCCGCCGGACCAAGGCCGAGACGCTCGGCAACGTCGGCAACGAAGATGAAGGCGAGATAGACGAAAAACGGCAGGACCCGGCGCAGCGCCGCCGGCTCAAACACGACCCCCGCCCTCCCCGGTAGCGGCGCCCGGCTGCGACAACAGCGCCAGCGGCGAGGAAAACGGCGTGATCAAGGCGAAGCGCATGCGGGTCCCGTGTGTGCGAAATAAAAAGAAAATTGCCGACGCCCAACGTCAGCTCAAAACCATGCACATACTACAACAAAACCGCCCTACTTTGTTGCTACCGTGCGCAGCTATGCGCGGGTATTGGACTCGATTGTTTCCCAGCGCTCCAGAGCGGCCAGCAATTCCGCCTCGATCTCTTCCATGCGGCCGTTGACGCGTTTGGCTTCGGCGGCGTTTTTCTTGTAGAAATCGGGGTCGGACAGCTGCAGCGCCAGCGCGGTCTGCTCGTCCTCCAGGCGGGCGATCAGCGCCGGCAACTCGTCGAGCTCGCGCTGCTCCTTGAAACTGAGCTTGCGCTGCTTGGCGGCCGGGGCGGCGGCGGCCGGAGCCGCTTCGGCCTTGGCGGCAGCCTTGGCCGGAGCCGTCGGGGCGGCCACCGTGCGCACGCGTTCCCAGTCGCTGTAGCCGCCGACGAATTCACGCCATTGCCCCCCGCCTTCGGCCACGACGACCTGCGTTACCACGTTGTCGAGGAAGGTGCGGTCGTGGCTGACCAGGAACACGGTGCCCGGGTAGTCTTCCAACAATTCCTCCAGCAACTCCAGGGTTTCAATGTCCAGATCGTTGGTGGGCTCATCCAGCACCAGGCAGTTGGCCGGCTTGGCGAACAGGCGCGCCAGCAGCAAGCGGTTACGCTCGCCGCCGGACAGCGACTTGACCGGCGAGCGCGCGCGTTCCGGCGCGAACAGGAAGTCGTTCAGGTAGCTCATCACATGCTTGCGGGCGCCGTTGACTTCGACCCAGTCGCTGCCCGGGGCGATGGTTTCCATCAGGTTGGCTTCCTCGTTGAGCTGGGTGCGCATCTGGTCGAAGTACGCCACCTGCAGCTTGGTGCCCAATTTGGCGCTGCCGCTGTCCGGCTCCAGCTCGCCCAGGATCATTTTCAGCAGCGTGGTCTTGCCGGCGCCGTTGGCGCCGATCAGGCCGACCTTGTCGCCGCGCAGGATGGTGCCGGTGAAATTGCTGACGATCACACGGTCGCCGAAACTCTTGCTGATGTTTTCCAGTTCCGCCACGATCTTGCCGGAACGCTCGCCCGACGCCACCTCCAGCTTGACCTGGCCTTGCTGTTCGCGGCGCGCGGCGCGTTGCAGGCGCAGCGCCTCCAGGCGGCGCACGCGGCCTTCGTCGCGCACGCGGCGGGCCTTGACGCCCTTGCGTATCCAGATTTCCTCCTGCGCCAGCACTTTGTCGAACTTGGCGTTTTCCACTTCCTCGTTCTCCAGCAGCTCGGCCTTGCGGGCCTGGTAGGTGGTGAAGTTGCCGGGGAAGGACAGCAGGCGGCCGCGATCGAGCTCGATGATGCGGGTGGCGACGTTGTCGAGGAAGGAGCGGTCGTGGGTGATGAACAGCACGCTGCCCTTGAAATCGCGCAGCAAGCCTTCCAGCCACAGGATGGACGTGAAGTCCAGGTGGTTGGTCGGTTCGTCCAGCAGCAGCACGTCCGGCGCCGACACCAGCGCGCGCGCCAGCGCCACGCGCTTCTGCATCCCGCCCGACAGCGTCTTCATCAGCATGTCGCCGGTCAGGTTAAGGCGGTCGAGCACGGTTTCCACCTTGTTCGGCAGGCTCCAGGCGTCGGCCGCATCCAGCAGCACCTGCACGTCGTGCATGCGCTCCATGACGGCGTCGTCGTTGCCCTGGCCGAACTGGCCGGTCAGCGCATCGTATTCCTTCAGCAGCGCCGGCAGCTCGCCCATGCCGGAGGCGACGGCGTCGAACACCGTCATCTCGGGATCGAACACCGGTTCCTGCTCGACATAGGCGATCTTGATGTTCTGCTGCATGACCAGCAGGCCGTCGTCGAGCTTGAAGCGGCCGGAGATGATTTTCAGCAGCGACGACTTGCCGGTGCCGTTGCGTCCGATCAGGCCGACGCGTTCGCCGGTTTCCAGCGAGAATTCAGCATGATCGAGGAGCGCGACGTGGCCGAACGCCAGTTGCGCTGAGGAAAGAGAGATGACTGCCATAGTAGAATGAGGAGATCGAAACGCGCTGCGTGATGCGAGCCCGCCGATTAGGTGAGTAAAGCACGCATTGTACCGATAGTCGGCTCACACGCGCCATTTATTGCAGCCACGATGGCCGGGCGCGTCGTTTCGAACGCTGGCAACGGCCGGGCGTGGCCCGGCCGCGCAGTCAAAGGCCGCTGCTCAGGCGGCGTTGCGGCGGCGACGCGCCAGCACGCCCAGACCGGCGAAACCGGCCAGCAGCATTGCATAGGTGTCCGCCTCGGGTACCGGCGAAGTCAGGTCGAAGCGGGTGTCCGCGGTCCAGTGCATGGTATTGTCGCTCCAGCCGGACGGTGCATTCAGATAGCGGTATTCCTGGACGCCGCTGGTGATTTCCTGGCCGCGGGAAACAATACCCTCAGGGTCGGAGGACGACATCGACGTGCCGAAGTTCAGGGCGCCGTGGGCATAGGAAAAGGCCGACAGGCCGCAGTGGAAATAAGGAATGCCCGGATTGGAGCAATTGGCATAGTCCACGCCATCGACGACGAAGCTGGAGATTTCACCGCTATCGATCGTGCCGTCGGCGTTGCGATCGCTGCCGGTGAACGCACCGCCGATCGAATAGGTATTGTCAAAGGATTGCGTCGCATCATTGTAGAAGCCGGTAAAACTAAAGGTCCACGTCTGGTCCGCAGCGTGCGCAGCGGTAGAGCACATTAATGATGCAGCAAAAATTGCAAGAATTTTACTTTTCAAGATACTGCTCCCTGATGAACAAATTAGCTAATTAGCATGGATAGTATAATGCAAATGAGTAAAAGAACAATCTGTGTTACATGTTATTTGTGTTAAAGCGCAGGGATTGTGACAATCCTGCAAAAGGGAAAGAGGCCGGAGTGGGGGGTGGTGTCGCCAACAGGAATCGAACCTGTATCTGATTCTTAGGAGGAACCTGTTCTATCCGTTGAACTATGGCGACACGCTGAATGAGCCGCCATTGTAGCCGCTAACCTTCGTGTCGCCCAGAGGTAAGCATGCCCATCCTGGATTTTTTTGCAAGACACCTCCGCGAACCGCAGCGTATCGGCCTGTTCCCGCTTGACATTTCATTTCGAATAATACGAGTTTGTTAAATTATAATAGCGACTGAAATCGCCCTCTCCTCGCCAGAGGAGGACTGTTCACCCCGTCACCCCCATTCCTATGAAAAAATACCATGGCATTCAGATACTCAGGTTTGCGGCGGCCTCGCTGGTCGTTGCCGAGCATCTAATTGGCAACGTCGTCAATCACTGGGCCAATGCCGGACATTATGAGGTGCCGCCGCTGGGATTAATCGGCGTCATCGTTTTCTTCGGCATCAGCGGCTTCATTATGGTGACTACCCAGTACGACGCATTTGGAAGCGTCGCCAAAAGCGCCGATTTCTTCTTTCGGCGCGTGCTCCGCATCCTGCCGGTTTATGCCATTGCGACAACCATGCAATTCATAAACAAGTTCAATGCCGGCGAACACTACACAATCGTTAACTATTTTAAATCGCTGCTCTTCGTTCCCTATATCGGCGACAAAGGCTTTTACCGTCCTATCCTGGGCCAGGGCTGGACGCTGAATCTGGAAATGTTCTTTTATCTGGTGTTCGCCTTGTCGCTCATCCTGCCCCGCATGGGTGGCATGGCGCTCAGCATCGCCGTGTTCGTGGCCTTTGCCGCCACACACAGCTACGCCGCGGAGATGAACGTCGTCCTGGCGTTCTACATGCAACAAATCCTGCTGTTCTTCGCGTGCGGGATGCTGATTGCAACGCTGTGCAAGCATGTCCACTGGCGCTCGGCCTCGGTGGCGTCGCCGCTGGGCATCTGCCTGGCGCTGATGGCGGGCGGCATATGGGTCAATCTGTACCTGCCGGAAGGCGCGCACCTGGCCTACAACCTGGTGATGGTGTCGGCCTGCGTCTGGGCGGCGGCAAGCTACCAGCCCGTCCATACCGGCAAGACGGTGGCCATCCTGGAGCGCCTGGGCGATGCATCGTTCAGCACCTACTTGTTCCATGGTTTCATGCTGGGTGCGATCAAGTTCCTGTCCTACCGCACCGAGGAAGGCCAGTGGCTCAAGTTCGCGCTCCTGCTCGCAAGCGCCGTGATACTCGCCAATCTGGTCGGGCTGCTGATGTACAGATTCGTGGAACACCCGATTGCACGTTTGCTCAAGGGATGGACGCAGAAGCCGCACACGGCCCAGTCCAAGCCGCCGCAGCAGACGGCCAAATCCCGCGCCTGAAGGGGCCTACCCCACCGGCACCACGGCCGTCACCTCGATCTCCACCCGCGCCTGGTCCTCGACCAGGCCGGCCACCTGCACCGCCGTCATCGCCGGAAAATGCTTGCCGATGATGTCGCGGTAGGCGGCGCCGACTTCCTTGTAGGCGCCCACGTATTCCTTCTTGTCCAGCACATACCAGGTCATGCGCACGATATGCTCGGGCTTGGCGCCCGCCTCGGCCAGCACCTCGACCGCGTTCTGCAGCGCCTGGCGCACCTGGCCGGCGAAGTCGTCGGTGTGGAACACGCCCTGGCCGTCCCACCCTATCATGCCGCTGACGCACACCGTGCGTCCGCTGGCGGCCACGCCGTTCGAATAGCCACGCGGCCGGACCCAGCCCGGCGGTTGAAGAAATTCCATCATTGTTCCTTAGTGTTTGCCGCGCGCAGCAGTTCGCGCGCGATGATCAATTGCTGTACTTCGGTGGCGCCCTCGTAGATGCGCAGCGCGCGGATCTCGCGGTACAGCCGCTCGACCGGCTGCTCGCTGACCACGCCCAGGCCGCCGAACATCTGCAGCGCGGCGTCGATCACCTGCTGCGCCGTTTCGGTGGCCGTCATCTTGGCCATCGCCGCCTCCCTGGTGACGTTGCGGCCCTGGTCGCGCTGCCAGGCGGCGCGATAAGTCAGCAGCGCGGCGGCGTCGATGCCGGTCGCCATCTGCGCCAGCTTCGCCTGCGTCATCTGGAAATCCGACAGCGCCTGGCCGAACATCTTGCGCTGCGTGGCGTGCGCCAGCGCCTCGTCCAGCGCGCGCCGCGCGAAGCCCAGCGCCGCCGCCGCCACCGAGGTGCGGAACACGTCCAGCGTGGACATCGCCACCTTGAAGCCCTGTCCCGCCTCGCCGATGCGCTGCGCGGCCGGGATGCGGCAATCGCTGAACGCCAGGCGCGCCAGCGGATGCGGGGCGATCACCTGGATACGTTCGGCGATAGCGAAGCCCGGCGTGCCGGCATCGACGATGAAGGCGCTGATGCCGCGCGCGCCGGGCTGTTCCCCCGTGCGGGCGAACACCACATAAAAGTCGGCGATGCCGCCGTTGGAGATCCAGGTCTTCTCGCCGTTGAGCACATAGTGGTCGCCGTCGCGGACCGCCGCGCACTGCATGGCGGCGACATCGGAACCTGCCTGCGGTTCGGACAGCGCGAAAGCCGCGATGGCGTCGCCACGCGCCACGCGCGGCAGGTAGGCCTCGCGCTGGGCAGCCGTGCCGTGCAGGCTGATGGCGCCCGAGCCCAGCCCCTGCATGGCGAAGGCGAAATCGGCCAGGCCGTTATGCCGCGCCAGCGTCTCGCGGATCAGGCAGATGGCGCGGGTATCGATGCCCTCGCCCATCGCGCCGTACGCGGCGCCGGCAATCGCGTGTTTGAGCCAGCCGCCGTCGCCCAGCTGGCGCACCAGATGGCGGCAGGCCGCATCGACGTCGGCCTCGTGCTGCTGCGCGATGTGCTGCGCGGCCCAGGCATCGAGCTCGCGCTCCAGCACCGCGTGGCGCGCATCGAAGAACGGCCATTCCAGATAAGTCTTGTCGCCCATTAGTCGCCTTCGAATTCAGGTTTTTGCTTGGCCACGAAAGCGTGGTAAGCGCGATGGAAGTCGTTGGTCGCCATGCAGATCGCCTGCGCCTGCGCTTCCGCCTCGATGGCTTCGTCGACACCCATGTTCCATTCCTGCTGCAGCATCTTCTTGGTCATGCCGTGGGCGAAGGTGGGCCCGTCGGCCAGGCCGCGGGCGAAGGCGTGCGCCGCGTCCAGCAGCGCCTCCGGTTCCTGCAGGCTGTTGAAGAAGCCCCAGCGCTCGGCCTCCGCGCCGGACATCGAACGGCCGGTGTACAGCAGCTCGGCGGCGCGGCCCTGGCCGATCACGCGCGGCAGCAAGGCGCAGGCGCCCATGTCGCAGCCGGCCAGCCCCACCCGCGTGAACAGGAAGGCGGTCTTGCTGCGCGCCGTGCCGAGGCGAATGTCCGAAGCCAGCGCCAGGATCGCGCCGGCGCCGGCGCAGATGCCGTCGACCGCCGCCACCACAGGCTGCGGGCAGGCGCGGATGGCCTTCACCAGGTCGCCCGTCATGCGCGTGAACGCCAGCAGGCCGGGCATGTCCAGCTTGGTCAGCGGGCCGATGATGTCGTGCACGTCGCCGCCGGAGCAGAAGTTCTCGCCGGCGCCGGTGATGACGACGGCCTTGACGTCGTCCGCATAGGCCAGCGCGCGGAACAAGTCGCGCAGCTCGGCGTAGGAATCGAAGGTCAGCGGATTTTTGCGCTCGGGGCGGTTCAGCGTCAGCGTGGCGACGCCGGCGCGGACTTCAAACAGAAAGTGGCTGGCATGGTAATCGGCCAGCGCGGCGCGGTTGCCGGGCAGTTGCTGCGCTTCGCCGGGAAGATATCGCATGGTGTGGTTCCTTATTTTTCGTCCGAGGCGTTCAGGTGCTGCTTCATCTGCGACAGCAGGTCGATCAGCTGGCTCTTGTCGGCGCCGGAAATGTCCTGCAACAGTTCGGCGATCCAGCCCTCGTGCACGGCGGCCATGGTGGCGAAGGCCTTTCGGCCGGCCGCCGTCAGCTTGACGCTGTAGGCGCGGCCGTCTTTCGGATCGGGCACGCGCACCACCAGCTTCTCCTGCTCCAGCTGGTCGGTGATGCCGGTGATGTTACCGCCCGTGACCATCATCCGCTTCGACAGCTCGCCCATGCGCAGGCCTTGCGGGTAGCGCTCCAGCTGCGCCATCAGATCGAAGCGCGGCAGCGTGATGCCGAAGCTGGCGCGCAGCCGGCTGCGGATTTCGTTCTCGATTTTGACGGTGCAGGACAGCATGCGCAGCCACAGCTTGAGCGATTGATGGTGGTCCTGCGTCAGGCGGCTGGCCAGGTCGAGCACCGGCGCCCCCTCGTCCTCGTCGTCGATGGGATTCGGTTGATTCTCGTTGTCTGAAAATGGTGGCATAGCTTCCTCGTGCTTCACATTACTTCGCCGCCGGCGACGGCGACGGATTGTCCATTCATGGCGCCCGCTTCGGGCAGGCAAAGCCAGGCCACGGCGCTGGCCACTTCCCCGCTCTGCACCAGCCGCTTCTGCGGATTGGCGGCGGCCAGTTCGGCGCGCGCCTCATCCTCGCTGCGGCCGGTCTTGGCGGCGATATTGGCGACAGCTTCGCGCACGATATCGGTTTCGGTGTAGCCGGGGCAGACGGCGTTGACCGTCACGCCCTTGGCCGCGACCTCCAGCGCCAGCGCGCGCGTCAGGCCGATCACGCCGTGCTTGGCCGCGACGTAGGCCGACACGTAACGATAACCGATCAGCCCCGCAGTCGAGGCAACGTTGACGATGCGGCCCCACTTCGCGTCCAGCATGCCGGGCAGCGCGGCCTGGGTGCAGTGGAAGGTGCCGGTCAGGTTCACGTCCAGCATGCGCTGCCACAGCGCGGCGTCGGTCTTGCCGAACGGCGCGGGCGCGGCCTGGCCGGCGTTGTTGACCAGGATGTCGATACGGCCGAAGCGCTCCACAGCGCCGGCAAAGCCGCTGCGCACCGAGGCTTCATCGGTCACATCCAGCACCTGCATGGCTACCGCGCCGCCCAGGGGTGCGGCGATGGCGCTTATCGTCTCGACGGCCGCCAGCAGCGCCTGCGCGTCGCGGCCAGCCAGCGTAACGCGTGCGCCGCGCAGCAGCAAGGCCTGCGCGCAAGCGGCGCCGATGCCGCGCGCGCCGCCCGTCACCAGCGCATGCTTGCCGGCCAGCGGCAGTTGAACTGTCCCGCTCATACGCTCACCCTTCCAGCAGCTTGGCCGCGACTTGCTGCGGCGTGAGGCCGGTGCTGGCGGCCGCCAGCTGGCGCTCGCGCTCCAGGTTGCGCTCCAGTTGCTGCTTGGCCGGCAGGTACTGCTTCGGCCAGGCGACGCCGGAATAGCCTATCCTGGCCGCTTCCGCCAGCGTCCACGCCGGATTGGCCAGATGCGGCCGGCCGACCGCGCACAGGTCCGCACGGCCTGCGGCGATGATGCCGTTGGCATGGTCGGCCTCGAAGATCGAGCCGACCGCGATCGCGCCTATGCCCGCCTCGTTGCGGATGCGGTCCGCGAACGGCGTCTGGAACATGCGTCCATAGACCGGCTTTTCCAGCTTGCTGACCTGCCCCGACGAGCAATCGATCATGTCGGCGCCGGCCGCCTTGAACAGGCGCGCGATCTGCACCGCGTCGTCCGGCGTAACGCCGCCTTCGACCCAGTCGTGCGCCGAGATGCGCACGCTCATCGGCTTGTGCCGCGGCCAGGCGGCGCGCATCGCCGCGAACACGCGCAGCGGATAGCGGCAGCGGTTTTCCAGGCTGCCGCCGAATTCGTCGCCGCGCTCGTTGGTCAGCGGCGAGATGAAGGACGACAGCAGATAGCCGTGCGCGCAATGCAGCTCGACCCAGTCGAAGCCCGCCGCGTCGGCCGCCTGCGTGGCGCGCACGAAGTCGGCTTCGATGCGGTCCATGTCGGCCACGGTCATGGCGCGCGCGGTTTGCGAAACGCCGGCCAGGTACTGCTGCGGCGACGCGGAGACCAGCGGCCAGTTGTCCTTGTCGAGCGGCTGGTCGATGCCGTCCCACATGGCGCGGGTCGAACCCTTGGCGCCGGCATGTCCCAGCTGCAGCGCGATCTTCGCGTCGCTGTGCTGGTGGACGAAATCGACGATGCGCTTCCAGGCCTGCGTGTGCTCCGGCGCGTACATGCCGGGACAGGCCGGCGTGATGCGCGCATCGGCCGACACGCAGGTCATCTCGGCGAACACCATCGCCGCGCCGCCCATCGCCCTCGCGCCCAGGTGGGCCAGGTGATAGTCGCCGACCACGCCGTCCACCGCGCTGTACTGCGCCATCGGCGAGACGACGATACGGTTCTTCAGCACGACGTCGCGCACCTTGAAAGGCGTGAACATCGGCGGCACCGGCTGCGCAGGCGCCGCCTGCAAGCCCGCCTGCGCGAACGAGCGCGCCGCGAACCAGCGTTCATAGTCCGCCACGTAGCCGGCGTCGCGCAGGCGCAGGTTCTCGTGCGATAGCCGCTGGCTGCGGGTCAGCATCGAGTAGGCGAACTGCGGCGCTTCCATCGCCGTGTAGCGTTCGACGTTCTCGAACCACTCCATCGAATTGAGCGCCGCGCTTTGCAGCTTGATGACCTCCACCGCACGCACCGACTGGTAAGCCGCCAGCGCCGTCGCCGCATCATCATGCTCGCCGAAACAACGCGCCAGTTCGATCGCATCCTCCAGCGCCAGCTTGGTGCCGGAGCCGATCGAGTAATGCGCCGAATGCGCGGCGTCGCCCATCAGCACCACCGGCACCTCACCGTTCCAGTGCACCCACTTGTCGCAAACGATGCGCGGAAACTTGATCCACATGGCGGAGCCGCGCAGGTGCGCCGAATTGGACATCAGGCCATGGCCGTCCAGCTGGTCGGCAAACAGCTTCTCGCAAAACGCGACCGACTCCTCCTGGCTCATCTCCTCCAGCCCCGCCGCGCGCCATACCGATTCCGGCGTCTCGACGATAAAGGTCGAGGTGTCGCCGTCGTACTGGTAGATGTGCGCCTGGAACCAGCCGTGCTCCGTCTGTTTGAAGGAGAAGGTGAAGGCGTCGAACTTCTTGCGCGTGCCCAGCCACACGAAGCGGCATTGGCGCGCTTCGATCTGCGGCAGGTAGCTGGCGGCGTAGCGGGTGCGGATGCGGCTGTTCAAACCGTCGGAGGCGATCACCAGATCCGCGCCATAGCGGGCGGCGATTTCCTGGTCGTCCAACACCTCGGTCTCGAACACCAGCGACACGCCCAGTTCCTCGCAGCGCTGCTGCAGGATGTTGAGCACGCGCTTGCGGCCGATGCCGCAGAAACCGTGGCCGCCGGACGTGACCTTCGCGTCCTTGAAGTAGACGTCGATATCGTCCCAGTGGTTGAACGATTCCTGGATCGCACGCGCGGTCGCCTCGTCGGCGTTCATCAGATTGCCCAGCGTCTGGTCGGAGAACACCACGCCCCAGCCGAAGGTGTCGTAGGGACGGTTGCGCTCCACCACCGTGATCTGGTGGGCCGGGTCCTGCTTCTTCATCAACAGGCTGAAATACAGGCCGGCGGGGCCGCCGCCTATGCAAACAATATTCATGTGGCTCTCTTTATTCGGTACGCAGCTTGAAGCGCTGTAGTTTTCCCGTTTCGGTGCGCGGCAGCGCCGTCAGGAAGCGGATCGCGCGCGGATACTTGTACGGCGCGATCTGGCCCTTGACGAACTCCTGCAACTGCGACGTCAGCTCCGGCGATGCCTCGTGGCCCGGCTTGAGCACCACATGGGCCTCGACGATCTGCCCGCGCTCCTCGTCGGCGCGGCCGATCACGCCGCATTCGGCCACCGCCGGATGCCGCAGCAGCGCATCCTCTACCTCCGGCCCGGCGATGTTGTAGCCGGCCGAGATGATCATGTCGTCGGTGCGCGAACGGTAGTAGAAGTAACCGTCGGCGTCCATCTCGTAGGCGTCGCCGGTCAGGTTCCAGCCATTGAGCACATAGTCGCGCTGGCGTTCGTCCGCCAGGTAGCGGCAGCCGGTCGGCCCCTTCACGGCCAGGCGGCCGATCACGCCCGGCCCGACCGGATTGCCGTCGTGGTCCAGGATGCAGGCCTGGTAGCCCGGCACCGGCTTGCCGGTGGCGCCCGGCCGTATCTGGTCGCCCGCCGCCGAGATGAAGATGTGCAGCAGCTCGGTCGCGCCTATGCCGTCTATCATCGACAGGCCGGTGGCCTGGCGCCAGCTCTCGCGCGTCGCCAGCGGCAGCGCTTCACCGGCGGAGACGGTTTTTTGCAGGCTGCCGATGTCGTACTTGCCAACCAGCGGCACCATCTGGCGATAAAACGTCGGCGCCGTGAAGCACACCGTCGCCCGGTATTGTTCGATCGCCTTGAGCAGGGTTTCCGGCGTCAGCTTTTCCAGCAGCACGGCGGTCGCGCCCACCCGCAGCGGGAACAGCAGCAGGCCGCCAAGGCCAAAGGTAAAGGCCAGCGGCGGCGTGCCGATGAAAGTGTCGCTGCGCTGCGATGCCAGCACCGAGCGCGGGAAGCAGTCGCAGATCGCCATCACGTCGCGATGGAAGTGCATGGTCCCTTTCGGGATGCCGGTGGTGCCGGAGGTGAAGCTGATCAGGCAGACGTCGTCGGCCGCCGTGTCCACCGCATCGTAGCTGGCCGGCTGCGCCGCCATCAGCGCTTCGAGCGAACCTTCGGCGCCGGCGCCGCCGAAGCACAGCGTCCTGCCGCGCACGGCGGCCGGCAGATCCACCGCCTCCATCTCGGCGCGCAGGCTGTCGGCGCACAGCACCGCATTGATCTCGGCCTTGCCGGCGATGGCGCCCAGTTCGCGCGCGCGCAGCAGCGGCATGGTCGGCACCGCGATGCAGCCGGCCTTGAGCACCGCCAGGATGCACGCGGCCATCATCGGATTGTTCGCGCCGCGCAGCAGCACGCGGTTGCCCGCCTCCAGTCCCATCGGGCCGCGCAGCACATGGGCGATGCGGTCGATCTGTTCCAGCAGTTGCGCGTACGTCCAGCTCAACTGCTCGCCACGGACCGCGACGCGGTCGGCCGCGCCGCCGGCCAATGCGCCGTCGAACAGCTCCGCCACGCAGTTCAGGCGCGGCGGGTAGTGAAGCTCGGGCAGGTCGAAACGCAGCTCCGGCCACAGCGCCTGCGGCGGCAGATGCTCGCGCGCGAAGTGGTCGGTGTACGCGCTGGAAGTGCTGGCAGAACTGGCTGTCGGTCTGGTCATGGTCGCCCTGTAGTTGTAGGTCGTTCGGTGTCCGCTGCTCACGCAACAGATACTTTAAACCTAAACTATCATGACATCAAGTGCTATCGCTCAGGCGGCGGCGCCCTGCCGCACCAGGCCGGATTGGTGGATCACGGCGCGCACCACGTCGGCCAGCACCGACTGCACGGTGTCGCTGGACAGGGCGCCGGGATCGAGACTCTTCAGCGTGGCGGCGGCGCCGTCCAGGCCCAGCGTGACGCAGCCCGCATGCAGGCGCTCGATGCGCGCCTGCGCTTCCTGCTGCTGGCCCTTGGCCAGCAAGGCGTCGATGTCGCCGCTGGCGGCGGTCAACTGGTTCTGGAATCCGCTGAGATAGACCAGCAGGCGCTCGGCGTTGATGCCCAGCCGGCGCAAGGTGGTGGCTGGTTCTTCGGCGTGGTGGTCGTAGCCGCTGGCCGCCTGGTCGAGGAAATTCACCAGGTGCACCCGCACCTGCTCCGCCTGGAAGGGTTTGACGATGTAGCCGGCCGCGCCGGCCTGGGTCGCCTCCTGCACCGTGTCCTTGTCGTTGGCGGATGTCACCAGCACGAAGGGCATGGTGTTGATTTCGGCGTGGCCCTTCACGCGCTGCAGCAGCTCCATGCCGGACAGGCGCGGCATGCGCAGGTCGCAGAAGCAGATCGCCGGACGCAAACCATCTTCCAGCTGCTGCCAGGCGTCGGCGCCATCTTCCGCTTCAACGATGTCGAACTTGCCGCAGCTGTCGATCAGGTGCATCAACACCATGCGCGAGACGACATCGTCGTCGACTACCAGAACTTTCATGAGACTCCCTGTGCCCTTAATAACTAATTTTGCATTACCTTAGTACGGCACTTACCGACGATATTACATGAAAAACCCAGTTTATATGTCCTGGACATACAAGGTGATGACGAATAGCCGCAGCTTACAAAGCGCTAGCCGCTCCAGCGCGCAGCAGCAGTTCGCGCAGCTGCGGCATGGCCTCGACGATGCGCGGCCAGTTGCCGTGGTCCGCGTCCAGTTCCAGTTCCCCGCACAGCGCCTGCAGTTCCTGCTCCTCCAGATAGCCGGCGCTGCCCTTCATGCCGTGCAGCAGACGGCTGGCGGTATCGGCGTCGGCCTGCTCGACGGCGCGCTCCAGTTCCGCCAGCCGCAGCGGCGCGTCCTGGTTGAAGGCGCTGCGCAGCCGCAGTTTCAGATCGCTGCCGCCGCTGTGCTGCGCCAGCCGGGCCGGTTCGTCGGCCGCCGGCGCCACGCCGAACAGCGTGTCGAGTTCCGGCGTGCCCAGCGCGGGATTGTGGCGCGGCTCCATCAGCGGCAGCTTGAAGCCGCGCTGTAGCTGGCGTTCGATCGCGCGGCTGAGCTGGAAGTGCAGCTTGTCTTCATCGATAGGCTTGGTGAGGAAGTCGTCCATGCCGGAGGCCAGGTAGCGGCTGCGGTCTTCCTCGCTGGCGTTGGCGGTCAGCGCGATGATCATCAGTTCCTGGTCGCGCACCGGCGCCGCCTCGGTGCCGCCCGAGCGTATCAGGCGGGTGGCGCTGGCGCCGTCCATTTCCGGCATGCGGCCGTCCATCAGAATCAGGTCGTAGCGCGTCAGCGAGCAGGCCTTGACGGCCAGCGCGCCGTTGGCGGCGATGTCGACCTTGTGGCCCAGGTCCTCCAGCATCATGCGGATGATGATCTGGTTGGTCGGGAAGTCTTCCGCGCACAGCACCTTGAGCTGATGGCTGTGCGGCTCGCGCGGCACGTGCGGCACCATCGGCGGCGGCACGCCGTTCGCCAGCGGCAGCTCGAACGAGAACGTGCTGCCGTCGCCAGGCGTGCTGACGGCATTGATGCTGCCGCCCATCAGCTCCACCAGTTGGCGGCAGATCGCCAGTCCCAGCCCGGTGCCGCCGTAGCGGCGCGTGGTGGAGGCGTCGGCCTGCTCGAACTGCTGGAACAGGCGCGGGATGGCGTCGGCCTCGATGCCGATGCCGGTGTCGCTGACGCAGAAACGGATGCGGTTCAACGCGCCCTTGAAGCCGGCGCGGGCGCGCTCGTCGTCCTCCTGCGGCACGCGTTCGACGCGCATCCGCACCGAGCCTTTTTCAGTGAACTTGAAGGCGTTGCCGACCAGGTTGACCAGCACCTGCCGCAGGCGCGTCGGATCGCCGACGACGAACTGCGGCAGCCCCTCGCCGAACTCCAGGCTGAAGCCCACGCTGTGCGCCGCCGCCTGCTCTTCGAACAGGCTGACCACGTTCTCCACCGCCGACGACAACGAGAAGTCGATGTTCTCGATGGTCAGCTTGCCGGCCTCGATCTTCGAAAAATCCAGCAGGTCGTTGATGATCGACAGCAGCGACTGCGCATTGGCCTGGCCGCGCAGGATCTGCTCGCGGGTGCTGGCCGCCAGCCGGCTGTCGCGCAGGGCGAAGCCCAGCATGCCGATCACGCCGGCCAGCGGAGTGCGCATCTCGTGGCTCATATTGGCCAGGAATTCGGATTTCTGGCGGGTGGCGTCTTCCGCCTTCTGCTTGGCCAGGCGCAGGCGCTCGTCGTTCTCCTGCAAGGCGCGGTTGGCCAGCGCCAGCTCCTCGGTGTGCAGGCGCACCTGGCGCTCCTGCTGCATCAGCTGCTCCTGCGTCTGGCGCAGGGTTTGCAGCGCCTCTTCCAGCTGCTGGTAGGCGCGGGCGTTTTCCAGGCCGGCGGCAGCGTGCGAGGCCAGCGTCTGCAGCATGTCCATGTGCACCTGCTGATAGGCGTCCTTCTCCAGGCTCTGCACGCACAGCAGGCCGACCACCTTGTCGCTGATGATCAGCGGCGCATACATCATCGAGCGCGCCACGGCGGCCGGCACGCCGTCCTCGCGCACGCAGGGCACCAGCGTGTCCAGGCCCGATTCGTCCATGTAGTCGCGGTACTCGGACTCGAAGTCGTTGATGAACACCGGCTTGCGCTCCGTCAGGCACCATACGGCCAGCTGGTTGGGCTGGTCCAGCAGGCGCTGGTAGGGCAAGGTGCGCACGCCGGCCTCGATGGCGAACGGGAAGTCGATCACGCCGTCCTCCTCGCGCACGAAGCCGATGCCGAAGATCTGCGCGTTCATCAGGTGGTGCACGTGGCGGTACAGCGTGCGCATGGTGGTTTCCATGTCCAGCGTGGCGCTCATCTCGCGGCCCAGCTCACTCAGTACCGAGATGTTGCGGTGCGCCTGTTCGACGTTTTCCTTCTGGCGCTCGACTTCTTCCTTCTGCCGCTCGGTGTCGACGCGGCGCTGCTCGGCCTCGGCGCGTTGCGCCTCCGCCTCCAGGCGGCGCTGTTCCAGTTCCTGCTTCTGCTGTTGCAGCAGCTGGTTCTTGTGCTCCACCTCCGCCGTGCGCGCGCCGACCAGTTCCTCCAGCCGCTGCTGCTGGTGGTGCAGGCTGCGCACGCGCGCGTGGTAGGCGGCGTAGGCGGCGCCCAGCAGCGCAAGGCCGAACAGCCCGCGGAACCACCAGGTCTTCCAGAACGGCGGCAGGATGGTGATGTCCAAGGTGGCGGCGTTGTCGTTCCAGATGCCGTCCTTGTTGGCGGCCTTGACGCGGAAGGTGTACTTGCCGGGATCGAGATTGGTGTAGGTGGCGAAGCGCTTGGTGGAATCCGTCACCACCCAGTCCTCGTCGAAGCCCTGCAATTGGTAGGCGAAGCGGTTGCGCTGCGGCGCCGCGTAGTGCAGCGCCGCGAACTCCAGCGAAAAGACGGAATCGTCTTCCTGCAGCGTCAGCGCGTTGGTATGCTCGATCGCCACCTTCAGCACATCGGGATGCTCGCCCTGCCCCGGCTTGAGCGACTTGTTAAAGATCTGGAAGTCGGTGATGGCCACGGTCGGCGCCACGCTGTTCTCGCGCACTTCCGGCGGCGAGAACGCGGTGATGCCGTTGAAGCCGCCGAAGTACAGCGTGCCATCCGGCGTACGCAGCGCGGCGCCGTCGAAGTAAGCGCCTTCGATGGTGCCGTCGGCGCCGCTGTAGTTGCGCACCAGGCCAGTCTCGGTGTTGAGGCGCGACAGGCCGCTGTTGGTGCTCAGCCAGAGATTGCCGGCGTCGTCGGGCAGGATCGAGGCGATGGCGTCGTCGGCGATGCCGTCCTTGCGCAGGTAGCGGCGGAAGCGGATGCCGCCGTCGGCCGCCACTTCCATCTTGTTCAGGCCCGCCGCCGTGCCGACCCAGATGATGCCGCGTCCGTCCTCGTACAGGTAGTGCACCTCGTCGTGACTGAGGCTGAAGGGGTCGGCCGGGTCGCGCCGGAAGTGGCGGAACTTGCCGGTCTTGCGGTCCAGCAGATCGAGGCCGTTGAAGGTGCCTATCCACAGCTGGCCCTTGCGGTCCTCCAGTATCGGCCGCACCACGTTGTCGGCCAGGCTGCTGATGTCGGACGGATCGTGGCGGAAGGTGCGCACCTCCATGCTCTGCGGGTCGAGCCGGTGCAGGCCGCCGCGCGAGGCGATCCACAGGATGCCGCTGCGGTCGCCGACGATGTTGCGGATGGTGTCGCTGGCCGGGTCGCCGCGCACGAAGGACAGCGCCTTGATCGCCCCGCTCTCCACGTTCAGGTGGTTGACGCCGGCCCGGCCGCCGATCCACATATTGCCGTTCTTCTCGCGCCACAGCGCCGTCACCTGGTCGTCGCTCAAGCTGTTGGCGCGCAGCGGATCGTGGCGCCACACCTTGCCCTCGCCGATGACCGGGTCGTACAGATTGAGGCCGCCGCTGCTGCCCAGCCACAGCTGGCCGCGCGCCTCGGCGACGATGGCGCGCACCTTGTTGTCGGACAGCGTGTTCGGAATGTCGGCCTGGCGCACGATGCGGGCGAAGCCGCCGCTGCCCAGGTCCACGCGGCTGGCGCCGTCGTTCCAGGTGCCGACCCAGAAGGTGCCGACGCGGTCGCGGAACAGCGCCGAAATCTGGTTGTCCGCCACACTGTGGCTGTCGCTGAATTGATGCAGATACTGCACCAGGCGGTTCTCGGACGGCAGCCAGCGCAGCAGGCCGTCGGCCTGGGTGCCGACCCAGACGTTGGTCTCGGCGTCGACGTACAGCGTGGTGATGCTCATGCCCGGCTTCATGCCCTCGCGCGGGCCGAGGCGGCGGCGCTGCGGCTCCTTGCCCAGCAGGCGCCATTGTTCCAGCCCGCCCAGCGTGCCGACCCACAGCGTCTGCGCGCTGTCGACCTGCAGCGCCAGCACCGCGTTGTACTTGCTGTCGCCGCGGGCGTCTATCGTGAAGTGCTGGAAGCGCGCCTCGCCCGGCGCCAGCATATCGAGGCCGGTGGCGGTGGCCACCCACAGGCGGCCGGCGGCGTCGCGCGCCAGCGCGTTGACCTGGTCGTTGGCCAGGCTGCCGGCATCGGCCGGGTCGTGGTGCCAGCTGGTGAAGCGCTTGCTGACCGGGTCGAAGTGATGCAGGCCGTCGGCGCTGGCCAGCCACAGGCCGCCCAGGCCATCGTCGGCGATGGCGCGCACGTGGCGGTTGCCGTTGCCGCGCTGCGCCGATTCGTGCGGCAGGAAGTGGGTGAAGGTCTTGGTGGCGGCGTCGTAGCGATCCAGGCCGCCGTCGGTGCCCACCCACAGCTGGCCGGAACGGTCCAGGTGCAGCACGCGCACCCAGTTGTCGGCCAGGCTGCGCGGATCGGAGACGGCGCTCTTGTAGGTGACGGTGCGGTAGCCGTCGAAGCGGGTCAGGCCGGCCTGGGTGCCCAGCCAGATGAAACCCTGCTTGTCCTGGGCGATGGCCAGCACCGATTCCTGCGCCAGGCCGTGTTCGACGCTGAGCTGCTCGAAACGCAGCGTGCGCGGCGGCGCCCCCGCCCATGCAGCGGCCGTGCCCATGCCCCACAACAGCAGGACGGGCAGCAGCAAACGGCTACAAAGGCGTAGAAAAAACAACAAGGAAAGCCCCGTTTTCAGGATTCGAAGAAGGCCAGCACATCGTCCTTGCGCGCTTGCGTGTCGCGCTGTCCGAGGCGGATCAACTCGCAAGTATACGTCGATTCGAACAACAGGTACGACGCGAGTGCGGCGCCGCGTGTTTCGGTGGCCCCTATCCCCGACAGCATGGTGCGTATCGGCGCCGGCAAACTGGCGATGTGGCGGCTGGCGATGTCGTCGAGCCGCTCGGACGGCGCGATCACCAGCAGCTTGACCGGCTTGAGCGGCGTCTGCTCGAGCAGCTCCGGCGGCAGCATGGACAGGGTCTTGTTGACCCGCTCCAGGCGCTCGATGTCGACCGCCAGGCTGTCGAGGAAGATCGAGGACATCGCGTGGCCGGCGATCTGCGCCAGGCTGGGATAGCGGGCGGCGCTCTTTTCGGCGGCGCTGCGGGCCGGTTCGGTCAGGCGTCCGGCGCCGACCACCAGCACCTTGCTGGCGCCGAGATGGATGGCCGGCGAGATCGGCGCCAGCTGGCGCATCGAGCCGTCGCCGCAGTATTCGCGGTGGCCGCCCATGTACAGCGGTGTGGCCGGGAAGATGAAGGGTATCGCCGACGACGCCAGCAGGTGCTCGACGCCGATCTGGTCCTGCAGCGCCACGCGCTGCATGCGTATCCACGGCGCGATGTCGGCGGCGGTCTGGTAGAAGGTAAGGTGGTTGCCGGCGGTGTAGGACGAGGCGGTGACGGCCAGCGCGTGCAGCAGGCCTTCCGACAGCACCGCGTCCAGGCGCGGCAGGTCGAGCATGCGGTGCAGCAGGCCGACCAGCGGGGTGTTGTCGAGCAGCGACGCGGGCGGCGCGGCCCGCCATTTGCGCAGCAGCCAGCCGAACGACAGCAGCGAGAGCCAGCGCGCGCCGGAACGGATCACGCCCAGCGAATCGGCGCGGTAGACCTGTTCGACCTCGATGTGCTGCCAGACGTCGAGCAGCTTCTGCACGCCCTCGCCGAAGTTATCGGCGCGGCAGGCCAGCGCGGTGGCGTTGATGGCGCCGGCCGAGGTGCCGCAGATGATGTCGAACGGGTTGCGCGCGGGAGGCCAGCCCGCTTCCCACAGTATCTCCGAGATCGCCTGCAGCACGCCGACCTGGTAGGCGGCGCGGGCGCCGCCGCCCGTCAGGATCAACCCTGTTTTCTTTTGAATTCCCATGCGACAAGATTAGCAGGGTCTGCCGGATTTGGGGCGCGTTTGACGCCGTTTGACACCATTATTCGCCTAATACGACACCTTCGCGACGGGGATCGGCGCCGCCGAACCACTCCGGCTTGCCGTTGACGGTGCGGCGCTGGATGCCCTGCAGGCCGGAATTGAGCTCGAACTCGCGCACCTGGTGGCCGCGCGCCTTCAGCTGCTCGATCACGGCCGGCGTCACGCGCCCTGCTTCCAGCTCGGTCGGGCCGTTGCGGCTGCCGAAGTTGGGCAGGCTGATGGCCTGCTGCACATCGAGCTTCCAGTCCAGCGTACCGACCAGCACCTTGGCCACGTAGTTGATGATGGTCGAACCGCCCGGCGAGCCGGTGGCCAGCACCAGCTTGTGCGTGCCCTTGTCGAACACCAGCGTCGGCGACATGGCGCTGCGCGGACGTTTGCCGGCCTGCACGCGGTTGGCGATCGGGCCATTCTCGTCCTGCGAATCGAAGGAGAAATCGGTCAGTTGATTATTCAGCATGAAGCCGTCGACCATCTGGCGCGCGCCGAAGGCGTCTTCCACCGAGGTGGTCATCGACAGGCCGCCGCCAAAGGCGTCCACCGCCACCAGATGGGAGGTGGATGGTTTGTCGATGGCGGTGTCGGCGCCCCAGGCCACCTGCATCGTGGCCGGCACGCCGTAGTTGGCGCGCCCCATGGACTTCTCGCCGATCAGCGAAGCGCGCTGCTTCAGGTAGCCCTTGTCCAGCAAGGCCGCCACACCCTTGCCCGGCAACGGCACGAAGTCGGTGTCGGCCGCGTAGCGGTTGCGGTCCGCGTAGGCCAGGCGGCCCGCCTCGGTGAACAGGTGGATGCCTTCGGCCGTCAGCGCGCCGTTGACCGGCTTGTAGGGGGCGATGTCCTTCACTTCCAGTATCCCCAGCATCTGCGCGATGGCGATGCCGCCCGAGGATGGCGGCGGTGCGCCGCACACGGTCCAGGCCTTGTAGTCGCTGCAGACCGGCGTGCGTTCCTTGGCCTGGTAGCCGGCGATGTCGGCGGCGGTCAGCTTGCCCGGGTTGGTCGGATGCGCGGCCACCTTGGCGGCGATGTCGCGGGCGATGCGGCCTTTGTAGAAGGCGTCGGCGCCGCCGTCGGCGATCTCGCGCAGCGTGCGCGCCAGTTCGGGGTTCTTCAGCAGGTAGCCGACCGGACGCGGTTTGCCGTCCTCGCCGAAGAAGTAGGCCTTGGCGACCGGGTCGCGCGCCAGGTAGCGGTCGTACGACAGCAGCGCGTTCAGGCGCGGGCTGACATTGAAGCCGTCTTCGGCCAGCTTGATGGCCGGTGCGAACAGGGTTTTCCATGGCAGCTTGCCGTGCTCCTTGTGCGCCAGCTCCAGCATGCGCAGCACGCCGGGCGCGCCGACCGAGCGACCGCCGATCACGCCGATCTCGCGCGAGACGGCCTTGCCATCCTTGTCCTGGAACAGGTGCTCGTCCGCCGCGGCGGGCGCGGTTTCGCGGCCGTCGTAGGATTGCACGCGCTTGCCGTCGGAGTACAGCAGGAAGGAACCGCCGCCGATGCCGGACGATTGCGGCTCCACCAGCGTCAGCACCAGCTGGGTGGCGATGGCGGCGTCGATCGCGCTGCCGCCCTGCTTGAGCATCTGGTAGCCGGCCTGGGTGGCCAGCGGATTGGCTGCCGCCACCATGAATTTTTGCGCGGACTTGCCGGTCTTCTCGGCATAGCCGGTGGCGATTTCGGGCGCGGCGTCGGCGCTGGTGCGTTGTGCGTAGGCCGGCGCGTGCAGCGCGGCCAGCAGTGGAAGGGACAGCGCGAAGCTGAGCGCCAGGGGCTTCAAACGGAACATGGACTCTCCAAAATAAGAGGCGCGCGGCCTGGGCCGCGCGCCCGATCACCCTGGCATCCTACACGAAATCGAGTAAATCGTTTTCGCGCTGCTTACTTCGCCTGCTTACTTCGGCTGCATGCGGATGGCGCCGTCCAGACGGATGGTTTCGCCGTTCATCATGGTGTTTTCGATAATGGCCTTGGCCAGGTGGGCGTACTCGTCAGGACGGCCGAGGCGCGGCGGGAACGGCACCATATTGCCCAGCGCGGTGCGCACTTCTTCCGGCATGCCCATCAGCATAGGCGTTTCGAAGATGCCCGGGGCGATGGTCATCACGCGGATGGCGCTGCGCGACAGGTCGCGCGCCATCGGCAGCGTCAGGCCGGCGACGGCGGCCTTGGAGGCGGCGTAGGCGGCCTGGCCGATCTGGCCGTCGAACGCTGCGACGGAGGCGGTGTTGATGATCACGCCGCGTTCGCCGCTGTCGGTGGCGGCGGTCTTGCCCATGGCGTCAGCCGCCAGGCGGGCCATGTTGAAGGTGCCGACCAGGTTGATGTTGACGGTGCGCTGGAATACGTCCAGCGGGTGCGGGCCATCCTTGCCGACGGTCTTGATGGCTGGCGCCACGCCGGCGCAGTTGATCAGGCCGCGCAGCGTGCCCAAGGCGACGGCGGCGTCGACCACGGCCTTGCCGTCGGCTTCCGAGGTGACGTCGCATTTGACGAATACCGCCTTGAGCTCGGCGGCCAGCGCCTCGCCCGGTTCCACTTGCACGTCGGCCAGCACGACTTTGCCGCCGTTGGCGGTGATCATGCGGGCGGTGGCGGCGCCCAGGCCCGAAGCGCCGCCGGTTACGATGAATACATTGTCCTGAATTTGCATGAGTGTCCCTATCTCGTTTTTATTTGACGTTTACGTTAACGTCACCTCGCAATTGTAGCGAATTTTTTATCGGAGATGAGGAAATCGATGACCAGTGCGGCGAGAATGATCAGCAGAGGCATGATCGGCTCCCGGTAGCGATAAATCACGTAGAAAATCATGTGCACGGCGGTGTAGCCCAGGATGGCCAGCCAGATGAGGCCGGTGTTGGGGGTGCGCAGCCGCCGACAGGCCATGCCGGCCACCGCCGCCCCGCAGATCAAAAGATACTGGGCGAGCCAGGCCAGCCGCGTCAGGGCCTCCCCTTTGGACTGGGGCCCCTCCCCCTCGTGTATCGGGGGCATCCAGAACAGGGCGGCTTTTTGAAAGGACAGGGTGAGGAACCTGGCTGGGTTCCGCCTTATCCAGGCCAGCGCTTCTGCTTTCAATGTGTTGTTTGCCGCCACCTCCCCTTGCTTGCGCAACTGCTGCCAGGTCGCGCCTCTGGGCGTGTCGGCTATGGAGATGAACATGCCGTCGGCGGCGGGATTGTTTCCCAAGTAGAGATTAAAGCCTCCGTTCGTATTCAAGACGGGGGCGCCGACGGCTTGGTAGTTGCGCACCAGCCAGGGGGCCACAACCAGCACCGCGACGAGTCCGGCCAAGCCCAGCCTGGCCAATTTCTCGGGAACAGACAATGGCGACATCGCCAGCGCGATCGCCAGCATCGGCGTGAGCGCCAACCCGGCATTTCCAGTGATTGCAAGCAGTCCAAGAACAGCCCCGACGGAGACCGCTATCCGCGCAGATGGATTGCGTACGCATCGCAGGGACAGCAGGACAACACCGAGCATCAGCGGTGTCATGAGGTTTTCCTTGGCAAGATAGGCCGCATAAATCCACGAAGGCAAATAAATGGCATAGATGCCGACGCTGAGTAGCCGCCCTGGCCTGCCCGCGCCAGCCTCCTTGGCGATCAGATAAATCAGCCATCCGCTGACCGTGCACAGCACTGCGTTCGCAAGCAGCGCCGCCAGCAAGTGGTGGCCACAGACGGCAAAGACTGGCGCTAAAACAAACAGCGGATAACCGGCGCTCAAGAATGCGGAATTGCCGCCTTCAACCAAGCCCCTGCCAGCCAGCAGGTTCACGGCCATGTGTTCATATCCGGCATAGTCGCTGACCGGCTGGAATTGAAAGGCTAGCGCTGTCGCGGCCCGTGCGAAGAACGCAAGAACCAGGATCAAGGCCAGGCACTGCTTTTCACCAATACGAGTTCGCATAACTTAGCTCTTGCTGACTAAAAAAACCCCGACACAAATCAGCGCAACCCCGGCGGCGCGCGGCATCGTCACCTGCTCGCCTGCCAGCAAGCCGACGATGACGGTGAGTCCAAAGCCCAGGCCAACCAATGGATACGCCTTGCTGATGTCCCACTTGAATAGCACCTCAAGCCAGACGATGGCGCCGAGCCCGTACAGGAAGAAACCGCCCAGCACGTAGCTGTTTGAAAGCACCGTGATGAAGGTACGCAGCGCCAGCGGTTGCGCCATGACCTCCCTCACCGCCAAGCTGGACATGCCCGCCTTCAAGGCAAACTGCGCGGCGACAGAGAGCGCGATGCTCACGATTGCAATCAGAAGAGTATTCACAGCAGTCCATCCAACACGAGAAAGTGCGCGACGATCATCGTGACGCCCATGACGACGACGGTGCTCCGGCTGCCACGGTCTTTGATCGCATAGATCACGGGATCGTCGTGCATCTCCCCGCGCGAGGTCTTGATCCAAAGCCGGGCCAGCCAGTAAATCAAACCGATGGCAACCAGCCACAACAGGCTGGGTGTCGCGTAGCGGGATTGGGTATCGGGGGCATTGATAAACAGCCCGAAGACCACGACTGCGGACATGGCGGAGGACACACCCAGCGGCCATAGCACCGCCAAGTCCGTCACCCGGTAATCGCGGCCACGCGCGGCGGCCTTGCCGTTCTGTTCCAGCGAGATCAATTCGGAACAGCGCTTCACCAATGCCAGGCTCAAGAACATGAACACCGAAAAGGCCAACAGCCAGGCGCTGGTGACGACGGCGATGGCTACTGAGCCAGCAAGGATGCGCAGGGTGTAGAGCAGAGACAGCATGATCACGTCGATCAGCACGTACTCCTTGAACATCCAGCTGTAGGTGCTGGTCAGCACCACGTACAACAGCAGCATGAAAGAGAACGCCGGGGACACCACCAGCGCCAGCATGAACGCCAGGACGAGCAGGCAACCCGCAACGGCAAGCCCGACAAGAATCGGGATCTTGGCGCTGGCGAATGGACGGTCTTTTTTTCGGGGATGAGCGCGGTCGCTTTCCAAGTCCCACAAATCGTTGACCAGATAGGTTGCCGAAGCGGCAAACGAGAAGGACAAAAAAGCCAGCGCTGTGGTCGCAAGCTTCCCGATATCCGTGAACGAAAAGGCTGTCAGCAGGGGCACGAACAACAGCAGGTTTTTCAGCCACTGGTGTACTCGCAAGGCCCTCACCCACGTGGAAAGGCGTACCGATTCTTTCGGAAACTCTTGCTCGATTGTGTTGCGTTGTCGGACGGACTTGGACAGGCCGGCGGAGGCCCCAACCAGGATAGCCGCTTGCGCCGCGTTCCAAATGGGGATGTCCGCGCGGCTATCACCGGCGTACACAAACTCTGTTCCAACCTTTTCCTGTATCGCCTCCAGCTTGGCGTTGCCCTTGAGATTGCGGCCTGTGCCGGATGCCAGCACATCGTCAAACAAACCGAGATGGTCGGAGACGCGTTGGGCGATGGATTGATGCGCCGCCGTCGCGAGGATGATACGGCGCCCCTTGTTTTTTTCATCGTGGAGATACGCCAGCAACGCCTCGTGGTAGGGCAAGCGGGCTGCGGAGAACACTGTACGGGAGCAGACCGCTTCCTTGAAAGCTGCACGACCTTTCAACAGCCAGAAAGGCAGGCGCAGTAAATTGAGCGGCGACTGCTTGACGAGCTGGATGACCGACTCAAGCAGCGTATCGGTTGGCGTCAACGTTCCATCGAGATCGACAACCACGGGCCAACCGGCCGCCGGATTGTTTTGCACGTCGCTCAAGTGGATGTTCATCAGATGGTTGGATCGAAAAGGACGGGGCAGCCCAATTACTATGGCATTGGCGGAGCCCGCCGCCTAGGGGGCTGATGTCGATTCGATCAAACAAAGGCTGCAATTTTCCTGGCGACCGGGAGACCCGTCAGCGCCTCAGCATTGCATCAAGGCGCCGTTGCGCTGGCACAGTTTTCCCGTCGGCGAGACGACGGTGCCGGGACCGGCGTTGTTGATGTGGACGCCGTTGGCGTCGTAGCAACCGGTGGTGCTGCAGCCATTCAGCACTTGCGGAGCGTTGGGTGGGGTGAGCAAGGTTTGCATCGATGGAACCGGCGGCGCGGACGGCATCGCCACTTGCGGCGCCTGCTTGACGATGGGCATGCGCTGTATCGTCAGCGGCACCGGACGACGCGGCATCGGCACGCGCGCCGGCGCCGTGCGGCAGGGTTCGACGGCCAGGCGCTTGCCGTCCGCACTGAGCGTGCAGACCGGCAGCCGGGCGTAATCCCGCAGCTCGGCCGAGGTGACGTCCCGGTTGATGCCTGGCACGGCTACGGGCGACTGGGCCGTCGCCTGCGCTGCAACCAGCGCAGCCAGGAACAGCGCGCTGCGCGGCGTCATGGCGACGGCACCACGGTGGCCGTCAGCACGCGCCAAGGCACCAGGCAGGCGCCAACGTTCGGGAAGTAGCCGCGCGGGTTGCCGCAGTAGTACAGCCTTCTGGGCAACGACGGCGCATCGGCCGGCGGCAGGTACAGCGGAGCGCCGGCATAGTAGCCGGGCGGATAGTAGTAGCGGTCGTAGTAGGGATCGAGGTAGCCATAGCGCGGCCAATACACCGGTGCGCCGACTATGATGCCCTCACGGACATAACCATGACCATGGCCGTGGCCGTGGCCGTGATGGTAGCCGTGCCCGCCCCCTCCATGGCCGCGACCTTGCGTCCAGGCATCAGGACTGGCCAGTGCTCCCAGCAGGAAGGCCAGCGTCAGCGCCGGTTTCAACATGTTCATGGCATCACCTCGCGTAGTGCTACACCTTTCATTAATAGCAGGTCTAGCACCGGAGGGAAGCGAATGAAACAATTAGTAACCTTAGTCAGGCAAGCGGATGCGGAAATATATCAGTTTCATTTGGTCCTTTTTTTGATCTCCAAAGCACTTGTCCGCGTTGTAACCCTTCGGCCTAGGCTGCGTCTGCCCATTGACCACTACCGGAGGATCGAATTCGGTCGCGCAGGCATTCAGGTAGCCATCGACCGAGCCGCTGCGCGCGGTTCCGCCGCGCGGGCTGGCCAAGTACAATGCCCGCCCCCCGGTGGCGGCGGCGTAGGCCATCTGCTCCCAGCCCCGGTCGAACGAGGCAAAACTGTTGGTCAAATCGGCGGCCAGGGAGAGAGAGAAAGCGGGCGCACCAGCGGCATCGGTGCCCTCGGTCAGCCGAAAGACCTTGAGGACCGTTGACTTCCATATCGAACTCCAGATCAGGTAGAGGTTTTTGTGGGCATCTTCCACGATGTGCCCGCTTCCGCTAGACAGGTCCTGCAGCCGTCCCCGGTAGATGCCATGCCCCGTCACAGGATCGGTGACTGACAAATCAAAGTAGTTCTGGCTCAAAGACGAATTGCCATCCGTCGTACGTTTCAGCGCAATGGAAAACGCCCGTCCCTTGGTGTCCACGTAGGCGTCTATTTGCTGCAACTCCGGCGCCACCGTCGCCGTTGGCTTGTCGTTTACGCCGAGCGGCTCCATTACATCCCATGTGCGCCCGCTGGGGAAGACAAATCCCTTCACGCCATTAAACACATAGCTATTGCCAGTGTAACGGGGATACCCGGCAATCTCCTTCGTCAGGTCCAGCTGCGACGAGGTGAAAAACAGCGAATTCGCCACGCCAGGGAAAATATAGTCGTACACCGACCGTTCACCGATGCGTTTGGAATCAAACGTTGCCACCGCAAAGGTCGGCTCTCCCAGCGTCTCCGCCGTACAGTTGTATTGCGTATAGGTATCGCCAGTGTCTCGCCCCTCCCACGACGCCTTCAAGCATATTTGTCCATTTTCCCCTATGCCGGCGTTGCCGTAGTGTCGTTGGCTGCGCGTCAGCTGGCTCCAGTTGCCGGGGATCGCCTGCATCGTGAAAGACGGCTCCACTCCGATCGCAGGTTTTCCTTCAGGATGGGCAATGACATATACCTTGCCGGTTATCGGCGACAGTAACAAGTGCGCCTCATCCAGGCTCGGGCCAGATGCCACCGCCTCCCATGTGCCGGATGCCTGCGTCCGTTTCCGCAATTGCCAGCCTTCCTGCACACCGCCCTCGCCTGTCAGCACCAGGTTCAGCATGTACACGGTACCGTCGGCGGTAGTCGCGACACGCGACATATGGCCGCCCCAGTCATTGTTGGGCGACCAGGGTTTGACGTTTGGCGCAGTTTGCGCACCTTGCTGCAGGCCATCCGACGTGACCAGCTCAAATCGTTCCAGTGTCGGCACCGTCACGCGAGTGTAGGTGTGCGTCAGTTTTGGCGTGGTGTGAGATGTGGAGCCTTCCTGAATGTCGAACACCAGATCGTCCGCCTGTGCAGCGGAAACGTCGGCGCCGATGCTGCTGCGCTTGATCATCAATCGGACCCGTCCATTGGCTGCCGAATATCCGGCGATGCGGCCATTGTTGGTGTCGTCAACCTGCCACTTCCAGTCGGTCTTGCCCACGCCTGAATATTTAAACAGCACGCCGTTTTCAACCATGAACTCACTGCCGATGTCGCCCTTCGTGTAGCCCTTGGTGGCATTCCTGTCGGTGTCGATAAACACTCGAACAAAGTTGGGCGCGCCGGTGTAGTCGAACTCGTAGTACACATAGGTACCGTCATTGCTCGTTTTCGGATTGGAGATCAACAGTCCCGTATCGGCGCTGGCGGCGCCGGCGGTCAACAGCAGGGACGACAGCAGGACAGCCTGGCGCGCAGGCAGCATTTTATTCATGGAGGTGGTCTCGGGAAAGTAAAAAAAGAAAGGCCCAAGGCAGACGACGCATCGTCTTGCCTTGGGCGAAATAGTATCTTTTATTTAACTTGAGGGGAAGCGGAATCCGGTGCGGAGGCAGGCGCTGGGGCCATGGTCGAGTCCACCGGCGGAGGCGGCGCCACGGCAGGCGCCATCATCATCGCAGGCGGCGCCATCGTCGAGGTCGCGGGCGCGGCCAGCGGCGCCGGGGCGGCGACGCTCACCGCCAGCCAGCCCGAGGCAGGCAACAGCGGCACCAGCAGCAAGGCCACGATGTTGATGATCTTGATCAGCGGGTTGACCGCCGGACCCGCCGTATCCTTGTACGGATCGCCCACGGTGTCCCCGGTGACGGCCGCCTTGTGCGCGTCCGAACCCTTGCCGCCGAAGTGGCCGTCTTCGATGTATTTCTTGGCGTTGTCCCAGGCGCCGCCGCCGGTGGTCATCGAGATCGCCACGAACAGGCCGGTGACGATGGTCCCCATCAGCATGCCGCCCAGCGCGGCCGCACCCAGCAGCATGCCGACCACAATCGGCACCACCACCGGCAGCAGCGAAGGAATGATCATTTCCTTGATCGCCGACGCGGTCAGCATGTCGACCGCCTTGTCGTACTCCGGCTTGCCGGTGCCGTCCATGATGCCCTTGATGTCGCGGAACTGGCGGCGCACTTCCACCACCACGGCGCCGGCGGCGCGGCCCACGGCCTCCATCGCCATCGCGCCGAACAGGTAGGGTATCAGGCCGCCGATGATCAGGCCGACGATCACCATCGGATTCGACAGGTCGAAGGTGATGCTCTTGCCGGTCGATTCCAGCGCGTGCGTGTAGTCGGCGAACAGCACCAGCGCGGCCAGGCCGGCCGAACCGATCGCATAGCCCTTGGTGACGGCCTTGGTGGTGTTGCCCACCGCGTCCAGCGGATCGGTAATCGCGCGCACCGATTCCGGCATGCCCGACATTTCGGCGATGCCGCCGGCGTTGTCGGTGATCGGGCCGTAGGCGTCCAGCGCCACGATGATGCCGGCCATCGACAGCATCGCGGTGGCCGCGATCGCCACGCCGTACAGCTGGCCCAGCTGGTACGACACCAGGATCGCCGCGCACACCGCCAGCACCGGATAGGCAGTGGACTTCATCGACACGCCCAGGCCGGCGATGATGTTGGTGCCGTGGCCGGTGGTCGAAGCCTCGGCGATATGCTTGACCGGCGCGAAATCGGTGCCGGTGTAGTACTCGGTGATGTAGACCATCAGCCCGGTCAGCACGATGCCGACCACGGTGCAGCCCATCATCTTCATGCGCATGGCTTCATCGGGCCAGATCTGCCACGTCACCACGGCGAAGCCGATCAGCGACAGGCCGGCCGCCCACCACAGGCCGGTGTACAGCGCCGACATGATTTTCTTGCCCGGCTTGGCCTTGACCATCGAGCAGCCGATGATGGAAGCGATGATGGACACCGCGCCCAGCAGCAGCGGGTAGATGATGGCCGACGTCGGCGCGGAGGTGATCAGCAAGGCGCCCAGCAGCATGGTGGCGATCAGCGTCACCACATAGGTTTCGAACAGGTCGGCCGCCATGCCGGCGCAATCGCCGACGTTGTCGCCGACGTTATCGGCGATCACCGCCGGGTTGCGCGGGTCGTCCTCGGGGATGCCCGCCTCCACCTTGCCCACCAGGTCGGCGCCGACGTCCGCGCCCTTGGTGAAGATGCCCCCGCCCAGACGGGCGAAGATCGAAATCAGCGACGCGCCGAAGGCCAGGCCGATCAGCGGCTTGATCACATCGTGCGGATTGAGCGGCGGATTCGGCGCACCCGGCGCCATCGCGACCAGGAACAGATAGAACAGCACCACGCCCAGCAGGCCCAGGCCGACCACCAGCATGCCGGTGATCGCGCCGCCCTTGAAGGCGACGTCGAGCGCCTCGTTCATGCCCTTGGTGGCCGCCTGAGCGGTGCGCACGTTGGCGCGCACGGAGACGTTCATGCCGATGAAGCCGCAGGCGCCGGACAGCACCGCGCCGATCAGGAAGCCGATCGCGGTGTGCATATCGAGTAAGACAGCGATGAGGATGAGCAGCACCACGCCGACGATGCCGATGGTGCGATACTGGCGCGCCAGGTAGGCGGCGGCGCCCTGCTGGATGGCCAGTGCGATTTCCTGCATGCGGGCGTTGCCCGCGTCCTGTCGCAAAATCCAGCTACGAGACCATAAACCGTAAATCACGGCGATCACGCCGCACGCAACTGCAAACCAAAGACTAGCTGCCATAGTGTCCCCTTATTTTTATTGATCGAGCCTACAAACCCACACTTCAGAAAACCAACGCCCGCCGGGTAGGCAAGCGCAGCCAACTAAACCTGCGAACTGCAACACTTCATAAAACGGGATGGCATCCAGCCGATTTTGGGCGCAAAAAAAGCGGACACTCGGTCCGCTCTACTTTACCGCTTATTTCGCCAGCGCGGCAAACGCGCTGTCGCGAATTTGCTCGACGGGGCCGACGCCTTCGATGCGGCGGTATTTCGGCGCACCAGGCTGGCCCGATTGTGCCCAGGTATTGTAGTAACCCAGCAGCACTTCGGTCTGGTTGTGATAAACGTCCAGTCGCTTCTTGACGGTCGCTGCCTTGTCGTCGTCACGCTGCACCAGGTCTTCACCGGTGACATCGTCCTTGCCTTCGACTTTAGGCGGATTGAATTTGACGTGGTACACGCGGCCCGAACCCGGGTGGCAACGGCGGCCATCCATGCGCTCGATGATCGATTCGTCCGGCACGGCGATTTCCAGCACGTAGTCGACCTTGACGCCGCTGTCCTTCATCGCGTCGGCCTGGGCCACGGTGCGTGGGAAGCCGTCGAACAGGTAGCCGTTGGCACAATCCGGCTGGGCCAGGCGGTCCTTGACCAGGCCGATGATGATGTCATCCGATACCAAACCACCCTCATCCATCACCTTCTTGGCGGCCAGGCCTAATTCCGAACCCGCCTTGATCGCCGCGCGCAGCATGTCGCCGGTGGAGATTTGCGGGATGTTATATTTTTCTTTGATGAAATTAGCCTGGGTGCCCTTGCCTGCACCTGGTGCTCCTAAAAGAATAAGACGCATGAAAAATTCCTAAAACAGATATGGATGTGGGTTAGTTAGTATTGGATCGTACGAAACTTACCACAAAACTTCGTCTCAACGCCAATTTGTGACGGTTTGAACCGTTCTTAGCTGGCGAAACCGGGGTACGGCCCGATATTCCGTATGAATATCGCACCATTGTCTTCGTTATATCAGTTGTAACTGACTGCTGGCTGACGCATCCTTTGACACAGATCAATAGAACTGCCGGACGCGGGCCAGGTCTTCCGGCGTATCCACCCCGGCCGCAGGCGCAGAGTCGGTCACATGGACCGCGATGGGATAGCCGTGCCAGAGCACGCGCAGCTGTTCCAGTGCCTCAATGGCTTCCAGCGGCGACACTTCCAGCGCCGGGTAGGCTTGCAGGAAGTCGTTGCGGTAGGCGTACAGTCCGATGTGACGGAGCGGCACGTAAGCGGCAGGCAGCGCGTCCTTGGACTGCGCAAAGGCGTCGCGATGCCAGGGTATGGTCGCGCGCGAAAAATAGAGGGCCCGGCCGGTCTTGTCCAGCACCACCTTGACCACGTTGGGGTTGAAGGCGTCGGCGGCGTCGTGCAGCGGGTGGGCGCAGGTGGACATCGGCACCTCGGCGCTGATGCGCGAGGCGGCCGCCTGCAGCAGTTCCGGGTCGATCAGCGGCTCGTCGCCCTGCAGATTGACGACGACGGCGTCGGCCGGCAGGTTCAGCGCGCGCGCCACTTCGGCGATGCGGTCGGTGCCGGACGGATGGTCGGCGCGGGTCATGCACACTTCCACGCCATGCTGTACGCAGGCGGCGCGGATGTCTTCATGGTCGGTGGCGACGATGACGCGGGCGGCACCGGCCAGCTGCGCGCGCTCGGCCACGCGCACCACCATGGGCTTGCCGCCCAGGTCGGCCAGGGGCTTGTTCGGCAGCCGGGTCGAGGCCAGGCGGGCCGGAATGATGGCGACGAAGGACACTGCTTATTCCGCCTTGTCCTGCAGCGTGCGCGCCTCGTCGGCCCACATGATGGGGATGCCGTCGCGGATAGGATAGGCCAGGCGATCGCCCTTGCAAATCATTTCCTGGGCTTTTTTATCGTACTCCAGGGGGCCTTTGCAGACCGGGCATACCAGGATATCAAGCAAACGAGCGTCCACGACATTTCTCCACAATTTGGTCGGCCAGCGCGCCATCGATGCGCGCCGTCACCGGGACGACCCATAGTCGCGGGTCGTCTCTGAGTTCTTCAATTTGCGCACATTTTACTGCATCCTTCTCGGTCATCAAGATCAGGTCCGCATCGAGCGCGGCAAACGGGCGGTCCTGGAAGTCGTGATGGTCGGGCAAGGGCAGCTCGGCGATGCCCAGGCCGGCGGCCTTGAGCATGCCGAAAAAGCGCGACGGGTTGCCGATGCCGGCCGCCGCCGCCAGGCGCAGGCCGGTGCCGGCCAGGCTGGCGAGCGTGCGGCGCTGCGAGCGGTCGATCAGCTGCTCGGCGTACTGGCCCTCCAGCGTCATCTGGATAGCCCGGCCGCCGACGTTGCGCACCAGTTCCTCGGTCAGCAGCGGCGCATTGATGACGGTGAAGTCGCGCCGGCGCGAGACCGGCTCCCGCAGCGGGCCGGCCGGCAGCAGCCAGCCGTTGCCGGCACCGCGGCCGTCGAACAGGATGATTTCCACGTCGCGCTGCAAGGCGTAGTGCTGCAGGCCGTCGTCGGTCAGCAGGATGTCCACATCGGGATGCGCGGCCAGCAGCGCGCGGCCGGTGGCGGCACGGTCGCGCCCCACCATCACCGGGCAGCCGGTTCTTTGCTTGATTAAAAGCGGTTCGTCGCCGACCTGCGCCGGCGTGGATGCGGCGCCCACCTCGCGCCCGTGCACGCCGTCGCTGCCATGTCCACGCGAGATCACGCCCGGCTTCATGCCGGCCGCTTGCAGCGCCTGCACCAGCCAGATGGTCAGCGGCGTCTTGCCGGTGCCGCCGATGTAGATATTGCCCACCACGACCACCGGCACCGGCAGCCGCGAGGACGTCAGCACGCCGGCTCGGAACAGCGCGGCCCGCACGCCGCTGAGCGCGCGGAACAGCAGCGACACCGGCCACAAGGCACAGGCGAGCGGCCCGCGCCGCAGCCAGTTACGCGTCAGCGTGGTTTCCAGCGCCGACGATTTGGAGGGAGAAGATGTGGTCACGCGTAGGGCAATTACTTGGTCGTGCCACTGGTCTGCGCGGCGAAGGTCAGCTTGTCGTAGCCTGCGATGCGCGCCGCTTCCATCACGTTGATCACCATCTGGTGCATCGCGAACTGGTCGGCATTGACGATCACCACCGGCGACTTGCCGGCCATGCCGCCCTTGTCGGCCGCACTCTTCATGGCCTGCGCAAAGCCGGCGACATCATGGAAGGACACCGGCTCGCCATTGATCGTGTAGTTGCCCTTGGCATCGACCGTCACGTTCAGTTCGAACGGTTTGTCGGCCGCCTTCTGCGCATCGGCGGTCGGCAGCGTGATCTGCAGCTCGGTGAACTTGCTGTAGGTGGTCGTCACCATCAGGAAGATCAGGATCACCAGCAGCACGTCGATGAACGGGATCAGGTTGATATGCGGATCTTCGCGGCTTTGTCCCTTGCGGAAATTCATGGCCCGTCCTTACTTGCGCTTGCAGTGGACCAGGTCGACGAACTTCACCGCCTGCTGCTCCATCTCGATGACGAAGCTGTTGACCAGCGCGCGGAAGTGGCGGTAGAACACCATGGTCGGCATCGCGATGGCGATACCAAAGCCGGTGTTGTACAGCGCCACCGAAATGCCATGCGCCAGCTGGGTAGGATTGGCGCCGGTGCCGGTCTGCGAACCGAAAATCTCGATCATGCCGACCACGGTGCCGAACAGGCCCATCAAGGTAGCCAATTCGGCGATGGTGCCCAGCGTGGTCAGGAAGCGTTCCAGCATGTGGGCCACGCCACTGCCGGCCTCTTCGATGGATTCCTTCATCACTTCGCGCGGCGAATCGATATTGCGCAGCGCGGCCGACAGCACCACGCCCAGCGGCGAACTCTTCTCCAGCTTGTCGATCACATCGGGCGTGATATTGCCGCTGCGGTAGACCTGCACCACCTCGTCCAGCAATTTTTTAGGCAGGATCTTGCTGCGGCGCAGATACAGCAAGCGCTCGATGATCAGCGCGGTCGCGACGATCGATGCAACCAGCAACAACCAGATAGGCCAACCGGCGGCTTGTAATATGGCGAGCAAAAGGAACTCCTGTCTAGATAAACACCCGAAGGCGCAATGTATCTTGTTGGGCCGTCCTCGGCAAGTGGTGGATGGCAGCCGGAGCGCCGCCTCACAGCAGTCATCGTACGACCATGTGGAGTTCTGCACATTTTCTGTGGACAATTGTGTGCGCAATGCCTACCAAGCCAACTCAAGCCATTGATTTTAAAGAAGATAATCTCAAAGCTCAAAAATGACGCAGTTTGAACAGCCGGGCCCGCTTTTTGCCCAGCAAAAGTTGTGCCCAGTTATGCCCATATTCTGTTGATAAGATTGTGAGCAAGGCATACGATGACCTTCCAAGTCCTTGATTTCAATCGATATTCTTTCCATGCGTAAAAATCTGGCATATCGGCTTATCCGCGCCCTAAGCCTTGTCGTTACGATAATTCCAGCCACCAAAAGTGGCCAAGTCGCGGGCCATGTGGAGTTCTGCACAAAAAATGTGGATAAGATTGTTAGCAAGGAGCTACACTGTATACAAAGTCATTGATTTATAAGGATATTTTTTCCATGCGTAAAAAAAGCGCAGGGAAAATCGCCAAAATCGCCCTCGCCCGGCACCGGTATGGGTGTGGACTTCTGCACACTTAATGTGGATAAGATTGTTAGCAACGCCTCCCACATAGTGAAAGATCGTTGATTTATAAGGGATTTTTTGCCGTGAGTAAAAACCGTGCAGACCATCCCTTTTAACCGGTTTTCCCAGTGAAACCCGGGTTTTCCACCGCAACAGCCGAGTCCGCTACCGATAAGATCCGTCTATCGTGGAAAAGCAGGCACTTCTGCACATTTTGTGTGGATAAGATTGTTAGCAAGGCCTACCGACATGTTCAAAGTCATTGATTTATATGGCTTTTATTACCCTGCGCAAAAATGAAGCAGGCGGTTTTTTATCCCCATCCCCACCGGCCGAGTGCGGAGACGACCTCGACACCCTCATTCACCGAAAAGTGCGGCCTGGGCGCAAGTCCAAAGTTTTGCACATCTTCTGTGGATAAAAGTGTGCGCAATACCCTGGCCCAACACTTAAGTCATTGATTTGTCACAATATACTTTCTCTGCGTAAATTTTGAGCATGATAAAATCAACAAGAAGAAAATAGCTATCGCTCACAAAAGTTTCACACATCTTTTGTGGATAACTTTGTGCGTAACTGCCGGTGGCTAAGGCAAAGTACTTGATCCATAAGGGTTTTTCCTCGTTGCACGCAAATACGGCAGAAATGTTTACCCTTTAAAATCATATACCTACCTATAATACTTACCGCTTTAGATGCTCTGTGACCGCTGTGTTACCAAACTCACAAAGTGTGGATAGTTTCCATTTTTGAAATTTATGAACTTCGACGACCACCACGAACCCGCCCCCGCCGCAGCCCCCGTCATCACCGTCAGCGCGCTCAACCAGGCGGTGGCGCGGCTGCTGGAGCGCAGCTTCCCGCTCACGTGGATCTCCGGCGAGATCTCCAACTTCACGCGGGCCAGTTCCGGCCACTGGTATTTCACGCTGAAGGACGACGCGGCCCAGGTGCGCGCGGTGATGTTCCGCGGCCGTGCCCAATACGCCGGCTTCGTGCCGCGCGAGGGCGACCGCGTTGAAGTGCGGGCGCTGGTCACGCTGTACGGCGCGCGCGGCGACTACCAGATCAATGTGGAGGCGATACGCCGGGCCGGCGTCGGCTCGCTGTTCGAAGCCTTCCAACGCCTGAAGGAGAAGCTCGACGCGGCCGGCCTGTTCCACCCGGAGCGCAAGCGCGCCTTGCCGCTGTTCCCGCGCACCGTGGGCATCGTCACCAGCCCGCAGGCGGCGGCGCTGCGCGACGTGCTCACCGCGCTCAAGCGCCGCGCCCCGCATGTGCATGTCGTGCTGTATCCGACGCCGGTGCAGGGCCAGGGCGCGGGCGAGAAGATCGCCGCCGCCATCGACACCGCCTCGCTGCGCAACGACTGCGACGTGCTGATCGTCTGCCGGGGCGGCGGCAGCATCGAAGACCTGTGGTCCTTCAACGACGAGGACGTGGCCTACGCGGTGGCCAACTGCCGCATGCCGGTGATCTCCGGCGTCGGCCACGAGACCGACTTCACCATCTGCGACTTCGCCGCCGACCTGCGCGCCGCCACGCCGACCGCCGCCGCCGAACTGGCCGTCACGCCGCGCGCGGACTGGATGGCCTCCCTGCGCGCCGACGCGATCGACCTGCGGCGCGCGATGCGGCGCAGCGTGGGCGAAGCATCGCAGACATTGGATAACTACACGCGCCGCCTGCTCAGCCCCGGCGCGCAGATCAAGCAGCAGCGCCTCAAGCTGCTGGCGCTGTCGACCGCGATGACGCACGCGAACCGCGCGCCGCTGTCGCAGGCGCGCTTTCAATTGGACCGTTTGAGCGGCCGCCTCGGCGCGCGCAAGCCCGATGTGACGGCGGCGCGTTCGAGGCTGTCGGATTTCCAGCACCGCGCGACGATGAGCGTGTCCACGCAACTGGCGCAGCGGCGCGACGCGCTGGCGGCGCTGTCCTCGCAACTGGAGCTGCTCAATCCCCAGCGCACGCTGGAGCGCGGCTATGCCATCGTCACCGACGACCAGGGGGCCATCGTCCGCGCGCCGGCGCAGCTGAAGGCGCACAGTACACTGAACCTGCGCCTGGCCGAAGGCAGCGCGGCCGTCGGCGTGGAGTCGGTGCAGCCGCTCACTCGCAGCCAGGACTGAGCACAGGCTGCGCGTGCCGATCCGGTGGGCGCAGATCCGGACGGTCGTAGGGGATATACCCCATCCAGTACCACGGCAGGCAGGTCCCGCCGAACAGGCGCTCGACCGCAGGCAGGAACATGCGGTCCGCGTTAGAGCTATTGCTTAGCATGACGACGCCGCTCTGCGTGCGCAGGAAGCCGAGCGCGAAATTATTGGTGCCGTCGTCATTGCCCTCCTTGAAGAACGCCGGCCCCAGCGGCGAGTTGTACAACACCCAGCCCAGGCCCGCAGCCAGGCCGATGCCGCGATAAGCAGCCGTCTCCCCCGGCCAGTGCGACGGAAACTGCCGCGGCGAGACGATCGCCAGCTGCGGCGAGAACATCTCCTCACGCGCCTTTGCCGACAAGCCCTCCCCGCGCAGCACGCCGGCCATGAAGCTGGCGTAGTCGTCGAGCGTGGTGTCCATCGATCCCGCCGCCCGCGCGCGGCTGCGGTGCTGATGGGCGATGACCGTGCCGTCGCCGCCGTAGTGCACGGTCTCGCGCCCGGAAAAATCGTCACGCCAGACCATGCTGGTATTGCGCATGCCGAAGCGTTCGAACACGCGCTGCCGCATCAGCGTTTGCAGCGGCGTGCCGGTGCGCTCCTCAACCACAAGTTGCAGGATCTGCAGCCCCTCGCCCGAATACACATAGCGGCTGCCCGGCGGGTACTTGAAATCGAGCTTGCGGTTGTCGTTAATGAAGCGCCAGTTCAGCAGGCCGCTGGTGTGGGACAGCAGCATGCGCGGCGTGAGCAGGCGCCAGCGCGGATCGTCGCCCAGATCGGCGTAGCCCGGATAGTCGGGCAGCGGCTTGCTCAACAACGATGGCAACGGCGCGTCGAGCGCCAGCACCTGCTCGTCGACCAGCTGCATCACCATGTAGGCAAACGCCGCCTTCGTCAATGAAGCGCCATACATGATGGTGTCGGTGCGCAGCGGCCGCGCCGCGGCGACATCGGCGTGGCCGTAGGCGTGGCGATACACCACCTGGCCGTGATCGATGACGGCCAGCGCCAGGCCTGGCACCAGGGCGGCGTCCATCAGGCGGCGCACGTCGGCGTCCACGCCCGGCCCACGCTGCGGCACGGCGGCGCAACCCGCGCACAGCGCGGCAAGAACAATCAACGCACGAATCTTCATGCGTCGATTGTAAGTCGGCGGCGCTTGTGCAGAGGTTGTATTTATGATACTTTTGCGCGCTTACTCCAGCACCTGCCTGACATGAAAATTTCGCGTACCTGGCCACACCTGATCGTCGCAGCGCTGCTGCCGATCGCCGCCCACTCGGCAAACGTCGACGTGGATATCAAACTGGTTTCCGCCGATGCGCTGGAGGTGAGCTTCGCGCTGCCTGAGCATTGCACCGCCCTCGCCTTCCTCAAGGACGGGCGAGGCGGCCAGGAGATCCGCGCCGCATGGCAGAAGCAAAACGATTGCGCCACCGCCGAAGGCGACCTGCTGAAAAGCGCCGGCGCCTGCACCGCGCGCTTCCGCGTGCCGGCGACGATGCAGAAGATCAGCGGCTATCCCGGCTCCTTCCCCGCCCCGGGCGGCATGTACGTCCACAGCTCCAACTACGCGCTGGCCGACAGCTGCGGGCCGGTGCGCTACCGCTTCCTCGCCGCCGATGTCGTCATGAACGGCCAGCGCTACCACGACACGGCCACGCCGCCCGCGACCAGCGGCGGCGACACGTCGGCGATGCTGATGCTGACGCCGCAAACCAGCACCACGCTGGACTACTTCGATCCGCGCCTGTCGGCGGCGACCGTCGCGCAGATACGCGAAGTGGCCGACGGCACGATCGCCTTCCTGAGCAAGGAGCTGCCGCTGGCGGTGTTCACCCGCCCGGTGATCGCCGCCATCAGCGCCAGCGAACCTGGCGGCCCCAATGTCGGCGGCGACGCGAGCAACATCCTGCGCCTTGCCCTGTTCAACTGGCCGCAGGCGGCGGGACCGGAAGATCAAGCCAAGCTGACGCTGCTGGTCTCGCACGAATTCAGCCACCGCTTCCAGCTGCGCGACGCGGTCGATGTCTATCCCGATGCGCGCCTGATCAACGAAGGCGGCGGCGAGTTCCTGCGCTGGCTGACATCGGTGCGGCGGGGTTGGCTCAGCCATCAGCAGGCGGCGGCACAACTGGACACGGCGCTGGCCGAGTGTGTGCTCTACACCGAGGGCAAAAGCTGGCGCGCGCTGACGCCGCGCCAGATCGGCAGCCAGCGGCTCGAATATTTGTGCGGCCTGCCGGCCTATGTCTACGCCCTGGCCGCGCGCCAGGGGCCAGGCACCGCGCTGGCGCGCTTCGACCGCTTCTACCATCTGCTGCGCCAGGGCCAGGTACCCGATTTCGCGCAGGCGCTGGAATGCGGCGATACGGCGGCCTGCAAGCCGCAAGTGCTGCCGGCGCTGCTGTCTTCCGGTCCGACGATGGAACAGCAATGGAATGAAGTGCTGCCCAAGACCGGCCTGGCGACGCTGCGTCCGCCCAGCCAGGCCTTGCGCGACCGGATGGTGCTGCGCGCCGTGGTCAAGCTGATGGTCGACGACTGCGCCGGCCGCAGCGGCACCACCGAGACGCCGGAAGGCATCATCCTCGACGGCATGAAGGTGTGCAAATCCATCCACCAGGACAGCTACGCGACCAGCATCGAAGGCCATCCGGTATTCGGCGACGCCGCCACCGGGCCTGCCATGAAAGCGGCCTGCCTGGCGCGGCATGAGGTGACGCTGGGCCTGAAGGATGGCGGCAAGCTCGCCATCCCCTGCCAGACGCCGTACGAGATGCGCGAAGCCTTCTACGCTGTCGACATCGAGAAGACACTGGCCCGGCTGTTGAGCGAACAAGGCAAGCCATGAAAAGAGTCGGCGTCGGCAGGCAGCTTGCGGTGTGCGCCGCGATGTCCTGTCTGGCGCTGATCGTCATCGCCTTTTTGCACAAGCCGCCGTATGCCGCTTCGCTGCTGGCGGGCCTGCCGCTGCACTACCAGATGGGCATAGGACTTGGATTCGGCTGCTGTTACTGGGCCGCTTCGCAGATCGGCTACCGGTTCGCGGCCAATTCGGAGTCGACCAGAAGCACCATCGAAAGCTACAGCCGCTTGAATCTCGATGGCTGGAATCCGCTCTGGATATCGCTGGCGGCCTGCTTCGGCGAGGAGCTGCTGTTTCGGGGTGCGCTTCAACCGCTGATCGGCATCTGGATCACATCCGCGCTCTTCGTGCTCGCCCACACCAAGGCTTACCGCTTCAATGGGCTGAACAAACGCGTTGCCATCCAGGCTGCCGGAATCTTTACGGTCAGCGTCATTTTCGGCTTCGTCGCCGAGTACATCGGGCTGGTCGCCGCGATGCTGATCCACGCGCTGACGGACGTCGTCGGCCTGTACACGATCAAAACAGCCGCTCGGCGCGGCTGAATTGAAAGTGAAAGAACTCGCGCCTTACGGCTTGAACATTCTCGCCTGCAGTGCGACGCTGATGCTGGCCGCCTGCGCATCCGCCGCGCTATGCGCCAACATCACCTGGTAGCGCCCCTTGGCAACACGCCAGCTGCGCGAGCGGCTGTCGTACATCGCCAGCAGTCGCGGATCGACCGTCACGCTGACTTCGCGGCTCTCGCCAGGCGCCAGCTCAACCTTGTCCCAGCCGGCCAGGCGCTTGGGCGCCTCCCACTTCGCGCCCAACGGCGCCACGTACAACTGCGGCACGTCCTTGCCCTTGACCGCGCCGGTATTAGTCACCTTGAAGCGCAGTTGCAGCTTGCCGTCCTTCTGGCTCGCTGCCAGGCCCGAATATGCGAACTGCGTGTACGACAGGCCGTGGCCGAACGGGAACAAAGGCTTCAATCCCTTCAAGTCGAACCACTTGTAGCCAACCGCCGCTCCTTCGTGATAATCGACGGTGAAGCGCTTGCCCTCGTTCTTCGGATCGCCATCGAGCACCGGCCGTGGCAGCTGCGCTTCCGACGCCGGGAAGGTCGCCGGCAAACGCCCGGACGGATTGACCTCGCCGAACAGCACGCGGGCGATGGCCTCGCCGCCGCTGCTGCCCGCATACCACGCCTGCAGTACGGCGGCGCTCTGCCCCAGCCAAGGCATCAGCACCGGGCCGGAAGTTTCCAGCACCACCACCGTCCGTGGATTGGCCTTGGCAACGGCTGCGATCAAGCCATCCTGGTTGTCCGGCAGCGACAGCGAGACCGCGTCGAGCGCCTCGCCCACCCACTGCTGCGCGAACAGCACCACTACGTCGGCATCGGCCGCCGCACGGGCGGCAGCGTCGGCATCGCGCCCGTCGTGATAGACCACGCTGGCGCCTGGCGCGCGCGCCTGGATCGCCTTCAACGGCGACGAAGCGTGATAGACCACCGGACCGGGCCAGGTGGTCGGCGCGATGCCCGTCACGGCGCTGCCGCCGACCGGATACACCACGGACGAACCACCACCTGCCAGCACACCCACATCCGCATGCGCGCCGATCACAACGATCTTCTTCACGCCTGCCCTCAGCGGCAGCACGCCGCCCGCATTCTTCAGCAGCACCATGCCCTGCTCGGCATCGGTGCGGCTGACCAGGCCATGCGCCGCATAGTCGATCGCTCCGCCCTCGGCCACCGGATGATCGACCACGCCTTTTTCAAACATGGTGCGCAGGATGCGGAACACCATGTTATCCAGGCGCGCCTGCGGCACGTGGCCGTTGGCGACCGCCTCCTCCAGCGCGGGACCGAAGTACTGGCTCTTGTCGAACTCCCAGGCCGACTCCTGATCCAGCCCGCTGTTGGCGGATGCCACGGTGCTGTGCACCGCGCCCCAGTCGGACATCACGTAACCCTTGTAACCCCAATCCTGCTTCAGCACCTGGTTGAGCAGGTAGCCGCTCTCGCAGGCATAAGCGCCGTTCACGCGGTTGTAAGAGCACATGACGGAGCCGGGATCTGCCTGCTCCAGCACCAGCTGGAAGGCCAGCAGATCGGACATGCGGTTGGCGGCATCGTCGATGCGGCTGTCGAGAATGAAACGGCCGGTCTCCTGGTTGTTGACGGCGAAGTGCTTCATCGTCGCGATCACATGGTTGGACTGGATGCCCCGCACCTGCTGCGCCACCATGACGCCCGCCAGCAAAGGATCCTCGCCGGCGTACTCGAAATTGCGGCCGTTGCGCGGTTCGCGCAACAGGTTCACGCCGCCGGCCAGCATGACGTTGAAGCCGGACGCGCGCGCCTCGGCGCCTATCATCACACCGCCGCTGTAGGCCAGCGCACGGTCCCAGGTGGCGGCGGTGGCCAGGCCGGACGGCAGCGAGGTGCGCTCGCGCGGCGTCTTGCCGGGCTGGCTGGCGACACCGAGGCCGGCGTCGGTTTCAAACAAGGCCGGCAGCCCCAGTCGCGGCACGCCGGCGATATAGCCCGCCGACAAAGGCAGCGCGGCCGGATTGCGTTTCTTGTCGCCGAAGTCGGAGCCGAACCAGCCCATGACCCAGCCCAGTTTTTCCTGCTGCGTCATGGCTTGCAGCGCGAGCCGGGCGCGCTGGTCCGCGCCCAGCGAGGTATCCATCCACGGACGAGCGGCCGCTTCCTGCGCGTGGGCCGGCAAGGCGGAGGAAGCGACCAGCACGGTGGCGCCGGCCAGCGCCGCAGCCACCGCCAGCGCGATCGCCAGCGGACGAAGAGTCGATGCAGAATTCAAAGTGTCTCCTTATGTAGCATGCGAACGGCGGCGTCCGCAGACGCCGCCGTGCACCGCTTTAGTAGTTGATGCCGGCCCGCACGCCGACGGTGCGCGGTTCGATATAGCCGGCCTGCATCTGGCCGCCCGTCGCCGCGCCGCCCCAGGTTTTGGCCCAGGTATCGGTCACGTTGCGCACATAGCCTTCCACATACCACTTGTCTTCAGGGCTGGTCAGCTTGAGCGAGACGTCGCCCTTGGCATAGCCCTTCTGCGACAGGCCGATATGCGGATCGTCGAAGTTCAGCAGGTCGAAGTAGATCTTGCTCTGGTAGCGCATGCCGCCCCAGGCCACCAGCTTGTAGCCGCTGTCGAGCACAAAGTCCTGCGACATGTTCAGGCCGAAGGTGTACTTCGGCGCATTCGGCAGCGTGTTGCCTTCGAGGTTGCGCGCGCGGCGGCCGCGCAGGCGCGCTTCCGGTCCGCTATACACCTCGGGGCATTTCGACACCGAGTTGAACTCGACCCGCTCGGCGCACAAGTAGCTGTCGTTGTAGGAATCGTAGTCGTGGATGGTCGGCTTGATGTAGCTGGCGAAGCCGCCCACCTTCGCGCCGCTCCACGGCTTGTAGTCCCACTCGATTTCCAGGCCGGGGATGTTGACCTTGGCCACGTTGACCGTCTGCCAGCCATGCTGGATGTCGCAGGCAGGATCGGTGGTGCATGGGCTCTTCGGTATCACCTGGGCGAAGAAGTTATCGCCGGTGATCTGCATGTCCTTGTAGCGCTGGACGAAGGCCACCACCGACAGGCCCAGGCGGTTCTGCAGCAGCTTGGCCTTGTAGCCCAGCTCGAAGTTGATGACGGTCTCCGGTCCGTACGGCGTGTACGAAATGTTCGGCGACGGGCCGTTGACGCATTTCATGCCGCCACACAGGTCGTGCTTGTCGCCGAAGCCGCCCGACTTGTAGCCGGTCGACACCGAACCATAGGCCATCTCCTGGGCGTTGATCTGCTTGTTCAGGCCGACACGCCAGGTGAACTTGCGCCAGCTGTCGGCGTGGTCGTTGGGGGTCGGCGTGCCGAAGCCCAGCAAGGCTTGCGGACCGTTGTTCGGCCCCATCGCCGTCGTCAGGTCGTTGCCGTTGTGCGGACGCCAGCCCGGCGAGCCCGGCACGCCGGGATTGATCAGGCCGAGGTAGTAGGCGTTCGGGTAGTTGCCGCCCCAGCTGTCGCCGCCGTAGTTCAGGCCCCCCACGTCGGTCTTGCTGTCGCGGCTGAAGCGGCCGCCGACCGTGCCGGTCCACGTCGGCGCGAAGGTCCAGTCGGCCTGCGCGAAGGCGGCCTTGGCGTCGATCTCACGGTCCGGCTGCGCGTAGTACTGCGCGATCGGCGCACCGTAAGGACCATAGACCATGTTCTCCTGCGAGAAGTTGATCTGGTTTTTCTCGTGCATCCAGAACAGGCCCGCCACGTATTTGAAGGCGCCGAAGCTCTGCTTCAACTGCAGCTCGTTGACGGTGGACTTGTAGCGCGAATCATGGGTGCGGGTGGCACTGTCCTTGTACGGCCAGGTGCCCCAGTTGCCGCCGGAGCCCAGCGGCAAGCTCACTTCCGTCTGGAACGGCAGCGGATGGAAGCCGTTGTCGTCGTCGTGCACCTGGCTGCGCTGCTGGTCGGCCCAGGCGAAGCCGTAATCCAAAGTCGTGTTGCCGTTGACGTTCCAGGTGGCTTGCGAGCGCACGGTGTCGATCGTCATGTCGGTCTTGCCGGGCACGTTGATCAGCACATCCCACTGCCCGCGCGTGCAGGCGTAGCGCGTGCCGGCGCCCTGGTCGCAATCGCGCACGTTGACGTAGCCGGCGCCGTTGTTCTGGAATTTCTCCGCCGTCAGCAGCCACTCCACGTCGCGGCCGAACTTCATGCGCGCGGCCAGGCGGCCTGCCCATTCGTCCTGGTTGTTGTAGGCGTGGGCCGCGTCGACCTTGCTGTTGTAGCGCTGGTCGACCAAAGGCGTCCCTGGAGGGAACACGGCGCCGAAGCCCTTGTCGCTGTAGCCGGTGAAGTCCTGCAGCTGGTTCAGGCGGCTGTCCTTCTTGACCTTCATGAAGGTGGCGCGCAGGGCCAGCCCATCGTTGACGGCGATATTCTGGATCATGTTCAGCTGCTTCATGTGCAGGCTGCCCATCTCGTACGAGCTGCTGCCGTAGGTGCTGCCGAATTCAGGCTTGGCGGGAATGATGTTGATGCTGCCGGCGGTGGAGTTACGGCCGAACAGCGTGCCCTGCGGGCCGCGCAGCACTTCCACCTGCTCCAGGTCGAACATCAGCGCCTGCGCGCCCTGCGGACGCGGCGAGTACAGGCCCGCCACGTGCAGGCCGGCCGACGGGTCGCCGATCTCGGTGAAGTTGGTGGCGCTGATGCCGCGGATGGTGATCTGCACCGCCGAGTCGTTAGCCTCGGTCATCTGCACGTTGGGCAGTTCGCCGGAGATGCCCTTGAGCGTGGTGATGCCCTGGCGCGTAAGCTTGTCCTGCGTGAAGGCCGTCACGGCCAGCGGGGTTTTCAGCAGCGAAGTGGCGTAGCGCGTGGCTGTCACCTTCACTTCCGGGATGCCGTCCTTGTCGACGTCGGTGCCGACCACTTTAGGCGCGGCCTCGGCGCCGTCCGCCGCCGCTGCATAGGCGTGGTGTGCCGCCAGGTTGAAGGCGCCGGCTATGGCCAGGCTCATGATGGTTTTCTTGGTCATCGCGTGCAAAATATGTCTCCTGTTTTTATAGGTGTAAAAAAACCGGCCCCCGCGTCGGGGCCGGCAACTTCGCGGCGGGCGAAGCGATGAACTTGTTTTACTGGGCGATCAGCTTGAAGGATTGCGCCGGCGTGCCATTGCAGTCGTAGACCTGCAGCTGCACGCCGTTGGAGGTGGAAGCGGCCGGCACGTCGAGGCACTTGCCGCTGCCGCGGCCGACGAACTTGTAGTAGCCGTCGCCCAGGTCCACCGCCTGCCATTGCTGGTTGCTGCCGCCGCCGTAGGTCCACAGCTGGACCAGCGAGCCGTTGGCCGTGCCCCAGCCCGCGACATCCCAGGCCAGCCCCGGCGCCTGCTGGGTGCTGACGCGGTAGTTGCCGCTGTCGGTGGGCGTGAACTTCCACTGCTGGTTGGCCGCGCCCCGGCTGTCGCACGCCCATTGATGGACCACGGCGCCGTTACTGGTCGAGAAATCGGCGTCGTCGACGCAGGAGCCGCTGTTCTTGTTGACGACGCTGTACCACTTGTTCGGATCGATCCCCTTGACCGGATCGGTGTGGAACTGCACGTCGAAATCGCCGCTGGCGAAGCCGGCGCCGTTGCGCCAGAGTTCGGTGCCCGCTTCCACGTCCAGCAGGTACCAGTTGTTGTCGACCGCCTTGCGCCCGACCGAGTCGCGGAAGAACGGCACCAGGTCGAAGTTGACGGCGTTGACCGGCGAGGTGGCGACGTAGGAGACGATGTTCCAGCGCGGCCAGCCGGACGGGTTGTTCCAGGCGGTCCACACATCCCAGTTCATGCCGTTGATGTTGACGTTGGCGGTCTTGCTGCCGGCCGGTTGCACCGAGCCGCTGTGGTTAATCCAGATCATGATCTCGGCGCCGTCGGGCTGGCCGCTGGGCGGCGCCTCCCGGCCGGACGAGAACCAGATGTCATAGGCGATGTCCCAGTCGCCGCCGGCGCCGGGCGTGACGCGCCAGCGCGTCGGTGCGTAGGTGATGGCCTTGGCCTGCAATGGCAGGCCGCTGTCCTTGGTGCACGAGGCCCAGTGGCAGCCCTTGTAGATGGCGGGATAGGCGGCCGGCGTGCTGTCCGGCGACGACGGCGCACTGCTCACGCTCCACTCGCCGTTGTCCTGGTTGACGTTGACGCATTGCGAACCGCTGGCCTTGTCGTTCCAGAAGTTGGTAATGACGGTATAGGTCCCGCCCTTCACCGGGTAGGACGCGTAGCGATCGCAGGTGGATGCGGCCAGGCTGGGTGCGCTGTAGGCCAGCAGGATGGCGGCGGCCAGCGCCAGTTTGGGTGCTGTGGTTGTTGTCATTGCTTAGTCTCCGTATTGGTTTTGTAAGAGATCTCCCTCCGTGCAGTGCCAAGCGACAACATTGCACGTAGGTAAAGCATAGTCAGATTGAAACCCGTCCGCCCGTTCAAACTTGCGCAGCGGCCCGGCCAAAATTGCTCAGCATTGGTGTCCCCTCAGCGCCCCTCAGTATCTTTTCAGCCACAGCAGATGTAACGGCAGTGGTCTTGCATGAAATATATGCTTTATGATGGAAACGTTTCACTTGTCTTTTTTTATTAACATCTTTTATTATTTGTCAACAAGCAGCACGGAGCACGTCATGCATATGCCATCCCCCACGTCCCGGCCGCTGGAGTACCGGCTCAATCACGTCCTGGACTACATCGATGCGCATCTGGGCCAGAACCTCAATCTCGATTGCCTGGCCGCACTCGCCCATTTATCGCGCTACCATTTCCTGCGCCGTTTCCAGCAGTGGAGCGCCGAGGCGCCGCATGCCTACGTGCGCCGGCGCCGGCTGGAGACCGGCGCCTCGCAGCTGCTGTACTCGTCCGACTCCATCGCCGCCGTCGCGCAGAACTGCGGTTTCGACACCGCCGACGGCTTCGCCCGCGCCTTCCGCCAGTACTTCGGCCTGTCGCCGTCGCGCTGGCGCGACCGGCAGCGCGACATGGCGGCCGCCAGCAGCGCGGGGCCGGTGGCGGGCCAGCACGGGCCGGTGCGGGTGATCCAGCTGCCAACGGCGCGGGTGGCCTACACGCGGCACTTCGGCCCCTACGATATGGACAGCGCCGCGCAATGGCGGCAGCTCGATATCTGGTGCTGCCAGCACGGCCTGCCGCCGTCGGCGCGCTTCGGCATGGGCCTGGACGATCCCGATATCACGGCGCCGGAGAAGTGCCGATACGACGTCTGCGTGGAACTGCCGGAGAGTTTCGTGGCGCCGGCCGGCATGCCGGTCAAGACCATCGCCGGCGGCATGCATGCGGTGCTGAGGTTTATCGGCCCGCGCGTGCTGAGCAAGGATGCGTGGCACCGGCTGCTGCGCGACGGCGTGCTGTATGGCCGCTACAAGGTGGCGGCGCGGCCCTGCTTCGAACGCTATCCGGCGAACCAGCGCCAGGCCTGCATCGAGGCCCAGGATTGCGAGTTGTGCCTGCCGCTGGAGCCGCAGATGGCGCTGTGACTAGCCCGCCGACAGCATGGCCGACATGCCGATCAGCGTCGGATATTGTTCGGTGATGACGAAGGTGGGGATGTGCGACAGGTAGTCCGAGAAGCGGCCCTTCTGCTCGAAGCGCGCGCGGAAGCCCGAGCGTTCGAAGAACTCGCTCATCTGCGGCACGATGCGGCCGCCGATGTAGATGCCGCCCTTGGCGCCCAGGGTCAGCGCGACGTTGCCGGCCACGGTGCCCAGCATTTCGCAGAAGGCGTCCAGCGTCTCTTCGCACACGGGACACAGGCGGTGCAGGCCGCGCTCCATGATCTGCGACGTGGACAGGTTCTGCGGCTCGATGCGCGCGCGTTCGGCCAGCGCGCGGTACACCAGCACGATGCCGATGCCCGACACCAGCCGCTCGCTCGACACATGCTCGTGGTGGCGCCGCGCGTAGCGCAGGATATCGATCTCGCGTTCGTTCATCGGCGCGAAGGTGCTGTGCCCTCCCTCGCTGTCGATGGCGATCCAGCGGTCGCCGGCCGGCACCAGGCCGGACACGCCCAGCCCCGCGTCCGCGCCCACCAGGCCGATGGTGGCGCCGCTGCGCGCCACGCCGCCGCCGATCTGGCGCTTGTGGTCCGGCGCCAGGTAGGGCAAGGCGCTGGCCAGCGCGGTGAAGTCGTTCACCACCACCAGCGATTTCAAACTGAATTGCGAGCACACGGCCTCGATCGAGAACGACCAGTGGTGGTTGGTCATCGTCACCCAGTCGCCGTCGATGGGGTTGGCGATGGCGATGCCGGCGAAGCGCGCCTGGTAGCCGCCGGCCGTCACCGTGGCCGGCTGCGACAGGTAGGCCACCAGCGCCGCGCCCAGCGTCGGATAGGCCGCGCACTCCGTCACCCAGATCGCCTCGATCTGGTTGGGGGCCGTCTCCAGGCCGAAGCTGGCGCTGGTGCCGCCGATGTCGGCCAGCAGGCGCGGGCCGTTTGCGAGGTGCGAAAAAGATTCGCGTTTCATGGTCTCTTCCTTGTTATTACCGGCGGCTTGATTATATGTCACGTCGTTTATGAAAACGTTTTCAAGCACTGTTTTCATTAAATAACGTATCCCGATGAAAGTCAATGCGGGATCAAGGGCTGATTTGGCGGAAAGCCGCAAAATTTATGGTAATCTTCCGGCGAAAAGGTTTTCAGAAATAATCAGAACAGGACACGCCTTGGCAGACACCCCCTACTCCTCCGGCCCATCGACCCTGATGGATGTTGCACGCCAGGCGGGAGTGTCGCCCAGTACCGTGTCGCGCATCCTGAACGGCACCGCCAAGGTGTCGGAAGACAAGCGCCTGGCCGTGCTGGCCGCCATCGACAAGATGAAGTTCGCGCCCAACCAGATGGCGCAGGGCCTGAAAAAAGGCCGCTCGATGACCATCGGCATCGTGGTGCAGGATATCTCCTCCCCCTTCTTCGACGAAACGCTGCGCGGCGTCGACGACGGCTTGAAAGGCACGGGCTACGCCTCGGTGATCGTCAGCGGCCACTGGAACGCGGAAGAGGAAGCGGACCGCATCCGCCTGCTGCTGGCGCGCAAGGTCGACGGCATCATCCTGCTGTCGGGCCGGATGTCGGACCAGACGGTGCTGGGCTTCTCCAGCCAGCGCCCCATCGTCTCCACCGGCCGCGCGCTGCAGACCCGCAGCGCGCTCGGCTTCAAGCTCGACAATGAATCGGGCGCCTACATGGCGGTGCACCACCTGATCGAACTGGGCCACCGCCGCATCGCCTTCATCTCCGGCCCGGCCAACAACATCGACGCCGCCGAACGCCTGGCCGGCTATACGCGCGCGCTGAACGAGGCGCACATCGAACTGGACGACAACCTGATCGTCGAGGGCAATTACCACGAGGCCAGCGGCATGCTGGCGATGAACCGGCTGTTCGACACGCACCAGCAATTCACCGCCGTCTTCGCGGCCAACGACCTGAGCGCCTACGGCGCGCGGCTGGCGCTGTACCGCAAGGGCATCCGCGTGCCGGACGACATCTCGCTGGTCGGCTTCGACGATTTGCCCGGTTCGTCCTATACCACGCCGCCTCTGACCACCATACGCCAGCCCTTATATGACATCGGCCGCATCGCCACCCAGGCGCTGCTGCGCATCATCAACGGCGAGGAAGCACGGGGCGAAGTGCCGCCGCTGGAGCTGATCGTGCGCGAAACCACGCGGCGCGTGCGATGAGCATAGTAGCCACACGGAAAAGCTGCCTTTTCTGCACCGAAGCCCCATCCGCTTTACAATGGCGGACGTTTCGGCAAAAATCACCCTCGATCTTTTAACATCGTCAAACCAACAAAAGGAAGAACAATGGAACATACTCTGCCACCACTGCCGTATGCAATCGACGCCCTGGCGCCACACATCTCGCAAGAAACGCTGGAATACCACTACGGTAAGCATCACCAGACCTACGTTACCAACCTGAACAACCTGATCAAGGGTACCGAGTTCGAAAACCTGTCCCTGGAAGAGATCGTCAAAAAATCGTCCGGCGGCATCTTCAACAACTCCGCCCAGGTATGGAACCACACCTTCTACTGGAACGGCCTGACCCCGAACGGCAAAGGCGCACCAGACGGCGCGCTGGCCGACGCGATCAACGCCAAGTGGGGCTCGTTCGACAAGTTCAAGGAAGAGTTCACCAAGTCGTGCGTAGGCAACTTCGGTTCGAGCTGGACCTGGCTGGTGAAAAAAGCCGACGGTTCGCTGGACATCGTCAACACCTCCAACGCCGCCACCCCGCTGACCACCGACGCCAAAGCGCTGCTGACCTGCGACCTGTGGGAGCACGCCTACTACATCGACTACCGCAACGTACGTCCTAAGTATGTAGAGACCTTCTTCAAGCTGGCAAACTGGGACTTCGCTGCCGCGAACTTCGCATGATGCAAACCCGGGGTCAAGTCTCGCTTGACCCCGGGTGTTAAAGCTGCCTACACTCCAGATCGCGTCATCGCGTTTTTTTTCACGACTATATGTTAACGTTAACTTGTTTCATCACAGTGGAGATGGAGAATGAGGAAAAGCTTGATTTACCGGACTGGGGCGCTGGGCGTTCTATGCGGCGCGGCACTGCTGGCAGGCTGCGGCGGTAGCGGCGACGCGGAGGCGCAGTCCGCGCCACGCACGGCGGCGCTGCGCATGGGGGCCAGCGCCCCGGCCGACGAATACGACACGCTGCGCCTGAAATGGCTAACGCAGATCACCGGCGGCAGCGCCATCAACACCGCCGACGCCGACATCGCCGCGCAGATCGCCACGCTGACCGCCACCGCGCAATCGAACTGGAGCTCGATGACGCCCGCCGCCGGCCGCACCGCGCTGTGGAGCGACCTTGCCGACTGGAGCGCCTCCTCCACCATCACCGCCAGCTACGGGCGCCTGCGCGCCATGGCCACCGCCTACGCCACCAGCGGCTCCACGCTGCAAGGCAATGCCAGCCTGGCCGCCGACATCGTCGCCGCGCTGGACTGGATGGCCGCCAACCGCTACGGCACGGCCAACACCGCAACGGGCAACTGGTGGGACTGGGAGATCGGCTCACCACAAGCGCTCAACGACCTGATGGTGCTGATGTACGACCAGCTCAGCCCCGCGCAGATCGCCACCTACACCGCCGCCATCGACAAGTTCGTCCCCGATCCCACCAGGCGCACCGGCAGCACGCTGGTCGAAACAGGCGCCAACCGTTTGGACAAGGCCTCCGTGGTGGCAGTGCGCGGCGCGGTCGGCAAGTCCGCCGCCAAGCTGGCGCAGGGCCGCGACGCCATCAGCCAGACCTTCCCCTACGTGACCAGCGGCGACGGCTTCTACGCCGACGGCTCCTTCATCCAGCACACCAACGTCGCCTACACCGGCAGCTACGGCCTGGTGATGATAGGCGACATGGCGCGGCTGTTCTACCTGCTCAACGGCTCCGCCTGGGCCGTCACGGACACCAACGCCGGCAACGTCTACACCTGGGCCACGCAGGCCTACAAGCCCTTCGTCTACCAGGGCGCGATGATGGACTCGGTGCGCGGCCGCGCCATCTCCCGCGAGCCGACCGCGCTCTCGCCCAATAGCGACCACGATGCCGGCCGCTCGCTGACAGCCACGCTGGCGCGGCTTGCGCAAGGCCTGCCGGCGGCGCAGTCGGCGACGCTGAAGAGCACCATCAAGCACTGGATGCAGCGCGACACCAGCTACGCCAACTACTACGCGGGCCTGGGCCTGTACGACATCGCCAACCTCAAGGCCATCGCCGCCGACAGCAGCGTGACACCGGAACCGGAACAGATCCAGACCCACGTCTTCGCCAGCATGGACCGCGCGCTGCACAGCTACGCGGGCTACAGCTTCAACCTGAGCATGTTCTCGAACCGGATCTCGTCCTTCGAATACGGCAACGGCGAGAACCTCACCGGCTGGTTCACCGGCACCGGCGCCACCTGGCTGTACAACAACGAGCTGACCCAGTTCGACGGCAACTACTGGCCCACGGTGAACATGCGCCGCCTGCCCGGCATCACCACCGACGGCTCGGGCTCCGGCACGCCAGCCAACTTCGGCAGCTTCCCCAACACGCAAACCTGGGTGGGCGGATCGGAAGTCGACAAGCTGCACGCGTCGGCCGGCATGCAGTTCTCGCTGTCCAAAGTCACGGGCAGCACGCTGGCGGGCAAGAAGTCGTGGTTCATGTTCGGGAATAAGATCATCGCGCTGGGCTCGGGCATTTCCAACACCGACGGCCGCACGGTCGAAACCATCGTCGAAAACCGCAAGCTGAACGCGGCCGGCAGCAATGCGCTGACCATCAACGGCTCGGCGATGCCGACCACGATGGGCTGGTCCGCCACCACCAGCGGCGTGCAGTGGGCGCATCTGGCGGGATCGGTCAGCGGCAGCGATATCGGCTACTACTTCCCCACAGCCGCCAGCGTCAACGGCCTGCGCGAGACCCGTACCGGCAGCTGGCAGGCGATCAATACCGGACAGTCCAGCGCCCAGGTCAGCAACCGCTTCCTCAGCCTCGCGCTGTCGCACGGGGCCGGGCCGAACAATGCGTCGTACGCCTACGTGCTGCTGCCCAACCTGACGGCGGCGCAGACGGCCAGCTATGCCGCCTCTCCCACCGTGACGGTGCTGGAGAATTCAACGGAAGCCCATGCGGTCAAAGATAGCGCCTACGGCGTGGTCGGCGTCAACTTCTGGAATGACGCGAGCAAGACGGTATCCGACGGCGCAGCGGCCTACATCACCAGCAACCGCAAGGCCTCCGTCACGGCGATCGAAGCGCAGAACGAGCTGCATATCGGCGTCTCCGATCCTACGCAGAAGAACACCGGCACCATCAACCTGGAAATCCAGCGCGCCGCATGGCAGGTGATTTCGGCGGACGCCAACGTCACCGTGACGCAAATGAGCCCTACCATCAAGCTCGCCATCAACGTCAATGGCGCGGCCGGGAAAAGCTTCGCTGTGAAGCTGGCGCTGGCGCAAAACCAGACGCTGACAGCGGTGGCCGACGCCTACGTCATCAACGGCGCATCCGCAGCCAACAACTACGGTGCCGCGAATGTACTGGTGACGAAGAACGACGGCGTCGGCTACTTCCGGCAGTCGTATCTGCGCTTCGACCTGTCGTCGATCACGGGCACGGTGTCGAATGCCCGCGTGATGATGACGCCGACCAGCCTTGGCGCGGTAGCCGGCATGGCGAATCAGGTCCAGCTGGTGCAGGTCAATACGTGGGGCGAAAGTACGCTCAACTGGAGCAACCAGCCTGCCGCCACCACCCTGCTGGGCAGCTGGACGCTGGGTGCCGCCGGCACGCCGGCGTGGCTGGATATCACCGCGCAGGTCAACAGCGCACTGGCCGGTGACAAGCTCTTATCGTTGCTGGTGTCGTCGCCGACCAACTACGGCGCGGACGGCTGGGTCAACTACGGATCGCGTGAAAACACCAACGCGGCCTATCGGCCCGCGCTGGTGATCACAACGCACTAGTCCAAACTGATATTGGCTTCGCTCTCCGCATCGAACAAATGGATGCGGGAGCAATCCACCACCAGCGCCAACGCCTGGCCGGCGCGGATGTCCACATTGCCGGCCAGGCGAGCAACGATGTTCTGCGCCCCCACCTGCACGGTGACGATGGTCTCGGCGCCGAGCGGCTCCACCACCTCGGCCACGCCGCGCAGCACCGCGCCGTTGTCCGCCACCGCGCCGGGCTGCAACAAGCTGAGTATCTCCGGCCGCAGCCCCAGGCTGACAGGCCGCCCTTCGTGGCCGGACACGCGCTGCGCCATCTCGGTCGGTAGCATCAAGGCATAGCCCTCGCCGCCCACCACGCCGCCGAGCACATGGCCGTCGAGGAAGCTCATCGCAGGCGAACCGATAAAGCTGCCGACGAATTTATTGGCCGGCCGCTCATACAGCGCCATCGGACTGGCGACCTGCTGGATCTCGCCGCCCTTCATTACCACGATGCGGTCGCCCATCGTCATCGCCTCGACCTGGTCGTGCGTGACGTAGACGGTGGTGACGCCCAGCTTGCGGTGCAGCCGCGCGATCGACGCCCGCATCTCCACGCGCAGCTTGGCGTCGAGGTTGGACAGCGGCTCGTCCATCAGGAAGGCCTGCGGCTTGCGCACGATAGCGCGGCCCAGCGCCACGCGCTGCCGCTGGCCGCCGGACAGCTCCTTCGGCCGACGCTCCAGCAGCGGCTCCAGATGCAGCATCTTCGCCGCCTCGTCGACGCGTTCGTTGATCTGCGCCTTCGGCACGCCATCCAGTTTGAGCGCGAAGCCCATGTTCTGCCGCACCGTCATGTGCGGATACAGCGCATAGCTCTGGAAGACCATCGCGATATCGCGCTCCTTGGGCTGCAGGTCGTTGACGACGCGGCCGCCGATTTGCAGGTTGCCGTCGGAGATATCCTCCAGGCCCGCGATCATGCGCAGCGTGGTCGATTTTCCGCAACCCGACGGGCCGACAAAGACCACGAACTCTCCATCCTCGATGTGCAGGTTGAAGTCCTTCACGGCATGGAAGCCGTTGTCATAGAATTTACGTACATGCTGCAAACTGATTGCTGCCATGGTGTTTTCCTTGTGTGCTGGTCAGACGCCGCCCATGGCGGGATCGCTGACGCCATGGGCGCCTGTTTCCAGCCGTCCGGCGTAGCGCCGTACAAAATCGCCGCAGGTGGCGCTGAAGTCGTACCAATAGTGCTGGTTGGCGATCTCCTGCCGCCACAGATAGGAACCGCCGTTCGCCTGCAGGATGATGGTCTTGGGCGGCAGCATGCGGTAAGCGTTGAGCTCCAGCGTGACGCTGCATGGCGTGGAGCCATCGTTGCGCAGCGCTAGCCACAGATTGCCTTCGCGGCTATCCGCCTCCGCCGACAGGCCCGTGGTGGTGGCGGTCAGGTTGCCGGCCAGGCGGCGGTGGAATCCGTTCGGACCCAGTATCCACAGGTCGTAGCGCCCCTGGTCCTTGGCGTCCGGCTGCCAGACATCGTCCAGCTGCTTGCCCGCTTCGACGGTGTAGCGGCGCGGCAGGCGATCCAGATGCAGCTGGTCGTAGACATGGAACACCGCACCGGCGCTGCCGCTGTTGACGAAACTCAGTGCCACCACATCACGCCCGGCGACACCTCCGGCGGCCAGCCGCACCTCAGCACGCACATTCAGCTTGTACGGCAACGCGCGCGATGGCCGCGTGCCGCCCGCCTGCACCGGCAGCGACTGCGCGTCGGCGGCCGGTACTTCGATGCCGCGCTGGCGCCGCTGCTCGGCGCGCAGGTCGTCGGCCCACTCCTTGCTGCGCGGGTCCAGCACCGGCGGGCGCGCATCGGGCGAGGCGAAATCGAAACAGCTGGTCAAGTCGCCGCAAACGGCACGGCGCCATGGCGCGATATTGGTGTCGCGCACACCAAAGCGGCGCTCCAGGAACTGTAAGACGGAGGTGTGGTCGAACACCTGCGAGTTGACCCAACCGCCTTTGCTCCACGGTGAAATCACCAGCATAGGCACGCGCGGACCCAGGCCGTAAATGCGGCCGTCGGTGTGGCATTCGTCGTTGAACGGCAGCGTGGACTTGCCGGCCCGAGTGCCGTCGCGGTTTAATGCCGGCGCGGCCGGCGGTGGCACGTGGTCGAAGAAAGCGTCGTTTTCGTCGTACATATGGAGGAACACGGTCTTGCTCCAGACTTCGGGATTCGAAGTCAGCGCCTCCAGCACCTGCTGCGTGTACCAGCCGCCCTGGATCGGCGTCGATGGTCCCGGATGTTCGCAATACATGCGCGGCGCGACGATCCACGATACCTGCGGCAGGCGGCCCGCCTGCACGTCGTCTTTCAGCCCCTGCACGGACACGCCCTTGAGCGTGGAGCTCAGCCCCTTTTCCAGCAGCACGCCGCGGCCGTCCGTGTACTGCTGGCGATACTGGCGGAACAGCACCAGCGGGTTGTTGTCGTAGTTGTCGGCCATGTCCTGATAGACCTTCCAGCTGACGCCCGCCTCCTCCAGCCGCTCCGCGTATGTGACCCAGGTGAAGCCATCCTCCGCCGGCCCCAGGCCGTCCTTGGTGTTGTCGATGGCAGGGCCGCCGCACAGCGACGCCGGATCGTTGGTACCGCTGAACAGGAACAATCGATTCGGATTGGTGCCGCCCTGTAGCGAGCAGTGATAAGCGTCGCACACCGTGAAGGCCTGCGCCAGCGCGAACTGGAATGGCAGCTCCTGCTCGCCGTAGTACGCCATCGACGCATCCGTCTTGGCACGCGGCCAGAAGCGCATGCGGCCGCCGTCCCAGGCTTCCTGCGCGTCCGGCCAGGTGTGCGGCAGGTCCAGCGCGCACTGGGCGTTGCCGGCCTGCTGGTCCAGGCGGTACGGCAGCACGGTGCGCCGGCCGTTGAACTGCTGCCAGATATTGCGGTTGCCCTGCACCGGTATCGTGAAGCGGTCGCCGAAGCCTCGCACACCGTTCATCGTGCCGAAATAGTGGTCGAAGGAGCGGTTCTCCTGCATCAGTATCACCACGTGCTGCACGTCCTCGATGCTGCCCTTGACGCTGTGCGCAGGTACGGCAAGCGCCTCGCGTATCGACAGCGGCAGGCTGGCGTACACGCTGCCTGCTATCGCGGACCGCAGGAACCCGCGGCGACCAGTTTTCAGCTTCATCTATTTTCTCTCCTGTTACGGACGCTGCGCCGACAAACGGGCGATATGCGTACCGGTACCGTGCAGTTCCAGCACGATCAACTCGTTCTCGCCCTCACGCAGCAAAGGCGCCGGCACATACAGTGCCGTCTGCGGACCGCACTCCCAGTAGCGGCTCAGATTGAAACCGTTAAGCCAGGCCACGCCCTTGCGCCATCCCGCCATGTCGAGGAAGGTGTCGCCAAGCGTCGCCACGTTGAAGCGCGCGCGATGGAAGGCCGGCCGGCCGTCTGCCGCTACGCCGGACCTGAACGGCAGGCCGCCGACATCCTCCAGCGGCAGCGGGTACATCTGCCAGTGATATAACTTGTTGATGCCCAGCCTTACCCAACCCAATATGCCTTTGCGGTCCTGCAGATCGGGGCCGTAATTGACGCGCCCCTGATTCTCGACCAACAGCTCCAGCGTAGTCAAGCCGCCCGCAGGAATGTCGACCTCCAGATGCAGCGGGCCGTTACGTTCGATGACGCCGGCCGGCTGGCCGTTGATGAAGACTTGCGCACGGTCGTGCAGGCGTTCCAGCGACAGCATCACCTTGCCCGGTGGGTGAGCAGTCTCGGTGCGGTACAAGATGAAGCCATAGTTTTGTCCCAGTGTCTCCATTGAGCGCGGGACGATGTCACGATACGCCTCGCTCAGCAAGGGCAAGGCGTCCCACAGGCCGGCGCAGGCGTCGAACGTCAGCGCGTCGATGGCTATGCGCGGCGCCGGCGCGGGCAGCTGCATCGGCGGCAGCGCTACATGTTTCTCCAGCACGGCGCGGAAGGCGTGGAACTTGGCAGTCGGCTGGCCGGTTTCATCGAGCGGCGCGTCGTAGTCGTAGCTGTTGACGGTGGGTTGATAGTCGCGCGTCAGCAGGTCTGTATTAGCGCCATTCATGAAGCCGAAGTTGGTCCCGCCATGGAACATGTAGACGTTGACGTGCGCACCGCAAGCCATGATGCGGTCCAGCGCATCGGCGGCATCGGCGGCGTCGCGGGTGTGGTGCGGCTCGCCCCAGTGGTCGAACCAGCCGTTCCAGAACTCCATGCACATCAGCGGACCGTCCGGCTGGTACTCGCGCAGCTTGGCGAATTCCTCCTCGGCGCGCGAGCCGAAGTTGGCGCTCTTCCAGACCTGCGCCAGCGTGCCGTGCGTGAGCATATGATCGGTTGCGCCGTCCGATGTGAACAGCAGGGTTTCCACCCCGCTGTCCAACATCAGACGGCGTAGCCACGTCAGGTAAAGCTGATCGCTGCCGTAACTGCCGTATTCATTTTCAACCTGCATGGCCAATATCGGGCCGCCGCGCTGGATCTGGAGAGGGAGCAGGCGCGGTAAAAGGTCGTCGTAAAAACGGCGTACAGCTTCCAGGTAAGGCTGGTAGCAGCAGCGCACTTCCATGTAGGGATCGGCCAGCAGCCAGGCGGGCAAGCCGCCGAACTCCCATTCGGCACAGATGAATGGGCCGGGCCGGACGATCACGTACAAACCCAACGACTCGGCCAGGCGGATGAACGCCGCCAGATCGAGTCCACCTTCGTAGCGGAACTGCCCTGCGGCGGGCTCGTGCAGATTCCAGGCTACATAGGTCTCTACCGTGTTCAAGCCCATGGCTTTGAGCTTGAGCAGGCGGTCCTCCCACAGTTCGGGGAGGACGCGAAAATAGTGCAAGGCGCCGGAGAGCACCCTGAACGGCTGGCCGTTCAGGTGGAACTGGTCCCCGACGATATCGAAACTGCCCATCGTTTGATTCATGTTCTGCTTGTAGGTGAATTAGAATTTATAACGCAGGCCGAGGTAGAACTGACGCCCGGAGCTGTAGAACGCGCTGCTGTTCTCGAACGGGATCGTGGCGCTGGCGGCGTTGTAGACGCGCAGCTTCGGATTGTTCAGGTTCAGTCCCTCGAAGGTCAGCGTCAGCTTGTCGTTGACGATGTAGTTGACCGATGCGGCCAGCGTACCGGTAGCGGCGCTATAGCTCTGCGACAGCCCGAACAAGCCGTTACGCGAAGCCGAGCGGTAGGAATACACCAGGCGCGCGCTGAACTGGTCGTTCTCGAAATAGGCGCCGGCGGTGTAGGCGTTCTTCGAGGAGCCCAGCATCGGCAGGCCGTTGGCTTCCTTGGCGTCGACATAGCTGTAGTTGGCCTGCACGCCGAAACTGCCCCACACCGGCTGCTCGTAACCAAGCTCGATGCCTTTCGAAACACCCTTCGTCGATACCGGCGAGTTGACCACCGTCGGCACCAGCGCAGGGCCGCCCAGCGATGCGGGGATGGCGGTGTTGAGCAGCACCTGGGTGCTGGTGCCGGAACCGATCAGCGATTCGAAGTCGATGTAGAACAGCTGTGCCGACAGCAGCGAGCGCGGTTTGAAGTACCACTCAACGCCTGCGTTGTAATTCTTCGCCACCACCGGCGCCAGTTTCGGATTGCCGCCGGTAGCGGTGGACGGCACCGGATTGGCCACGTTGTAGGCGAAGCCGCTGAACGTCGCGCCAAGGGCGCTGTAGTCGGGACGGGACATGACCTTGGCCGCGCTCAGACGCACCACCACGTCTTCGTGCACGTCCAGCGCCAGGTTCGCGCTCGGCAGCTTGTTGGTGTAGCTGCTGTCGGTGGTCATGGTGTAGAAGTTACCGAAGCGCGAACCGGTGGTCAGCGTCGCGCCAGCCGGCACGAAGGCTGCGCAGGCGCCGGCCTGGGCCGGGCTGCCGTAGGTGATGCCATTGGTGGCCGACGGCACGCCGCATGGCACGCCGGTGTTGGTGGTGACGCTGACCTTGGTGCGCACCAGGCGCAGGCCGACATCGCCGCGCCAGTGCTCCCCCTCGAAGCGCGCCATCAGGTAGCCGGAATCCACTTTCTCCTTGACCTTGAACACGCCCGATACCGGCAGGTTGTACGAAGGGTTGGTCGGCAGGTTGGCGTTGGACCACGACACCACCTGGTCGGAAGTCAGCAGCGGCAGGCCACCAGTACCGACGCCGCCGAGGTTATTGCCAAAGTCGCCGGGATAGACGGTGCCGCCGTAGCCTGGCAGCGTGGTGATGGCGGTGGCGCCGTTGTTGGCCGCGTTGACCGCTGGGCCGCCCTTGAGCGGACGCGTACCCGCGCGCTCGTGATCCGAATGGCGCACGCCGGCCTTGATGGCGGACAGCCAGCTGTCTTCGAAGCGGTACTCGCCATCCACGTTGCCGTAGCTTTCCTTGTCGGCGCTGTGCTGCAACGCGTAGGAGTCATCGGCGCCGCTGTTGCCAGGGTTGGCCGTGAGGTTGGCGGCGTTGACGCCGTTCGGCAGCGACAGCTGCAACGGCGATCCGGCGCCGCTGTAGGCGTAGCCGGTCGAGGTGTTGGGCAGGAAGGCGTAGTTGGCGTACAGGTAGGCGTCGCTGTCTGCCTTGGTCTTGCCGACCTGGCCAGTGAAGCGCAGGTTTTCCGAGGCGCGGTATTTGAAGTCGCCGTTGAGGAAGTTGGTCTGCGAGGCGGCGCTTGGATTCGAATAGGTTTCGATCTGGGCGCCGGTGGCGTTGCCGGTGTTGTCGAAGCGGGCGTTGGTCAGCACGCCGTTGGCGAGGGTGACGTTGGTCGGCACGATACCGCCGGCGATGCTGTTACCGGGACGGACAACGAAGTTGTTCATCAGGTACTCGGCCTTCAGCTTGGAGTGGAAGCCGTTCAGGTTCAGCGTCAAATCGTTATTGACCTTGAACTCCGCATCGACCACCGCGCCGCTGCGATGGCGCTCCTGCTGGAACAGCTGCTGTGTAATGCCGGACGCGTAGTAGGCGCCGGCCAGCTGGCCGCCGTTGGCCTTGCCCGCAGCGCTGGTCGGGCTGATGACGCCCCAGGTCATCTGCTGGCTGTCGCGGCGGATCTGGCGCTTCTGGTCGAATACCTGCAGCATCACGCCCGCGTTGCCGGTGTCGTTCTTCCAGTTGAACAGTGCGTTCAGCTGCGGGTTGGTCTTGCCGGACAAATCGGAGTACACGCCTTGCAGGCCGATTTCAGCGGTGAACGGCTTCTTGAACTCCAGCGGACGGCGGGTGAGGATGTCGATCGCGCCGGAGACGCCGCCTTCCAGCTGGTCGGCCTGCGCGCTCTTGTGCACGATCACCTGCGAGACGATCTCCGACGGCAGCAGCAGGAAGCTGACGGAACGCGAAGCGCCGCCGTTGGACAGCATGTCGGAAGGATCCCAGTCGGCGGTCGCTACCGAGTGCCCGTTGATGGTGGTCAGCGCCAGGCTTGGGCTGGTGCCGCGCATGCTGACACGGTCGTTCTCGTCGTAGCCGTTGCCGCCGCCGCTGCCGGCGGTGGTGACGACGCCGGGCAGCTTTTGCAGCGCGTCGGCCACGTTCTTGTCCGGCATTTTGCCGACGTCTTCGGCGCTGATTACTTCGGTCACGCCGTCGGCGTGGCGCTTCTTCTCCAGCGATTTCTGCTTGGAGGCGCGGATGCCCGTGACTTCGATCTGTTGAACCGGAGCGTCGGCCGCCGGTGTCGTTGCCAGTTCAGCCGCATGCGGTGTCGCCGTCCCCACGATGGTCAATGCCACCGCCAGCGCCATCGGATGGAAACGCAATTGCGCCTTGCTGCTGTTGTAGCTGTCATTCATCTCCGACTCCCTTTTGTTAAGTACATCAATACTTTTATAATTGGTCAAGACATGCCTGACCTGGAATGTGAAAACAACACCGGTCCCTTGCGAGACGTCTCCTAATCTCTGTCCATCCTGTCCCCTTCTATTCTTCGAATTAATCGATCTACCAGTAGCCGGCCATGCCGCGTGCGACGCGGCTCAGTGCCTCCAGGTAGAAGAAATCGCCCCACAAATTCGCCTCGTCGACGCCGTGGCCGTGCGGTTTGCTATACACGCCGTGCAGCAGCAGCGCGTTGCTGTCGCCGGGCTGCGCGGCGCATAGCCGCACCAGGCCATCGAGGATGTGCAGCGCGGCGGCGCGGTAGCGGCGGCGCGGCTCGCCCTCCTCCAACTGGTCCGACAGCTCCAGCAGGCCGCAGACGGCGATGGCGCTGGCTGAGCTGTCCCACGGTTCGCCGCTGCGTTCGTCGAATGCCAGGTCCCAGTAGGCGATGCCGTTCGCGGGCAGGCGGCGCAGGAAGTAGTCGGCCTGGCGCATCGCCACTTGCAGCAGTCCCAGATGCGGCGCGTAGCGGTGATTCAGCGCGAAACCGTAGATGCCCCAGGCCTGGCCCCGCGCCCAGCACGAATCGTCAGACCAGCCTTGCGCGGTGCTGCCGCGCAGTGGCGCTCCGGTCTGAGGATCGAAATGAAAGGTGTGGAAACTGGAGTCGTCGCTGCGCACCAGGTAGTCCCGCGAACGCAGCGCGTGCGTCATCGCGGCCGCCTTGTAGCTCGAACGGCGCTCCTTGCCGCCGGCCCAATGCAGCAGCGGTAGATTCATCAGGCAGTCGATGATGATGCGGCCGCGCTGTTGCGGGTCGCTCAAGTCGCCCCAGGCCTGGATGATGCCGGCCTTGGGCAGGTAGCGCTGCATCAGGTGGTCGGCCGCGTCCAGCGCCATCTTGCGCGCGCCCTCGTCGCCGGTGATGCGGTAGGCGGCCACGCAGGACGGCATGTAGAGGAAGCCGAGGTCGTGATGATCGATGTTGATGCGCTTGGCCAGCCGTTCGCCGTAGCTGGGCAACTGCGCCAGCGCGGCCTCGCGGAATTCGGCTTTGCCGCTCAGTTCATGGGCCATCCACAGCATGCCGGTCCAGAAGCCGGTAGTCCAGCCGGTGTTGGCGCCGTCGGCGTAGTGTTCGAAGCGGCGCGGCTCGTAGTGGTTGGCGTGGCTGGTATCGTCCGGGAACAGCATGGTGTAGCGCGGCAGATTGGCCGATAGCTGCGTCAGCGCGGCTTGCAGCGCGGCCTCCAGATCCATGGCCTGCGGCTTGTCGATAATGGTCGGCGATGGAGAAGTTGCGATCATGGTTTCCTTGTTCAATTGATGGTTGCCGATGGCGATAGCGATAGCGACGACGAGACCGGCGACGGCGGAATCGCGCCACGGTGGGCCAGCTTGGCGGCGGCGGCCAGGTTGGCCAGCGCGGCGGCGCGTTCGGCCTCTGCGCCGCGCACGCGATGCAGCAGATAGGCGCCGTTCCATGCGTCGCCAGCGCCGGTGGTGTCGAACACGGTGGCCTTCGCCGGGGCGATGCACAGCGGGCCGCCGGCCAGCATCAGCAGGCTGCCTTCGGCGCCGCACTTGATCGCCATTTCGAGACCGGGATGTGCCGCCAGCACAGGGGCGGCGGCGAATAGTTCGAAATCGGTCGGGTGGCTGGGCAGCAGGATGTCGACCAGCGGCAGCAAGGCGTCGAACGCCCGTTTAGCAGCATCGAGGCCGCCTCGTTCGGCCCACAGGCGCGGCCGGTAGTTCGGGTCATACGCCACCTTGACGCCATATGCGCGGGCGATCCGCGCGGCCGCCAGCGTGGCCTGCATCGCGCTATCCGAAATCGCCTGCGTGATCCCGGACAGCAGGATGCAGCTTGCGGAGGCGATGTATGCCGCATCCAGATCGGCCGCAGCGATGCGCGAGGCGGCGGAGCCCTTGCGGCGGTAAGTGAATTCGCGCTCGCCGCCTTTCAGTAGCGAGATGAAGTAGACGCCGTTGTCTCCGGCCGCCAGCGGCGCCTGTTCCGTGTCGATGCCCAGCTGCCGCCACTGGCGCAGCAAGGACGGTCCGAACGGATCGTCACCGACGCGGGTGATAAAGCCCGTACTGCCGCCCTGCCGGGCCGCCGACGCCAGCGCATTCAGCACATCGCCGCCGAAACCACGGGTAAGCTGCGAGGCCTCGCCCAGCGGCTCGCCGGCATGCAGCTCCACCATGCACTCGCCCAGTGCGACCAGATCGAAACGGCGTCCGCTCATCGCGCCATCCAGCCGCCGTCGACCACCAGCGTATGGCCGTGCACATAATCTGCCGCCGGCGATGCCAGGAACACGGCTGCGCCGCCGAGGTCCGACGGACGCCCCCAGCGGCCGGCCGGAATGCGCTCCATGATCTGCCGGCTGCGTTGTTCGTCCTGCCGCAACGCTGCGGTATTGGCCGTCTCGATATAGCCAGGCGCAATGCAGTTAACGTTAACACATTTGGACGACAATTCGTTGGCGAACGCTTTCGTCAGTCCCACCACGGCGTGTTTGCTGGCGGTGTACGAAGGCACACGGATGCCGCCCTGGAAGCTCAACAGCGATGCGATGTTGATGATCTTGCCGCCGCCCCGCTGCACCATGCCGCGCGCTGCCGCCTGCGACAAACGCCACACCGCATCCAGGTTGACCGCCAGGACATCGCTCCAATCCTGTTCGCCAAACTCCGTCAGATCGGCGCGGCGGATGATGCCAGCGTTGTTGACCAGGATATCGACCGGCCCCAGTTCTGCGACCACCGCGCCGAGCAGCGCCTGCACGTCGGCCTGTGCGCCAAGGTCGCACTGCACCTCGTGATAGCGGCGGCCAGTGGCTGCAACCAGCGCATGCGTTTCATCTGCCGCAGCGGAATGCACGGTGATGGCGACATCGGCGCCCGCCTGTGCCAATGCGACGGCAATCGCCTGGCCTATGCCGATTGCGCCGCCTGTCACCAGTGCGGTCTTGCCGGCGAGGGAAAAGAGTTCGGCTGCCATGCTTACACCATGCCGACCAGTTTTTGCGTCCACGCCAGCGCGGGATCGGCCTTCACGCCCTGCTTGCGGCTGTCGCCCGCGAGGAACCACAGGTAGTAGCTCTGCGTACCCGGCGCACCGGCGTAGGTGTGATACCCATGCGGCATGGAGATCAGGCTGTTGTCGCGCACCACGTGGGTGTCGTCGAACTCACCGTCGCTGCCGTAGTGGCGCAGGAAGCCGAAGCCCTCCGGTGCGGAGATGCGGAAGTAGTACATCTCTTCATGGAAGACTTCCGCGCCATCGACCTTCTCGTGCTTGTGCGGCGGGTAGGTGCTCCAGTTGCCCGATGGGGTCAGCGTCTCGCCGACGATCAGGCTGGCGGCAGGACGGCCGTCCGGTGCGGTCAGGATTTCGCGGAAGTGGCGCGTGTAGTTCAGCGTGCCCCAGGTGCCGGTCTTCACTTGTGCAGGCACGATCTCGTACGGCTCGATGTCCAGCGACGACGGGGCGGATGGCATGGCGGCGTCGAACATGGTCAGCGCCTCGACCTTGTAGCTGGCGCCACGCGGCAGGTAGACGCTATGCGGATTGCCGGCGAAGACAGTGGCGCGGCCGCCCACCGATGCGAACACCTTGCCGTTGACGGTGATGCGCGCGCTGCCGCCGATGGCGACCAGCAGGCATTCGCGGTCGTCCTCGATGCTGCCGATGTAGGTTTCGCCGGCGGCCAGCACCAGGCGCGAAAATTCCAGCAGCTTGCAGCTGTGGCCTTGCAACGCCGAGAGGCCAGGTTCCTGGGCCAGTTGGTGGAAATGCTTGTTCATATGTGCTCCTGTTTCAGTGAGGTTAGTGCAATCAGCGTTTAGGTTGGCCGGCGCCCGGCAGCTTCTTGGCGCGGCTGCGGTCCAGCGCCTTCTGCATATAGCCGATGGCGCGCTGGATGCCGGCCTGGTCGAGTTTCTTGCGATAGCTGTCGAAGTTCTCCAGCGGCTCGCGGCCGAGGATGAAGCGGGTCGTCATTTCGGCGACGTAGATTTTCAGGTCGCTCATGATGGCGTTGAACCTGCGCGCGTCGGCCGCGCCTACTTCCACAGCAGGCATCAGCAGCTCGTCCGACGCGTCGGACCAGATGCGCACAGCCTCCGCCTGTTCCGGCAACGAGTAGAACTGCTTCAGGTAGCGCACGTCCTGCACCAGTGGGCCGCTCTGCGGGCGGGCGTGGGCGAAGATCGCTTCCGCCACCGACAGCTTGGGATTCTTCAGTATCAGATCGGTGTAGCGCGGCTCGCCCTCCACCATGCGATAACTCAGGCCTTCCTTGCCGAAGCTGAGCGCCAGGCCGCCCTCGCGGCTGTAGCCGTAGTCGAGATACTTGACGGTTTCGATCACATGGCGGTTCTGGGTGCTGATGGCCGCGCCCACGCCGGGATAGATCTGTCCCGCTTCCGGCCAGGTCAGGTAGCGCTTGCCGTCGGCGGCCGTCGGATACGCCACAGGCGCCAGATGGAAGCCGGGAAAGCGCGCCTGGTTCATCGCGGTGAAGCGCGCCAGGCCGCTGCCGTTGTAGCCCGCGTAGGCGCCGACCTGGTTGTTGGTCATCTTGGCGTCGAACTGGCGCTCGGTCTGCGACAGGTAATCGGGGTCGAGCAGGCCTTCGCTGTACCACTGGCGCATGGTGGCCAGGAAGTCTCGGTAGGCCGGATCGGCCGCGCTGTAATGGACCTTGCCGTCCTTCTGGTAGAACTCCGGCGCCAGGCCAAATCCGCCCAGGAAAACCCACAGCGGCGGCGGCAGGCCGGGCACCTGCTTCTCGCCCGGGATGGTCAGGGCGGAGAACGGAATCTCGTCGGCGCGGCCGTTGCCATTGGGGTCGCGGGTCTTGAAGGCTTTCAGCACCTGGTACCAGTCGGCGATGGTTTCGGGCTTGGCCAGGTTGAGGCGCTCCAGCCAGTCGGCACGGATCTGCGGCCCCCAGATGCTGCGCACCTGCGGGTCGATGCGCAGCATGGGGAAAGCGTAGATCACGCCCTCGTCGGTGGAGATCTGGCGGAATACTTCCGGGTTGGCGTCCAACAGCGCTTGGAGGTTGGGGGCGTGGCGCCGGATCAGGTCATTGAGCGGGATGATGACGCCATCGCTCAAGGCCTTGGCCGAGCCGCCGGGATAGGAGAACCAGTCGGCCTCGATCACGTCCGGATACTTGCCGGAGACGGCCAGCAGGTTGAAGCGCTCACGCTCCGCGCCCAGCGGCGGGTGGTTGAAGTCGACCACGATGCCGGTGCGCGCGGCCAGCACCTGATAAGCGCTCTGCTCCGCGTAGCTGTTGATGGAGACGGCGGCCTTGCCGTTGAAGTTGGCGAACCAGCTCAGATGCAGCGGTTGCGTGGCGATGGGCAGCGTTGGCTCGGCGGCCGAAGCTGTTATCGTTACCACACACAGGACAAAAAACAGACGCATGATGTTCATTCCTTGATGCCTCCAACCAGCACGCCTTTGACGAAGTAACGCTGCAGGAAGGGGTACAGCGCCAGCACCGGCAGCGTGGCCACCACCACGGTGGCGTATTTGATCGTGGTGCTCAGCGCCTCGCGGCCGGCGGCCTGGCCGGTCATCATCGAATCCGTGCTGCCGGAAACCAGGATCTCGCGCAGCACCAGCTGGATCGGGAACATGTGGCGGTCGGACAGGTAGATCATCGAATAGAAGTAGCCGTTCCAATGGCTGACGGCATAGAACAGCCCCACCACCGCCAGCGTCGGCATGCAGAGCGGGACGTAGACCTGCATCAGTATCGTGAAGTCGCCGGCGCCGTCCATGCGCGCGGCTTCCTCGTAGTCCTTGGGCACGGCGTTGAAGGCGGAGCGCAGCAGGATCAGGTTCCAGGCGCTGACGGCGAACGGCAGCACGATGGCCCAGCGGCTGTCCAGGAGGCCCAGGTCGCGCACCAGCAGGTACTGCGGCACCAGGCCGCCGCTGAAGAACATGGTGAAGATAATCAGCAGCATGACCGGCTTTTCCAGCATCAGCCGCTTGCGCGACAAGGCGTAGGCGCCAAAGCTGGTCAACACGAGGTTGAGCGCCGTGCCGCCGACCACGATCAGCATGGTGTTAAAGAAGCCGCTGCGCACCATGGGGTTGTCCCACACGCGGTGGAAGGCTTCCAGCGACAGGCCACGCGGCAGCAGCATCAGGCCGCGGTAGGACATCAGCTCCAGCGGATCGCTGAGCGAGGCGATCACCACGTAGTAGAACGGATAGAAAGTGATGAAGCACAGCGCCAGCAACAGCGCCACGTTGAACGTGTCGAAGATGGCGCCGGCCCAGCCGTTGCGCGGCTTCAGGCGGCGCAGCATCGGCAGCACGCCTGGTCCGGCCGTCGGTTTGATCGTCTGCATAGCGTTACTCATGTCTGCCCTTCCCTTACCAGATACTGTTGCCGGAACAGCGGCGGCTCAGCGCATTCGCGGCCACCAGCAGCACCAGCGCGATGGCGGAGTTGAACAGGCCGACGGCGGCGGCGTAGCTGTAGTTGGCATCGAGGATGCCGTGGCGGTAGACGTAGGTGGAGATCACGTCGGCCGTCTCGTAGGTGCTTGGGTTGTAGAGCAGGATGATCTTCTCGAAGCCCACGCTCATCAACTGACCCAGGCGCAGGATCAGCAGCGTCATCGTGATCGGCAGCAGGCCAGGCAGCGTAATGTGCAGCAGCTGCTGCCAGCGGTTGGCGCCGTCGATGCGGGCCGCCTCGTACAGCGATGGGTTGATGCCCGCCAGCGAAGCGAGGTAGATGATCGAACCCCAGCCTATGCTCTGCCAGATCTCCGAGCCGACGTAGATGCGGCGGAACCAGTCCGGGTTGTTCATCACCGCATCCGGCGTGGCGCCCAGCGCCACCAGCATATTGGTCAATACGCCGTCACGGGCCAGGAAATCCAGCACCATGCCCGACACCACCACCACCGAGATGAAGTGCGGCAGGTAGGTCACGGTCTGCACGAACTGCTTGAAGCGCAGGCTGGTCAACTCGTTCATCAGCAGCGCCAGCACGATGGGCGCCGGGAAGCCGAGCAGCACGTCGTACACGTTCAACATCAGCGTGTTGAGCATCAGGCGGTTGAAATACAGGCCGTTGAAGAACTGCTTGAACCAGTCCAGCCCCACCCACTCGCTGCCGGCCATGCCGGAAGCGGGGTTGAAGTCCTTGAAGGCGATCAGCGCGCCGTAGACCGGCACGTAATGGAACACCACAAAGTAGGCCAGCACCGGCAGCAGCATGGCATAAGCCCACTTGTTGTTGACCAGGTCGCGGCGCAGGCGCTGCATATACGATGGTGCTGCTTTGGATGCGGGCATGTCGGCGTCCCTTTCAGTGCTTGGCGGCGGCGCGTTTGCCGCGAGGCGCCTTGCCGGCTACAGGCGCGGGGCCGGTCGATTCCCGTACCACCAGCTGGCTCGGGAACTCGGCGCGCTGCTGTGCATCCGCGCCGGTGATACGGTGCAGCAGCTCCTGCACCGCCGCTTCGCTGATCGCGGTGAGCGGCTGGCGCAGCGTGCTCAGTTTCGGATGCACGTGGCTGGCGGCGGGAATATCATCGAAGCCGATCACCGACACGTCCTGCGGCACGCGCAGGCCATGGGCACGCACGGCATCCATCGCGCCGAAGGCCATTTCGTCGTTGGCGGCGAAGATGGCGGTCGGCGGTTCGGCCAGCGCCAGCAGCTTGCCGGTGGCCTGGAAGCCGGACAGTTGGCCAAAATCTCCAGGCGCCACCAGTTGTTTGTCGACGGCGATACCGGCCGCCTTGAGCGCGTCCGCGTAGCCGCGCTGACGCTCCTGGCTTTGGCCTGTGTGGACGGAGCCGCCGATGAAGGCGATGCGGCGGTGGCCCAGTTGCAGCAAGTGGTTGACGGCTTCGCGGCCGCCCATGCGGTTATCGCCGCGCACCACCGGCAGCGTGGTCTCGGTGCGGCAGTAGTTGATGAGCACCATGGGCAGGCTGCTCTGCTCCAGCATGTCGATGTAGCCGTCCTTGAGGCGCGGCAGGATGAACAGCAGACCGTCGCACAGGCCGCGCATGATCTGGCTGATGCCGGTGCGCGTGGACGATCCCAGCTCCTCGATGGAGTTGTAGATGATGAGGTCCATATTGTGGGCGCGGACGGCGACGCTGACAGCGCCGATGATCTCGTTGATCACCGTCGACTGCAGGTCGTTCACCAGCACGCCGATCACATTGGTGCGGCTGCCGCGCATCATCCTGGCCGAGATATTCGGCGAGTATCCCAGTTCGCTGGCGGCGGCCAGCACCCGGGCGCGGGTCTTCTCGGCGACATAGCCCTCCCCGCTCAGCGCGCGCGACACCGTCATTACCGACACTCCGGCTTTCTCCGCCACGTTCTGCAGTGTCACCGGTGCGGCGTCCGCACTCCCTAATTTAGCCTCTGGCACGCATCTCTCCTTGAATCCAATAAGATAACGTTATCACAAATTCCGAGAAAAAGGGAAAATTCGAGTATCGGCGTGGCCGGGAAGCCACGCCGGCCGCTTACAGGATCTGCAGGGTTTTGACGATCTTCTGGTCGCTCTTCTCGCCCGCACCGGACGCCGTGTTGCGGCTCTCCTTGCGGACTGCGACCAGGCGCGTGCCCGCCAGCGCGTAGACGCTGGACTCTTCGTTCTTCGCTTCGAATGTAACGACGATGAAGGCGCGGCCGTAGACGTTCTGCGTAATGCGGCTGGCCAGCGGCGTGCCGTCGGCCGCGATCCATACGTGCACCCGCCCCTCGAACTCCTTGACGTACTTCCGATCGCGGTCGCTCACCGCGTCGATGCCCTGCGCGAAGGTCAGCACGCGCGCCGGCTTGCCCTGGTAGACGTCGGCCTTCTCGGTCAGGAGGCTGGTCTTCTCCAGCATGTGCGACAGGCTGCTCGCGGCGGAGATCATGGGCCGCAGGTCGGTCGGACTGAATTCGCGGGCGGCGTTCAGCGTCGGCGTCTTGGCATTGGGATTGCGGGCGACGGCCGTGGCCTCGGCATCCAGCTTGGCCAGCATCTCGCGGCTGTAGCTGAGCTGCATGCCGCGCGGCCCGTCCTCGATGACGACCGCCGCCTGGCCATTGGTCTCGTCAGCATCCTTGCCTTCGCCGTTGCGGCGCCATACGCTCGAATCCAGCGACACCTTCAACGGCGCCGGTTCCTGCAGGCGCTCCAGGGCCGATTTCAGATCGGCCAGGCCGTCGGCACGGGCTGCGGAGCCGGCCAGGGCCAGCGCGGGTATCAACATCAGGTGTGGCAAACGCATTCAATCCTCTTTCTCAGACTGGCCCAGACGGCCTGCATTCATGATAACGGTTCTGCCGCAGCGCGCGGCGACGGACAGGTCGTGCGTGACCATCACCAGCGTCGAACCCCGTTCGCGATTCAGCGCGAACATCAGTTCTATCACCGCTGCGCCGGTGGCCGCGTCGAGCGCGCCGGTCGGCTCGTCGGCCAGCAGCAGCGGCGGTTCGCACACGAAGGCGCGGGCCAGCGCCACCCGCTGCTGCTCGCCACCGGACATGTACTTCGGGTAGTGCCGCAGGCGGGCCGACAGCCCTACCCGCTCCAGCATCGCCGCCGCCTTCTCCTTCGCCTCGTCGTCGCCGCGCAGTTCCAGCGGCAGCATGACGTTCTCCAGAGCGGACAAGTGCGGCAACAGCTGGAAGGACTGGAACACAAAGCCGACGTTCTGCTGGCGGAATACGGCGCGGCCGTCTTCGCTGAGCTGGAAGATATCCGTGTTCTCCAACACGACCGTGCCGCTGGTCGGCAGGTCCAACCCCGCCAGTATGCCCAGCAGCGTGGACTTGCCCGAGCCGGAAGCGCCGACGATGGCGAGCGTCTCCCCGCTCTGCACAGTCAGGTCGATATCATGCAGGATGGTCAGTTCGCCGGTGGCGTCGGCCACCCGCTTGCCGAGGTTCCTGACCGCGATGGCGGGCCGCAGCAGGCTGGCGGCGAGATTCATATTCGTCATAACTACTCCTAATTTTCCCGAAGACTGAGTAATGGCGGCTGGTTCAGCACATTGCGCAAACCCGCCCATCCGCCGAACAGGGCGCACACCGCGCCGGCCGCCAGGCCGGCGGCCCACAACAACGGCGACCAATGCCATTCCAGATGAAAGCTGAATCGCGCCAGCGCCCAGCTGGCGGCAGTGGCGCCGCCGGCAGCCAGCAAGCCCGCCAGGGCGCCGGTCAGCAGATGCTCTATCCACTGCGCCTGCGACAACTGGCCGCGCGTAGCGCCCAAGGCGCGCAACAAGGCTGCCTGGCGCTTGCGCGCATCCAGCGATCCGGCCATCGCGGCGTACAGTACCAGCAATCCGGACGCCAGCGTGAACGCGAACAAAAATTCCACCGCCGCGCTGACCTGCGCCAGCGTTTCCTGCATCCGCTGAAGGAAGGCGCTGATATCGAACACGCTCAGGTTCGGATAGTCGCGCGCCAGCAGGTAGGAGAAGCGCCGGTCGTCCTGGGGCACATGCACCGCGGTCGCCAGCGTCATGGGCATGCCGGCCATCAGCTTGGGCGACACCTCGAATGCGGCGCCGACCTGGTGCGCGCGCCAATCCACTTTGCGCAGGCTGGTGACTTTGACGTCCAGCGCCTCGCCGGCCACGTCGAAGGTCACGCGGTCGCCCAGCTTGATGCCGAGGATTTCGGCGATGCCCTTGTCCATCGAGGTCTCCGCCGCGCTGCCGTCATACCAGCGGCCGGCCGTGAGGGTATTGGGCGCCCGCAGCTGGCTGGCCTGCTCGATTTCGATTTCACGCTCGACCATCTCCTTGGCGCGCGGATCGTCCGATTTGGCGGGCTTGCCGTTGATGGCGATCAGCCGTCCCCGGCTCAGGACATGCATCTCCGGCCGGCCGTAGCTTCTCAGGCGCGCGGCCAGTTCCTGCTGCTGGTCCGGCTGGATGTTGATGATGTAGTGGTTCGGCGCTCCTTCCGGCGTGGCTTGCCGCCATGTCGCCAGCAGGTCGCCGCGCACCACTGTCAACAGCAGCAAGGCGGTCAGGCCCAGCGCCAGCGCGACGATCTGCGTTACGCTGGCGGCGGGACGGCGGCGCATGTCGGTGATGGCGAAGCGCCATGCGGGGTGGTCGAACAGGCCGCGCATCCGCTGCAGCGAGCCGATCCCCAGCCAGGCCACCAGGCCGAATACCACCCCGCACAGCGCAAAGGCGGCAGCCGCGATCAGGCCGAGCATGGCATCGCCGGTCTGCCACACCAGCAGCGCTGCGAACATGGCGGCGCCCAGCACGTAGCTGGCGATCGTGCGCGCCTGCGGTGCTTCCTGCTCGCGGCGCAGCAGGCGCACCTGCGACACATTGCGCAGCTGGAGCAGCGGCGGCAGCGCGAAGCCAAGCAGCAGCACCATCCCCGCCGCCAGCCCCTGCACCGCCGGCTGCCAGCCTGGCGGCGGCAGGTCGGCGGCCACCAGCTTGCCCAGCCACTCCAGCAGCACGAAATGGCTGCCGTAACCGAGCAACACCCCGCCCACGCTGCCGGCCGCGCCGAGCATCAGGAACTCCAGCAGATACATGCGCATCTGCTGCGATTGCGTCTGGCCCAGGCAGCGCATCACGGCGCAGGCGTCGAGGTGGCGCTGCATGAAGCGGCGCGCCGCCATCGCCACCGCTATCCCCGCCAGCAGCGCGGACAACAGGCTGACCAGCGACAGGAACTGGTGCACCTGATCCTGCATGGACTGGCTGTCCTTGCCCATGGAGGCGATCGAGCTGATTTCGATACCCAGCTTGGGCGCTGCCGCGACGCGTGCCTTGATCCATTGTTCGAACGCCGCCACCTGCGCCGGCTCGCCCGCCAACAGCAGGCGGTGGGTGGCCATGGCGTGCTGCTGCAGCAGATTGGTGGACATCAGGTCGGCGGCGGACATCATGGCGCGCGGCGCCAGCGTGATGAAGGATGCGGCGGCATCGGGCTCCGACGCGATCACCTCCGCCACCGCCAGGCTGCGGTCGCCGATGCGTACAGTGGCGCCGATGCGCAGGTTCAGCGCGGCCGTCAACGTCCGGTCTACCCACACCGTGCCGGGCTTGGGAGCGCCGGTGGCGATGGCGTCCGGCTGGCCATCGCGGCGCAGTTTCATTTTGCCGCGCAAGGGATAGGCATCGCTGACGCTCTTCAGCGCGACCAGCATGGACAGGCCGTCATCATCTATACCGGCGACGGCCATGCTCAACATGGCGACGGTGTCGGCGCTGCGCAAGCCGCGCCGCTGCGCCTCGGCGCATATGTCGGCGGGTAGCGGCTGGTCTGAAGCCAGCACCAGGTCTGCCGCCAGCACCTGGCCGGCGTTGCGCGCTATGCTGGCGCCCATCCGCGCGGTGAAGAAGTTCACCGACGACAGCGCGGCCACCGACAGCATCAGCGCCGCCAGCAGGAAGCGCAACTCGCCCGCGCGCCAGTCGCGCAGCATCATGGAAAACGATAGTCTGAACATCTACACTGGCTCCGATCCCAAAGATAGCAGCATGCCTAAACTCAGGCCGGCAAGCTGCGGAAATGCGACGAATCGACACATGCCGCGATGGTTTGCAAAAATGAACGCCTGGGACGCATGCGGCGGGAGTCCGCCGACATGCCTATAATCGCGGACGCCCTCTTAATCCTGGAGCATTCGACATGACCTATCTCGCATCGCCGCAACGCTATGAAGCCATGCAGTACCGCACCTGCGGCCGCAGCGGCCTGAAACTGCCTTTGATGTCCCTCGGACTGTGGCACAACTTCGGCGACACCAACACCCTCGCCTCGCAGCGCGACATGCTGCGCACCGCCTTCGACCTGGGCATCACCCACTTCGACCTGGCCAATAACTACGGGCCGCCGTATGGCGCGGCCGAAACCAACTTCGGCCACCTGTACAAGGAAGACTTCAAGCCCTACCGCGATGAGCTGATCGTCTCCACCAAGGCCGGCTGGGACATGTGGCCTGGCCCCTACGGCCAGGGCGGCGGTTCGCGCAAGTACGTGCTGGCCAGCCTGGATCAAAGCCTGCAGCGCATGGGCCTCGACTACGTCGACATCTTCTACTCGCATCGCTTCGATCCGGACACGCCGCTGGAGGAAACCATGGGCGCGCTGGCGCATGCAGTCCGGCAGGGCAAGGCCCTGTACGTGGGCGTGTCGTCCTACTCCGCCGAGAAGACCGCCGAGGCGGCGCGCCTGCTGGCCGAGTGGAAGGTGCCGTGCCTGATCCACCAGCCGTCCTACAATATGCTGAACCGCTGGATCGAGGAAGACCTGCTCGACACGCTGGCCAGCCAGGGCATGGGCTGCATCACCTTTACCGCACTGGCGCAGGGCATCCTGAGCGACAAGTACCTGAACGGCATTCCGGAAGACTCGCGCATCAACCGCCCGGGCGGCGGCTCGTTGCAGAAGGCCCACCTGAGCGAGGAAAACCTCGAACGCGTGCGCGGCCTGAACGAGATCGCCAAGGCGCGCGGCCAGACGCTGGCGCAGATGGCGCTGGCCTGGGTGCTGCGCGATCCGCGCGTCACGTCCACGCTGATCGGCGCCAGCAGCAGCGCGCAGATCCGCGAGAACGTGGCGGCCTTGCAGAACCTGGGCTTCAGCGCCAGGGAGCTGGCGGACATCGATGCGCTGGCCAAGGAAGGCGCCATCAATCTGTGGGCAGGATCGTCCAGTCACAAGTAAGCTCGGTGGTTCGGTTGATGGTGGATTGTAGGCGAGACAACCTTTGGCTCACCTTAAGATGGCTGCGGTTATACTCGCCGCATGCAAAAACTGAAACTGAACCTGGGCCAGCCGACGCTGGTGCGGCGCGTGATGCTGTCGCTGCTGGCGGCGTTCTGCCTGGTGTGGCTGGTGCTGATGGGGCGCGAGCTTTCCGTCGCCATCGATCGCGAAGACTTCGACCGCCGCGTGCGCGCCCTCGGCGACAATGTGCAGGTGACGCTGGATGGCGTGCAGAGCGAAGAGGTGGCACGCGCCGCGCTGGCCGCCACCTCCAACCTGATCAACCAGAGCTATCGCGACCAAGGCGTGCCAGGCATCCTGGCGCTGCAGCTGTCGCGCGCGGACGGCACGCGCATCTACCTGTCGCCCGAGACGAAAGGCACGCCGCTGCCGAATCCGGGCGTGGACATCGGCAGCACCGAGATCGCCGGCCAGCCATTCCGCATCCACCAGCGCCGCGTGGGCGCGTGGGCCGTGACCGTGGCGGCGCAGAAGATCTCCAACTGGTGGATATTACGCCGCATGGGCGCGGAACTGGGCGTCAACATGCTGATCGCGCTGCCGCTGGTGGTGCTGCCGCTGTGGATCGCGGTGCGGCGCGGATTGAAGCCCTTGCAGGAGCTGTCGGCCCACATCGTCGGCAAGGGCGGCCATGACCTGACGCCGCTGAACATCGTGCCGAAGTACCAGGAGCTCAAGCCGCTGGCGACAGCACTGGACAATCTGCTGGACCAGCTGCGCCGCCGCGTGGCGCGCGAGACCAGCTTCGTCCACGACGCCGCCCACGAGCTGCGCACGCCGATGGCGGTGATCTCGGTGCAGGCCCACGTGCTGGTGAAGGCGCAGGACCAGGCGCAGCGCGACGAGGCCGAGCAGCGCATGGACCACGCCATCGCCCGCGCCTCCCACCTGGTGCAGCAGCTGATGGAGATGGCGCAGCTGGAGCGCGGCACCGAAAAAGGCCTGTCGCTGCAACCGCTGGATGCGGCGCAAATGGCGCGGCAAGCCATCGTCGACCTGGCGCCGGCGGCGATGGAGCGCGACATCGAACTGTCGCTGGAGGCTCCGGACGCGCTGCCGCATGCGCTGGACCACCACGCCTTCCTCTCCATCCTGCACAACCTGCTGCACAACGCGGTGCGCTACATCGACGATGGCGGGCAAGTGACGGTGGAACTGGCCCGCATCGACGGCACGCTGCGCCTGGCCGTCAGCGACAACGGTCCCGGCATCCCCGCCGCCGAACAGGCGCTGGTGTTCGAACGCTTCTACCGCTGCGCGGGCCAGAACGTCTCCGGCTCGGGACTGGGATTGTCCATCGTGCAGCGCGCGGCCCAGGGCTTGCGCGGCGCCGTGCGGCTGGAAGCCGTACAGCCGCGCGGCTGCCGCTTCGTGGTCGACATCCCGGCTGCGTGACCGCAGGCGAATAAAGACGGACCGCTATCCGGACCTGGAATCAAGGCCTGGTGCAGCTGCCGCGCTATCACGTCGCCGGCCTGCTGGAGAGCGGCGCCCTGCGCGAAGTGCTGGGCGCGTGGCGGCCCAAGCCGATGCCGGTATCGGTGCTGTATCCGCACGCGCGCCAGCTGTCGCCGCGCGTGCGCGTGTTCGTCGACTGGCTTACGGACGCGATGTCGGCGGCGAGCTAGTACGCGACCAGTCGCGCCGCTCTCCCCGCTCGTCCGACGCTGCATCCCCGGCCTCCGCAACCTCGCGGAATTCGCCATCCACCACCGGGATCGTTTCAATGTGATCGAAGCCGATGTCCGCATCGGAAGGCAGCGTCTCGACATCGACACCGGCGCGTTCGCCCGTGCCCTCCGCGTCGGTGTCGCTATCGAGGCCCACGTCCGGCTCACCGGCGACGTCGCTGCCGCTGTCGGAGTTGTCGCTGGGGCCCAATGCGCGCGTGCCGTGGCCGCGCCCCAGTGTGCGGTCGGTACCTACCGGAATATTGTCCGGGTCCAGGGTGCTGTCAGCCATGATCTGCTCCTTCCAGTGAAAAACCCGATTTGACCACTGCCGCCGCCGCCCTTCCGTGCGGATGCGCGCATAAAGGCTATCGTGCCGATAGGTATTTTTTACTTTACAAATGTAATATTCATCTCTATAGTTACTCCATACCGCAGCCAACCAAGGAGTAACGCCATGAGCACCACGACCAAAAATCTGATCCGCGCCGCAGCCACCGCAGCATTTGCCATCGCCGCCACGGCCACTACCGTCAGCAGCGCCTTCGCGCAGACCACCGCACCGGCCGCCGCCACGGCAACCGCAGCAACCACCAACGCCGCGCAAACCGCCGTCGCCAACGGCGCGCTGGCGTCGACCACCAAAGCCCAACCCGCCGGCCTGACCCGCGCCCAGGTGCAGGCGGAGTTCCTCGAAGCGCGCAAGAACGGCACGCTGATCGAAAACGAAGCCGACATGGATGTCGCCCAGACCAAGAAGCACTACACCAAGTAATACGCAAGTAATCGGAAGCCCAGTCCATGCAAACGCCACGCGCCCTCCAGACCACCGCCCTCGCCGCATGCGTGCTGGCGGTGCTGGCCGGCTGCGCCGACGTGGGCAAGGTCAAGCCGCAGGCCACCGCGCTGAAACCGGCCGAACTCAATGCCGGCAAAGCCATCGCCGCCGCCAGCGCCAATGTCGCCTGGCCCGGGCAGCAATGGTGGGAAGCGCTGCATGACGCGCAGCTGAACAAGCTGGTGGCCGCCGCGCTGGCCGACAATCCGTCGCTGCGCGCCACCCAGGCCCGCGTGCACCAGGCCGAAGCACTGGCCGGCGTCGCCAGGGCCGGCACGCTGCCGCAGGTGAACGCCTCCGCCAACGCCGACCGCGAACTGTATTCCGCGCACAGCACCGTGCCCGCTCCATTGGCCGGCAACTACGCGTGGAAGAATACCGCCACCCTGTCCGGCTCCTACGACCTGGATCTGTGGGGCCGCAACCGCGATGCGCTGGCCGCCGCGCTGGACGAGGTGCACATGGCGTCGGCGGAATCGCAGATGGCGCGGCTGACGCTGGAATCGGCCATCGTGCGCAGCTACATCCAGCTGTCGCTGGAATACGCGCTGCAGGACAGCGTGGCGCAAAACCTGGCGCAGCGCCAGCGCATCCTGGAGATCACGCGCAAGCGCCAGGCCGCGGGGCTGGCCAGCGAGATCGAAGTCGCGAGCATAGAAACCACGCTGCCGGCGGGACGGCGCGAGCATGAGCAGATCGGAGAATCGATCGCCCTGCTGCGCAACCAGCTGGCGGCACTGATCGGCAAAGGACCGGGCGACGGAGATGCGATCGCCCGGCCGATGCTGGCCCTCGACGCCGGCCATGGCGACGCGGTGCCCGCCTCGCTGCCGGCGGAACTGGTCGGCCACCGGCCCGACATCGCGGCGCAGCGCTGGCGCGTGGAAGCGGCCGGCGCCCGCATCGCCGGCGCCAAGGCCGATTTTTACCCGAACATCAACCTGGCGGCCTTTGTCGGCTTCCAGTCGCTGGGCTTCACACACTTCCTGGACGCTAACTCCGCCATGCGCGGCGTGACGCCGGCCATCAGCCTGCCGATCTTCGAAGGCGGACGACTGCGCAGTCAATTGGGCAACCAGACCGCGCTCTATGATGGTGCGGTCGAGCAGTACAACGCGGCCGTGGTGCAGGCGATGGCCGACGTGGCCAACGCGGTGGTCCGCATCGATTCGGTGAAGCAGCAGGACAAGCTGGCGCAGCGCGCGCTGGCCTCGGCCCGGCGCCAGCAGCAGCTGGCGGAACGCGCCTACCGCGCCGGCATGACCGATGCGCTGAACGTGATCAACGCCCAGTTGGTGTTATTGAACGAAGAACAGCAGATGGCGCAAGTGGCTAGCAAACAACTAGATAACTACACATTGTTGATGACCGCGCTGGGTGGCGGCATAAAACTGGAATTGCCGTGATGCTTAGATAGTACAATCAAAGCCTTTGAAAAACGTATGAGGAGCAGGCAATGAGCAGTTTTGAAGCGACTAAAAAACGCCTGAAAAACATCCATGCCCGAATGCCGGACTTCCCCGAGGATTTGATGCGCGTACTGCGCATGACCTACCACATCCAGAAACGGATGAAAGACCTGAGCAACGCGGCGCTGCGCAAATACGACCTGGTCGACGCCAGCTACATGGTGTTGGCCGTGCTGTACGGCTCGGACGACGAGACATCGACCGCCTCCACGCTCGGCGAAGCCTGCATGGAAAAGCCGGCCAACCTGACGCGCGTCTGCAACGACCTGGAATCCCAGGGCTTGATCACGCGCGGCAACCGCCCCGGCGACCGCCGCTGCGTGATGATCTCGCTGACGGACGCCGGCCGCGAGCTGGCCGCCAAGGTGCTGCCGGAAGTATGGTCGGCCACCACCCATGCCTACGACGGCTACAGCGCGGAAGAAGTTAAAGTACTTGAAGGGCTGCTGAAAAGGCAGCTGGATAATTTAGAAGCACTCACATAGCCTGAATCGACGCCATGAACCCTCCCCAAGCCGCCACTCCCACCCCGGACACCAGCGCGGCCAGGGGAGCCATGCACTGGCTGGCGGCGGAAGCCAAAGGCTGGTTCAACACCGAGGGCGAACGCTGGGTCTTTGTCGCCAAGACCATGCTGGCCTCCTTCTCCGCGCTGTGGCTGGCCTTCCGCCTCGGCCTTGACGCCCCCTATACCGCCCTCGCCACCACCGTCATCCTGGCGCTGCCCAGCAGCGGCATGGTGCTGGAAAAAGCCTTCTACCGTTTTCTCGGCACGCTGGTCGGCTGCGCGGCCTCGCTGCTGCTGGTGGCCTTGTTCCCGCAATCGCCGCCGCTGCTGTTCATCGGCGTGGCGGTCTGGATCGCCCTGTGCACCGGCGGCGCCGCCATGCACCGCAACCAGCAGTCGTACAGCTTCGTCCTGGCCGGCTACACCGCCTGCATGATCGCGGTGCCGGCCATCGACTCGCCGGACCGCGTGTTCACGCTGGCCGTCACCCGCGTCACCGAGGTCGGGCTGGGGATCATCTGCGCCGCCGTGGTGCACGACGTGGTCTTCCCGCGCCGCCATTCGCGCGCCGTGATGCGCACCGTGCAGGCGCGCTACGCCAGCTTCGTCAGTTTCTGCACGCAGGTGCTGGAGCAGCGCCTGACGCCGGCCGAGACGGAACTAAGCCACCTGAAGTTCGCCGCCGACATCGCCGCGCTGGAATCGGGCCGCGCCGCCGCTTTTTTCGAAGCGGACCATCCACGCTCGCACACGCGCCAGCTGCACGCCTTCAACGCCGCCTTCATGACGGTGCTGACCACATTCTATACGTTGCACCGGCTGATCCACCGACTGCGCGGGGCCGCGCCACGGCATGCGCAGCCGGTGCTGGAGCTGGTCGAGCCGATGCACGCGCATCTGGCGCTGGCGCTGCGCGACGAGCTGACGCCGCAGCACATGGCCAGCATGCGCACCGTGCTGGCCGCCGACATCGCCGCCGCCCGCAGCCGGCTGGCCGAGGCGGAAGCCACGGAAACCAGCACGCCGGTCACGCGCGCGCAACAAATCGACTTCGACACCGCGGTGGAGCTGCTGGAGCGCTACGCCCGCGACATGGAGGCCTTCACCGGCCTGTATCACGGCCTGGCGCAGGAAAAGCGCCAGCAGGTCAGCGATCCCGGCTCCTACACGCCGAAGACGCCGCCGGCCATCGTCGCCGCCAGCGGCTTCCGCGCCGGCGTCACGCTGCTGCTGACGGCGTCGGCCTGGTACTGGCTGGCCTGGCCCTTCGTCGGCAACGCCATCCTGATGGCGACCATCTTCTGCGCGCTGGCCTCGTCGTCGCCGCGTCCCACGGCGCTGGTGCAGCAGGTGCTGATCGGTTTTTTGCTCGCCACGCCGCTGGCCTTCGTCAGCGAATTCTTCCTGGTCGCGCGCGCCAACGACTTCCCGACGCTGATCGTGGCGGCGCTGCCGATCTTCGTCCTTGGCAGCTACCTGATGACCAGCCCGCGCTGGGCCGGCGTCGGCATCGGCATCTGCATGTTCTGCGCGACGCTGCTGGTGCCGACCAATCTGATGCGCTACGACGTGGAAAGCTTCATGAGCAGCGAGCTGTCGCTGACCATGGGCGTGGCGGTGGCCTACCTGATGTTCAAGGTGGTGCTGCCCGAGCACACCATGGGCCAGAAGGACCACGTTGCCGCCGCCCTGTGGCGCGAGGCGCAAGGCGCTTGCACCGCGTCGATGTACCGCCTGAAGCGGCGCTTCGACAACCGCGTGCGCGACCTGCTCAGCCAACTGAACGCCGCCTCCGGCCCGGCGCCGGGCGAAGCCGCGCGCGCCGTGGTGCGCCAGGGCCTGACCTTGCTGGAGCTGGGCCATGCCGTGATCGAACTGCGCCAGCTGATCGCCGGCTCGCAGCCAGGCCCGGTGCCGGCGGCGCTGAAACTGGTGGTGCGCGAACTGGCCGCCTACCTGCGGGCGCCGTCGGGCGCCAGCGGCGGTACGGCGCTGCAATCGATACTCGACGCCGGCGCCAGCGTGCGCGCCGCCCTGCCCTCGGCCACGCCGGAGCGCAGGCTGCGCCTGCAAACGGCGCTGACCGACCTGCATTCCATTTACACGTCCCTGCTGGACCAGATAGCTACAGGAGAAACCGACCATGCCGCGTGAGATAGACTTTTTCGGCGTACTGCTGCCCGGCGTGCTGCCGCTGTTCCTCGTCAGCCTGGTGTTGCAGGTGGCGCTAGACAGCGCCTTGAGCCACCTCGGCGCCTACCGTCGCAGCTGGCATCCGGCGCTGGTGCGCCTGTGCCTGTTTGCCTGCATCTTCAGCGCCCTGCTGGTGACGCTCTACAAATAATCAAAAATATTATAAATAATTTATCTCAATCAGAAAGCCTGCCGTGAGTGCATCCAAAATCTTCCGTTTTTTCCTGACCATGCTGCTGTTGGCCGCCGCCCTGTGGATGGGGCGTTCGGCCTGGGACCACTACATGGAGTCCGCCTGGACCCGCGACGGCCGCGTCAAGGCCGATGTCGTCACCATCAGCGCCGATGTCGCCGGCACCGTCACCGAGGTGAAGGTGCATGACAACCAGCTGGTCAAGCAGGGCGACGTGCTGTTCGTGGTCGACGCGGCGCGCTACCAGAGCGCGCTGGCGCAGGCCAACGCCGTGCTGGCGTCGCAGCAGGTGGAGAAAGGCCGGCGCAGCAAGGAAGCCAGCCGCCGCGCGGGACTGGACAGTTCCATCGTCTCGGCCGAGAACAAGGAGACGGCGGAATTCGCGGTCGGCACGGCGACGGCGCAGTACCAGGCCGCGCTGGCGGCGCGCAATCTGGCCCAGCTCAATCTGGAGCGCACGGTGGTGCGCGCCCCCGTCACCGGCTACGTCACCAACCTGAACGTGCATGCGGGCGACTTCGCCGCCGTCGGCGCGGCCAAGCTGGCGATGATCAATAGCGCCTCGTTCTACGTGGTCGGCTACTTCGAAGAGACCAAGCTGCCGCTGTTGAAGGTGAACGACGCCGTCGAGGTGCACCTGATGAGCGGCGCGGCGCAGCTGAAAGGCCATATCGAAAGCATCGCCCACGGCATCACCGACCGCGACGCCAACACCGGCCGCGAGCTGCTGGCCGACGTCAACCCCACCTTCAACTGGGTGCGGCTGGCGCAGCGCGTGCCGGTGCGCATCCACATCGACGAGCAGCCCAAGGGCCTCGACCTGGTGGCCGGCACGACCTGCACGGTGGTGATCCATGGATAACGGCGCCGATCGTTTCAGCACCATCCGCCTGTTCCTGGACGCGGCGCAGCTGGGCAGCTTTTCCGCCGCCGGCCGCAAGCAAGGCATGTCGCCGGCGGCGGCCAGCGCCTGCATCCAGCGGCTGGAGGCGTCGTTGCAGGTCAAGCTGTTCGAGCGCACCACGCGCCAGCTGCGGTTGACCGAGGAAGGCCAGATGTACCGCCACTTCAGCGAGCAGGCGATGGCGCTGATGGCGGAGGCGGAAGCCGGCCTGCATGCGGGTGGCGACGGCGTGCGCGGAATGGTAAAGATTTCGGCGCCGTCGGACCTGGGCCGCAATGTGCTGATGCCGATGCTCGACGAGTTCCGCGCGCTGCACCCGGAGCTGCAGTACGCGCTGACGCTGAGCGACACCACCGCCAACATGGTGCAGGACGATATCGACCTGGCGATCCGCTACGGCCAGCTGGCCGACAGCGAGATGGTGCGGCGCGTGCTGGCGCCGAGCCGGCGCGTGGTGTGCGCGTCGCCGGCGCTGATCGCGCAGACGGGCGGCCCGGCCACGCCGGAAGAGCTGGCGCAGCTGCCGACGCTGGTGCTGGTGACGGCGCTGGGGCCGATGCAGGAGTGGCGTTATTGCAGCAACGACGAGGCGGACGAGAAGCGCGCGGTGCGCGTGCGCCGCACGCAGCAGAGCAACGACGGCGAGGTGATACGCAAGTGGGCCATCGCGGGCCAGGGCTATGCGTACAAGTCCATCCTCGATATCGCGGGCGATCTGCGCAGCGGCAGGCTGGCGACGGTGCTGGACGAATACTTCACCGAGAGCGCGCCGCTCAACCTGCTCTATCACCGCAACCGCTATCAGCCGCCGCGCATTACGCTGCTTATTGAGTTTTTGCTGGAGCGCTTTGCAGACCTGGCATGACGCCCATTTGCTGCAACAGCGTCAGGTTGTCTTCCAGGTGCCAGTTCTCGGCGATGCGGCCGTCGGCCACGCGGTACAGGTCGAAGGCCTGGAAGTCGATCGCCTGGCCCTTGCCGGCGGTTGCGCCGAACTGGCCGGTGAAGTGGCCGCTGAAATGCAGGTGCACGGCCACGCGGTCGCCGTTGACGACCATGTCGGTGATTTCGGCCTTCAGGTCCGGCACGGCGGCGCGGAAGCCTTTCGACGCTTGCAGCGGGCCGTTGACGCCCTGCTCGCGCCCGGCGGGCAAGGTGCGGTCCATGAAGTCCGGGGCCAGCGCCTGCGCGGCCAGTGCCGGGTCGCCGGTGTTCCAGAAGGCGGCGTAGCGGCGGGCTGCCTGGATGGTGAGGTCGGTGGTGTTGTCGGCGTAGGCAACGTTGACGGCGCCGGCCAGCAGCAAGGCGGCGGGCAGGAGGGAGCGTTTCATGGGCAGTCCTTTCGTTGAGTGGATGCCCAAATTGTGCGCCGCCCGCCGCCGCGCGGGAATTGGCCTGGCCGTTGAAGCAGCTGCTTGCTGCGGTTGAAAATGCCGTGCAGCGTGCGTGCGGCCGGCGGACGGCGGCTTTCTAGCGCGCCCCGGCGGCGTCGATGATGGCGCCGCTGACGTAGGACGATTGTGGGCTGAGCAGCCACAATATCGTTTCCGCGATCTCCTCCGGCTGGCCGCCGCGCAGCATCGGCACGTTGGATTCCAGCCGCGCCACGCGCCCCGGATCGCCGCCGCTGGCGTGGATATCGGTATAAATCATGCCCGGCCGGACGCAGTTCACCCGTATGCCCTCGGCCGCCACCTCCTTCGACAGGCCCAGCGTCATCACATCGATCGCACCCTTGGACGACGCATAGTCGATGTAGACGTTAGGCGCCCCATGCTTCGCCGCGCCAGACGACAGGTTGACGATGCCGCCGCCCTGCCCGCCGCCGGCGGTGGACATGCGCTTGACCGCCTCCTTGCTGCACAAGAAGTAGCTGATCACATTGGTGGCGAACACCCGCTGCAGGCGCTCCACCGACATCTCCGTCAAGCGGCACTGCTGCTCCAGCACGCCGACGTTGTTGACCAGCGCCGTCAACGGCCCCAGTTCCTCGTCGACGGTTGTGAACAGGCGCTGCACGTCCGCCTCCACGCTGACGTCGGCCTGCACGGCGATGGCCTCGCCGCCCTCGGCGACGATCTGCTCGCGCAGCCTGCCCGCCGCCTCCGCGTCGTTCAGGTAGTTGATGCAGACCGCGTAGCCGCGCCGGCTGGCCATCAGCGCGGTCGCCGCGCCTATGCCCCGGCTGCTGCCGGTTATGAGTATCACTTGTTTCATAAGCTGCCTTATCAAAGAAAAAGCCCGCTGCTGCGGGCTTGGGCCATGTTTATTTTTCCGGGCTGACGTGGGTCAGCGCGTAGCTCACATGCTCCCACCAGTGCTCGCGCGAGTGCACCGTGCGCAGGCACTTCTTGTCGATTTCACCCTTGAACACGGGGTCGAAGCACTGCTTGGTCATCAGCGCGTTGCGCTGGTTCTCGGCGTTGCTCAAGGCGATCACCAGCCAGACGATGAAGCCCAGCGCCAGCACCGCCAGGCTCCAGGCGACGTGGTTGATGTAGGCCCACTCAAACAGGGTTTCGATGACAGGCGAAGACTCCTTGTAGATCTTCATGACCTGGCCCTCGGCCGCCTTGCGTTCGTCGCTGATTTCTTTCATGGCGCTATCCTTACTTCTTTCCGGCGCGTTCCTGGGCCGACTTGGCTACCAGGCTGTCCGCCACTGCAAACACGGCTGCGTGCACCTCGGGGGTGGACGTCAGGCCATGGCCCGCCACCGACGGCGATGTCGTGTAGTGACCGTCGATCACCAGCGTCGGAGCACTGTCCAGTTTATACTGGTTTGCCACCTGCACGCCACGCTTCATCTTCGCTTGGACACCAAACGAGTTGAAAAATTCCAGATATTTGGCCTTGTCGACGCCGTTCTTGACGACGAAGTCGAGGATGGCCTGGTCGGTGTTGAGGCGGTTATGTTCGACGTGGACGGCATGGAACAGCTTTTCGTGCATGCCGTTGCCCAGCGCGTTCATCGCCTCCAGCGTGAAGAAGGCCTTGGCTTGCGCATCCTCGCCCAGGTGCATGCGGCGGAACACGATCTTGTCGCCCTGCTTCCTGACCCATTCGGCCAGCGGCGCTTCCAGCTGGTTGCAGTACGGGCAGTGGTACATGAACACTTCCAGCACTTCGACCTTCTTGCCGGTGTCGGGACGGTTGGGCAGGTCCAGCGTGTTGTAGTCCACGCCGTTCTTGAAATCGGCGGCTTGGGCGCCGGCGGCGGCGGCCATGAAGGCCGCGGTGACGAGCAGCGGGCGCAGGAAGCTCAGGAAACGCATGACAGTCCTTCATCGAGGGTGAGTGGCAAACGCCGCGAGATTACCACCTTTTCCACGATGTGCAAATTATGGCCGCATTAAACCCATCAAGGCCGGTGCTGGCGTGCCGCTTCCAGCCGCTCGCACAGCATGGCGACGCCATCGGCGATGCGCGGCGTGGCGCGCACCAGGGTTTCGCTGTCGATCATGAACAGGTTGCCGCGCTGGACCGCCTGCATGCCCTTGTACTGCTTCCAGATATTGATGCCGGCTTCGGCGTCGTGCTTCTCGCCGCCGACGATGGCTTCCGGATTTTCCTGCAACACCGCCTCGGTGCTGACCGTGGGCGCCGGCACCTTGAGCGCGGCGAACACGTTCTGGCCGCCGCACACGCGGATCGCGTCGCTGACGATATGCTCGCCGCTCAGCGTGAAGATGGGCTTTTCCCAGATCTGGTAGAACACCCGCACCGTGGACCGCTGCGCATAGGCGGCCGACAGTCTGGCGATGCGCTGGCGGTAGTCCTGCGCGGCCTTTTGCGCGGACGGTCCGGTGTCCATCAGCTGCCCCAGGCGGGTCAGGCTGGTGGCTACCTCTTCCAGCTTTTGCGGGTCGCTGTAGAAGATCGGGATGCCCAGGCTTTTCAGCTGGTCGAGCTGGCGGGCGGTGTTCCCGCTTTTCCATACCACCAGCAGGTCCGGGCGCAGCGCCAGCACATGCTCCATGTCGATGGTGGCGTTGCTGCCCACCTGCGGGATGCGCTTGGCCGCTTCCGGATAGTCGCTGTAGTTCATGACGCCGACCACGCGTTCGCCGCCGCCGGCCGCAAACAGCAGTTCGGTGATGTGCGGCGCCATCGAGATGATGCGCTGCGCCGGCCTGGCGACGGTGACGCTGTTGCCGGCGTCGTCCTTCACCGTGACGGCAGGTTGAGCGCACACCGGCGCGCAGGCCAGCGCCAGCCAAGGCAATAGCTGCGCAGGGCGAACGGTCGTGGTCGGGGTGCGCATCAGAACTCGTAGCGGGCCGACAGTTTCAGCTGGCGGCCGTCGGCGGCGTAGATAGCGCCCTGGATGCCGTCCTTGCAGCTGAAGGCTTGCGAGAAGTAGCGCTTGTCGGCCAGGTTCAGGCCCGACACCGCGAACTCCCACTGGCCCAGCTTGCGGGCGTAGCGCGCATCCAGCGTGGTGTAGGCAGGGATCTGCGCCGGGCACTTGTTGTCGAAGTCCGCGCCGTTGCGCTGGCTGTCCACCCACTGCACGCCGACATCGGCGGTGTGGCCGGTGGCCAGGGTCCAGCTCAGGCGCGCGGTCAGCGTGTTCTTCGGCACCAGCATCATTTCCTTGCCGTTGTAGGCGCCCTCGGTGAATTTGGCGTCCACGTGCTGGTAGTGCGCGTTGACGCTCCAGTTGGCGTTGATCCGCTGCTCGGCATCGAGCTCGAAGCCTTCGCGGCGGGTCGCCGCCAGGTTGGTGTTGGCGTAGATCGTCGGATCGTAGAAGATCTCGTTGGTCAGGTTGTGGCGGAATACGCGGCCGGTGATCTTCTGCGCGGCGGTGCCATAGCTCACGCCCAGCTCCAGGTCATGCGACTGCTGCGGCGCCAGCGGCTTGTTGAAGCCCGGGGTGTAGGCGTTTTCATCGGAATTGGCGACACGGTAGCTTTGGCCAGCCTTGCCGTAGACGGTCAGCTTCGCGACTGGCATGTAGCTCGCCTGCAGCTCCCAGGCGTTCAGGCCTTGCGACACTTTGTAGCCGGTGCTGCCGAAACTCACGGCATCGCTGAAGTCCTTGTTGAAGATCTCGCGGCGCACGCCGGCCGACACGCGGCCTTCATGGGCGGCGTCAAAACGCAGTTCGTCGCGGACGTACAGGGCCTTCGAATGCTGCGTCGCATCGGCTGCGGAGTACTTGGCGCTGGTGGCCGTGGTGCGATTCCAGACGGTCCAGTCGAAGCCGGCCACCATCTCGTTCAGCAGGCCGCCGATCTCGCCCAGGCGGCGCACGCGCGGCGAGAACTGAGTCTGCTTGCTGTCGTAGGTGGTGATCGACGGCGGGCCGCCGAAGGAGTAGGCGGATTCCGCCTTCTTCTTGCGGTACGACAGATCGGCCGCCAGCTCATAGCCGCCGATGCGGCGCTGGGCGAAGGCGGTGAAGCGGTCGCTGTCGAGCGTGGCGTAATCGTCGGGAGTCTTGCTCTGGCGCGGATTGGCGTTGTACTCTGCCTCGCTCAGCGAGCCGGGAAGGCGCATGTCCTGGCGCGCGCCTTCGTAGCGGAAGCCTGCGCGGCCGGCGTTGTCGAACCATTGCGCGCCGCCGCTGAAGTGGGTCTGCTTGAATTCGTTGTTGTCGCGGTAGTTGTCGGTGCGCTGGGTGTCCAGCGTGGCGTCGGCGGCGAAGCCGTCCCAGGCCTGGAAGCCGGACGCGCGCACTTCGCCGGCGCGGAACTGGCCGCCCTCGACGAACACGCTGCCGCGGCGGCTGTTCTTGACCGGGCGCTTGGTGACGATGTTGATCACGCCGCCGGTGGCGCCGTCGCCGTACAACACGCTGGCGCCGCCGCGCGTGATTTCGATGTGGTCCACGGTGTAGATCGGGATGGTCGACAGGATGGCGCTGCTCAGTTCATTCTCCGACAGGCGTACGCCGTCCAGCACGATCACCATGTTCTGGCTGCTGTTGCTGCCGAAGCCGCGCAGGTCCAGGCCGAAGTCCGGGCTGCCGTCCAGGCTTTGGCGGCCGTAGACGCCGCCTACTTTGCGGATCGCGGCGTTGACGTCGTTGGCGCCGGCGCGCTGGATCTCTTCCGCGCTGATGATGGTGGCGCCGATCGGGGCCAGCGCCGGGTCGGCGTCGAAACGCGAACCGGTGATGACGATCGGTGCCAGCATCTGGGCGACCTGCGCGCCGGCGGTGGCGCCGGCAGCGGCGGCATCTTGCGCCAGGGCGGCGACGGGAACGGCGGCGGTGAAGCACAGGGAAACGGCGGCGGCCAGCAGGCGCGGTTGGAAAGCGGTGGAGTGCATGTCAGATCATTTTCAAAAGAGACATCCGCCTGCGTCCCCGCAAGCCGGAAGTGTACGGAAGCCGCGCGGATCGCATCACGCGCGCTTCCCCCTGGTCTGGCCGGTATCCGGGCTGGCAAGGCGCTCAAGCGGCCTTGCGTTACCGTTGCGGGGGCAGCACACCTTGGCCGTCACGCTGCGAGCGTGGGCGGCCTGTGTTTCCCGTTTAACTGCACATGTGAGCACATGGGCAAGCACCAGAACCCCGGCATTATACGCCCCTGCCCCGTATCATTAACTTTTTAGATATGACCTATCTACATTTCGCGCATTGATTGCAACAGCTTCCGTCCTTATAGTGAGTTCAACCTCACACCGGAGCTTTACCATGCATGCATTGCCCAGCTATTTCCTTTCCCACGGCGGCGGCCCCTGGCCGTTCATGATGGACCAGGTGGGCCATCTGTACGGCCAGCTGGACGCGTCGCTGCGCGACATCCCGCGCCAGCTCGGCGTGACGCCGAAGGCGGTGCTGGTGATCACGGCGCACTGGGAGGGCCGCGATTTCACGGTGTCGTCGTCGGCACGGCCGCCGATGATCTACGACTACGGCGGCTTCCCGCCGCACACGTATGAGGTGCAGTACAAGGCGCCGGGTGCGCCGGAGCTGGCGGCGCAGGTTAAGCAGCTGCTCGATGCGGGCGGTTTCCCGGCGCAGCTGGATCCGCAGCGCGGCTTCGACCACGGCACCTTCAGCGCCATGTATCCGGTGTATCCGGATGCGGACGTGCCCATCGTGCAGCTGTCGCTCAAGCACGGCCTCGATCCGTTGACGCACCTGGAGGCGGGACGTTTGCTGGCGCCCTTGCGCGAGCAGGGCGTGCTGATCGTCGGCAGCGGCCTCAGTTACCACAACCTGCGCGCGTTCAACGCCCAGGGTGCGGCGGCCTCGCACGCCTTCGACGGCTGGCTGCGCGCGACCATGGCGCTGCCGCCGCAGCAACGCGCGGCGCAGTTGATGGAGTGGGAAAAGGCGCCGGCTGCGCGCATGGCGCATCCACGCGAGGAGCATCTGCTGCCGTTGATGGTGGCGCTGGGCGCGGCGGAGAACGAGGCGGCCAGCGTCCCCTATCACGAGGACGCGTTCATGGGATCGCTGGCGGTGAGCAGCTTCCGCTTCGGTTAAATCCGGGGTCAGGTCCCCGGATTTAGGTGCCGCGCTTGCCGTTGGCGTAGGCTTCGGCCTTGGCGGCGGCGATCGCGGCTTTCTCGGCCGCCTTCACCGCCATCTCGGCGTCATGCACGTCCAGCCGCTCCTTGCGGTTGGCCGGCGTCTCCAGCGAGATGCGGCCCAGGATGCCGCTGCGGTAGTCGCCCAGGAAGGTGTGCGAGGCTTTTTCGAAATCGAGGTCGCCGCCCTTCTGGCGGAAGCCGCGCTTGGCCGCCACGCCCTCCACCACTGCGATGCCGTCGAACGTCTCGATATCCTTGAAGCCGTAGCGCGCCACCAGCAGCTGCGGGTAGTACTTCAGCATCTCGTCGGCCAGGAACACCGCCACTTCCTCTTCGATCAGCGCGTTCGAGCCGATCGCGTGGCTGGCGGCCAGCATCAGGCCGTCGCTCGGCAGCGCGATCTTCGGCCACAGCATGCCCGGCGTGTCGACCAGGATGGTGTTCTTGTCCAGGTAAAGCTTTTGCTGCTGCTTGGTGACGGCCGGCTCGTCGCCGACCTTGGCCACCTTGCGCTTGAGCAGCGCGTTCATCAGCGTCGACTTGCCGACGTTGGGGATGCCCATGATCATGATACGCAGCGGCTTGGTCGGCACGCCGCGGTGCGGCGCCAGCTGCTTGGCCAGTTCCGGCACGCGGGCCACGTCGGCCGGCTTCTTGGTCGTCATCGCGAACGCGGTCACGCCTTCCTGCGCGTTGTAATAAGCCACCCAGGCCGCCGTGGCGGCCGGATCGGCCAGGTCGACCTTGTTGAGGATCTTCAGGCACGGACGCTGGCGGAACTTGCGCAGCTCCTCCACCATCGGGTTGGTGCTGGCCTCGGGCAGGCGCGCGTCGACCACCTCGATCACCAGATCGGTGTTCTCCATCTGCTCGGCCGCCTTCTTCTTGGCGGCGTTCATATGCCCTGGGTACCATTGTATCGACATGCTCTGACCTTCAAAATCGTTCTGACAATCCGCTATTTTACCTGCTGGCCCGACTGGACTTCGGATATCATGAGGCGCTTTTCCCTTTTTCTGACCATATAAACAATATTATTTCTCCACCGGAGTGCTGAAGATGAGCATAGCTGCACCGTCCAACCCCAAGGAAATCACCGTTCGCGGCATCATCCTTGGCATACTGATCACGCTGGTCTTCACGGCGGCTCAGGTCTACCTGGGGCTGAAAGTGGGCCTGACGTTCGCCACCTCGATCCCGGCAGCCGTCATCTCGATGGCGCTGCTGAGCGCCTTCAAGGATGCCACCATCCAGGAAAACAACATCGTCCAGACCATCGCCTCGGCCGCCGGCACGCTGGCCTCGGTGATCTTCGTGCTGCCCGGCCTGCTGATGATAGGCTGGTGGGCCAAGGTGCCGTTCTGGCCGACCTTCGGTGCCTGCGCCATCGGCGGCGTATTGGGCGTGATGTACACCATGCCGCTGCGCCGCGCGCTGGTGTCGCAGTCCGACCTGCCCTACCCGGAAGGCGTGGCCGCCGCTGAAGTGCTCAAGGTCGGCATGGCCTCGCGCGCCGGCGCCGCCGAAGGCAAGGCCGGCCTGTGGGCCGTGATCTGGGGCAGCGTGGCGTCCGCCGTGTTCGCCGCCGGCGCCGCCGTCAAGCTGATGGCCGGCGAAGTGTCGATCTACTTCCGCACCGGCTCCGGCGCCACCGGCATCGGCGCCTCCAGCTCGCTGGCCTTGATCGGCGCCGGCCACCTGATGGGCATCACGGTCGGCATCGCCATGCTGGCCGGCCTGGTCATCGCCTGGGGCATCATGGTGCCCTTGATGACCTCGCTGAGCCCGGCCGCGCCCGGCGTCGAAGCCTCCGCCCACGCGCTGGGCATCTGGTCCAAGGAAGTGCGCATGATGGGCGCCGGCGTGATCGGCATGGCCGCGATCATCACGCTGGCCGGCCTGGCCAAGCCCATCTTCGGCGGCCTGAAGTCGGCGATGGAATCGGCCCGCAAGGCCAAGCTCAATGGCGGCGTGCTGGACCGCACCGAGCAGGACTTGCCGATCTTCGTGGTCGGCCTGGTCACGCTGCTGTCGATGGTGCCGGCCGGCTGGCTGCTGTCGAGCTTCCTGCAAGGCGGCCCGCTGGGCTCGCTGGCCTTCCCGCTGGTGGCGGTCGGCATCGGCTACATCCTGGTGGCCGGCATCTTCGCCGCCGCGGTCTGCGGCTACATGGCCGGCCTGATCGGCTCGTCGAATTCGCCGGTGTCCGGCATCGCCATCCTGACCATCCTCGGCGCCGCGCTGAGCGTGGGCATGGTCGGCCGCAGCATCATGGGCCCGGAAGTGGCGCAGGCGCTGATCGCCTACGCGCTGTTCGTCACCACCGTGGTGCTGGCCGTGGCCGTGATCGGCAACGACAACCTGCAGGACTTGAAGACCGGCCAGCTGGTCGACGCGACGCCGTGGAAACAGCAGGTCGGCCTGCTGATCGGCGTGGTCGCCGGTTCCTGCGTGGTGCCGCCGGTGCTGGAGCTGCTCAACCACGCCAACGGCTTCGTCGGCGCCCCCAACCTCAACTCGATCTCGGACCAGCCGCTGGCCGCGCCGCAGGCGCTGCTGATCTCGACCTTGGCCAAGGGCGTCATCGGCGGCCAGCTGCGCTGGGACCTGCTGGGCTACGGCGCCTTGGTCGGCCTGCTGCTGGTGGCGATCAACTTCGGCCTGAAGCGGTCCAGCAACGGCAAGTACAGCCTGCCGCCGCTGGGCGTGGGCCTGGCGATCTACCTGCCGAGCGCGGTGATCACGCCGGTGTGCATCGGCGCCGTGGCCGGCTACCTGTTCGACCGCGCCATGGAGCACAAGGTCGGCGGCGACACCGCCAAGCGCCTGGGCGTGCTGGTGATGTCGGGCTTCATCGTCGGCGAGAGCTTGTTCAACGTCGCGCTGGCGGGCCTGATCGTGGTTTCCGGCAAGGGCGAGCCGCTGGCCATCGCCAACTCGCTGAGCGAGGCGCAGACCATGGTGGTGGCGCTGATCTTCGGCGTGGCCATGGTGTGGGGCTTGTACCGCTGGTCGGCCAAGAGCGGCCGCAGCGTCGCCGCCTGATGTAGCGGAACGCGTTCCAGCCCCAACGCCCTGCCGGCTCCGGCAGGGCGTTTTTCATTGGGCGGCCGGTTGTGACAATTAGCGATAATTCAACATTGGAATTTCAATATGATGTCGGGACCGCCTTCTTCCACTATCCCGAGGAATTCCATGAAAAAATCCCTGGTATGCCTGCATGCGCTGGCCGCACTGGCGCTGTCATCCCCAGTGCTGGCGCAGCAGATCCCCGACTTCACGGCGAACAACGCCAACCCGACCGACCCCGGCACCTTGGGACCGCCGGCGCCGTCCTACGGATACCCCGATGCCCCCGACATCTACTCCGACGAGCGCAATATGCGCTTCCGCAAGGGCCTGCCGTCCTACCAGGCCGAGCTGACAACGGTGCCGACTTTCCAGTCCATCGGCATCTACTGGGCGCCGCCGGGAGGCAACGTCGACCGCCGTTCGCGCGTCAAATACCGCAAGCATGGCGAGCAACAGTGGAAGAACGGCCTGCCGCTGTCCTTCGATCCGCGCAACAAGGAATACCGCGGCAGCCTGGTGATGCTGGACGCGGGCACCAGCTACGACATCGAACTGTCGCTGGCCGACCAGCCGGACCTGAGCGCCGCCACCACCCAGGCCACCTGGAGCGAACAATTCCCGGTCGGCCGCACCATCACGCTGCCGCCGGGCGTGCTGAAGCTGCCGGGAGAGAGCACGTCCCGGACTTACGAGGTCAACGTGTCGGGCACGCCGGACGCCTACGTGCGCTATGTGTCGGCGCCGTTCGACGCCGACCCGAGCCAGCGCAGCACCATCGACATGGGCGCGGCGGACGGACACCTTCATTCCGGCAATAGCTGCGTGGTGATCAAAGCGTCCTACGTCATCGTCAGCAAGCTGCAACTGAAGAACTGCCAGCGCCAGGGCATCGCCATCGACGCGCCTTCGCACGACGTCATCATCGAGGACAACGACATCAGTGGTTTCGGCTCGGCGCCTGTCACCACCGAAAGCCCGCCGACCGCCGGCAATGTGCCGACCAATAAGATCGTCCCCGGCCACTACCTTGAGGCGGGCATATCCTGCTCGAATAGGCTGAGCGCCCCGGCCGACCGCGTGCAGCGCGTCGTCATCCAGCGCAACCGGATACACGATCCGCGTTACGGCTCCATCCACTGGGGCTACGCCCATCCCAACTCGGCGAACGGCATCGCGTTCGGCCATTGCGGCGGCAACCATGTGATCCGCTACAACGAGGTCTACGCCGCGGCCGGCCACTACTTCAGCGACGGCATCGGCGGTGGCGACAACTTCACCTTCGAAGGTTTCCCGGCCGCCGACTCAGACATTCACGGCAACGACGTCTCCGGCGTGTACGACGACGCCATCGAATCGGAGGGCGCCAACCGCAACGTGCGCATCTGGGGCAACTACCTGCACCATGTGTTCACCGGCGTCGGGCTGGCCACCGTGTCGCAGGGGCCGGTATACGCCTTCCGCAACATCCTCGGCGACACGGTGGGCATGAGCAATCCCAACGGCGCCGACCAGGACAGCGAGGGCCATGGCGTATTCTTCAAGCTGGGCAGCCGGGAGCCCATCGTCAATGGAGGACGGGCTTACTTCTTCCACAACACCAATCTGCAACCGCCGCCGTTGGCCGGCATGCGATTTGGCCTGGGCTCGAACGGATTCCTGGCCAATAACGGCGGCGACACCTGCAACATCGTCAGTCGCAACAACCTTATGTCGATCAGCGACACCGGGCAGGGCACCGTGGTAGTGAATGAGGTGTGCGGCAAGAACGACATCGACTACGATGCCTATCGCGGCGGCATTTCGATCAACGGCGCCCGCTCGGAGTTGCATCCAGCGCCCGGCAGCGGCAGGAACGGTAGCGCCATCGTTTTCAAGGCCGGCAGCCAGGTCTGGCCGACGATAGGACTGGTCGAGTACGGCGATTATCCCAACCCGCAATACAAGACGGGCAAGGTGTACCTGACGACCGCGCGGCCCACCAACGCCGGCAACTACCAGCTGCAAGCCGGGTCGCTGGGCTATGGCAGCGGCGTGTATCTACCCAACTTCAACGAGCCGGGCACGGGCACGCCGACCGACACCGGCATCGATGCCGGCGCCCACCAGCGCAACACGCCGCCGATGGAATTCGGCGTCGACGCCTACCGCCCCAAGCCGTAGCAGCCGCCGCCGATTCATGCCGCCAGTATAGGCACCGGGCGTGAAATTCGACCCGTGCGGCATTCGTGCTCGTTTGGATGTCTCGTTCTGTCTCGTTTTGACTCGTTTGAACTTTGTGCGGCGCACAAGGCCTAGCGAGACAGAACGAGACAGAACACGACACAACGAGCAAGGAGAACGAGCATGAATGCCGTACAGACCTGTGAGCTGCCACCCGCCGCATACTCCGAGCTGGCGGATTTTCTGCGCAAGAGCGCCAGCACGCTGTCCCCGGTGGAGGCGGCATCGTCGCCATTCACGAGTGGACGGAAAGAAGCCGCGCTGCGGCGGCAGCGCTGCGCGGCTACCAATGGAAGCTGCTCTTTATTGTCGCCGCGCCAGATGGCCGTGCAGATTGCCGGCGACGGCTGGTGGCACACGCCAACCATCAATCGCAAAACACGGTGGAGCGCCGCCTGCCCCGCTATCGTCGCGAGGTCGACGAACTGACCGACGATCACTGACGGCCCGTCACAGGTCCGCCAGCGCCCTCACATGCGCCACCACGCTGCGGCCCAGCGCCGACAGGTTGTAGCCGCCTTCGAGGCAGCTGACGATGCGGCCCTTGGCGTACAGCCTGGCCACCTCCATCACCTGCTGCGTCATCCACGCGTAGTCCGCCTCGACCAGGCCCATGCCGCCGACGTCGTCCTCGCGGTGGGCGTCGAAGCCGGCCGAGATGAAGATCATCTCCGGCTTGAAGGCGTGCAGCGCCGGCAGCCACTGCTCCAGCACGATCTGGCGCACCGCGTCGCCGCGCGTGTGCGCCGGCACCGGCACGTTGACCATGTGCGCGCTGATCGGCTCAGGCTCGGTGTACGGATAGAACGGATGCTGGTAGAAGCTGACCATCAGCGCGCGCGGCTCGTTGAGCAGCGCCTCCTCGGTGCCATTGCCGTGGTGGACGTCGAAATCCACCACCGCCACCCGCGCCAGGCCGCGCGCGTCCAGCGCATGCTTGGCCGCCACCGCGACGTTGTTGAACAGGCAGAAGCCCATCGGCTCGATCGGCCGCGCATGGTGGCCGGGCGGACGCACCGAGCAGAAGGCGTTGTCGATCTCGCCGTCGATGACGGCGTCGGTCGCCGCCACGGCGGCGCCGGCGGCGCGCTGCGCGGCCAGCCAGCTGTAATGGTTGAGCGAGGTGTCGCCGTCGATCGGGTAGCACTCGCCCGGCTCGGGCACGTTGTCGCGCACGATGGCGATGGCGTTCTTGCTGTGGTTGCGTTCGAGATCGGCGAGCGCCACCAGCGGCGCTTCGCGGTGCTCCAGCAGGTCGCTGATGTGCGATCCGATCAGCTGGTCGGCAATCGCTTGCAGGCGCGCGGGGGATTCGGGGTGCCAGTCGCCCATGTCGTGGCGGGCGCAATCGGGGTGGCTGTATATGGCTGTAGTCATGTGACGGGTATCTGCTGCTGTAGTCGCTAATCTACCATAGATAGCGGCGGCGCCGGATGGCCGCGCGCCGCTGGATAGACAAAAAAACAATTGCCGCATATCATTGCAGATTATTTAACAATGAAAGTCATGCATGGCAGGTTTTCCCCTCTTCCGCTCGCTAACACTGGCCGGCGCCGCACTACTGAGCCACGGCGCCCATGCCGCCGCAGCAACGTCGCCGCCGCCGCCGGTCGCCAGCTTCTTCTCCGCGCAGCAGGTCAGCCATGCTGCACTGTCGCCCAAGGGCGGCTACATCGCCCTCACCACCATGCTGCCCGACGGCATCCAGGCGCTGGTCGTACGCGACAGCACGAATCTGTCCAAGGTGACGTTGCTGGCGCGCTCCACCGCCGACCGCGCCGTCATCACCAGCGTCCACTGGATCAACGAAAACCGCGTCGGCTTCACCGTCAGGAACCTGGACAACGAATTCGAAGGCAACCTCGATGAATTCGCCATCGACCGCAGCGGCGAGAACCGCGTGCACCTGATCGCCGGCAACTGGAAGCACCAGCAAAAGCAGGTCGGCAGCAATATGGTCAACCGCACGCTGACCGCCGCCTACAGCTTCCATGGCGTGACCCACGACGGCTCGGACGACATCCTGGTCGAGAAGTACACCTGGAACAACACCGACCGCACGCCCGACCACTCGCGCCTGATGCGCCTGAACACCCGCACCCAGGCGCTGCGCAGCGCCTTCGACGGCACCCAGCCGGAAGCGGTCCAGTCCTGGCTGACCGACGGCAACGATGTGCCGCGCGTCGTCACCGCGCAGGTCAAGGGCCGCTGCATCACCTCCCACCGCAACCCCGCCGACACCAGTTGGAGCGAGATCGGCAACAGCGTCTGCTACCAGGACCAGCGCTTCGCCCCGCTGTTCTTCGACGGCGCCGACACGCTCTACGTCACCGCCAATTACAAGGGCAACGGCGCGCTGTTCCGCTACAACCTGAAGACGCTGAAGATGGACCCGGAACCCTTCGTCGAAACGCCGGGCTACGATTTCCACGGCAGCCCCGAGATCGACCGCGTCACCCACAAGCTGCTGGGCCTGCACCTGCATACCGACGCCGCCACCACCGTCTGGCTGGACCCGGCGCTGAAGGCCGAACAAGCCAAGATCGATGCCGCCCTGCCCACCACCATCAACACTGTGCACTGCGCGCAGGATTGCGCCGCCAGTCCGGTGCTGCTGATCGCATCGAACTCCGACCGCCAGCCGCAGCGCTTCCTGCTGTACACCCGCGCCAGCGGCGCCGTCATCGGCCTGGGCGGCGTTCATCCCGACATCGTGCCGGCGCAGATGGGGCCGCGCAGCTTCCACCGCTACGCGGCACGCGACGGCCGCTCCATCCCGGTCTACGTGACGCTGCCGCCCGGTAAGCCGAGCGGCCCGCAGCCGGCCGTGGTGCTGGTGCACGGCGGCCCGATGGTGCGCGGCGGCTCGTGGGAATGGGACGCCGAAGCGGCCTTCCTGGCCACGCGCGGCTACGTCGTGATCCAGCCGGAATTCCGCGGCGGCACCGGCTTCGGCGCCGACCACTTCCAGGCCGGCTGGAAGCAATGGGGCGGCACCATGCAGGACGACCTGGCCGACGCCGCGCGCTGGGCCGCCAGGCAGGGCTGGGCCGATCCCAAGCGCGTCGCCATCATGGGCGCCAGCTACGGCGGCTACGCCACGCTGATGGGCCTGATCAAGGATCCGGCCGTGTTCCGCTGCGGCGTCGAATGGGCCGGTTCCACCGACATCAAGCTGCGCTTCACCACCACCGAGTCGGATGCGTCGCAGGAAATCCTGGGCTACAGCCTGCGCCTGCTGGTCGGCGACCCCGACAACCCGGCCGACGCCGCGATGATGCGCAAGAACTCGCCGCTGCTGCGCGCGGCCGAGCTCAAGCAACCGCTGCTGATGGCGCACGGCCTGATGGACCGCCGCGTGCCGATCGAGAACGCGCGCAGCTTCGCCGCCGCCGTCAAGGCCGGCAACCCCAATGTGACGTCGATCATCTACAACGACGAGGGCCACGGCTGGCGCCGTCCGGAAAACAGCATCGACTTCTGGACCCAGGTCGAGACCTTCCTCGACCGCAACCTGAAGCAGGCGCCGTAAGCCGCAACACCCGCATGGTATCGCCTGGGCAGTTTCTCGCATAGAATCTGTACAGCGCACAACTCCCATCGATACCATGTACACAAAATTGCATGCCGTGGCCCGGCAGGTCGGCGACATCATCGTCGGCAAGGAGCTGCAGATCCGCCAGGCGCTGACCTGCCTGCTGGCCGGCGGCCACCTGCTGGTCGAGGACGTGCCGGGCGTGGGCAAGACCACGCTGGCGCATGCGCTGGCGATCTCGCTGGGGCTGCGCTTCAACCGCATCCAGTTCACCAGCGACCTGCTGCCGGCCGACGTCAACGGCATCTCCATCTACGAGCGCGAACAGAACGGCTTCGTGTTCCACCCCGGCCCCATCTTCACCCAGGTGCTGCTGGCCGACGAGATCAACCGCGCCACGCCCAAGACCCAGTCCGGCCTGCTCGAAGCGATGGAGGAGCGCCAGGTCAGCGCCGACGGCGTCACCCGTCCGCTGCCGCAGCCGTTCTTCGTCATCGCCACGCAAAACCCCACCCACCAGATCGGCACCTTCCCGCTGCCGGAATCGCAGCTGGACCGTTTCCTGATGTGCCTGTCGCTGGGCTATCCCGACGCCGCCGCCGAACGCGCGCTGCTGATGGGCGAGGACCGCCGCGTGCTGCTCAAGGCGCTGTCGCCGGCCATGGCGCCGGCCGAACTGGCCGAGGCGCAGCAGGCGCTCAAGCGCATCCACGCCGCGCCGGCGCTGATCGACTATGTGCAGGCGCTGGCCGCCGCCTCGCGCCAGAACGGCCTGTTCGCCGAGGGCATGAGCCCGCGCGCCGCCATCGCCCTGCTGCAGGCCGCGCGCGCCTGGGCCGCGCTGGAGGGCCGCGACCACGTGCTGCCGGAGGACGTGCAGGCGGTGCTGGTGCCGGTGTGCGCGCACCGGCTGCGGCCGCTGAAGGCGGCGCACGGCGTCGCGCTGGCCAGCCGCGACCTGGTGCTGCAGCTGCAGGCGTCGGTGCCCGTCTAGGCCGCCATGGCCGGCCCGCCGCCCTCGCTGTCTTCGCCATCCTCGCTGCGCGGCCTGTACCGGCGCGCCCGCGACCAGTGGCTGTTCCAGCTCGGGCCCAGCGAAGCGGGCGCGGTCACGCTGACCATGCGCCGCGTGTTCATCGTGCCGACCCGGCCCGGCCTGGCCTTCGCCGGCCTGCTGCTGTTGATGCTGATCGGCGCCCTCAACTACAACCTCGGCCTCGGCTTCGCGCTGACCTTTTTCGCCGGCGCCTGCGCCGTGGCCGATATGTACCAGACCGCCAACAACCTGGCCCGCCTGGAATTGACGCCGGGCCGCGCGGCGCCGGTGTTCGCCGGCGAGGAGGCGCAGTTCGAACTGCACCTGCACAACCGCGGCAAGCTGGCGCGCTACGCCGTCTGGCTCGGCTTCCAGGCCGACGGCGAACCGCGCCAGGTCACGGACGTCGCGGCCGGCGGCGCCAGCACGGTGCGGCTGTCGGCCGCCACCTCCGCGCGCGGCTGGCTGGAGGCGCCGCGCATCCGCCTCGTCACGCGCTTCCCGCTCGGCCTGTTCCGCGCCTGGAGCTACTGGCGCCCCGCGCTCAGGGTGCTGGTGTATCCGGCGCCCGAGCTGCCGGCCCGGCCGCTGCCGTCCAGCGGCGCCGCCAGCGAGGACGGCCACGGCACCGTGGGGCTGGACAATTTCGCCGGCATCCGCAGCTACCAGCCGGGCGACCCGATGCGCCACCTGGCCTGGCGCCAGATCGCCCGCCACGATCCGGCGCTGGGCGGGCAGCTCGTCACCAAGCATTTCGACGGCGGCGCCGTGGCCGAGCTGTGCCTCGACTTCGCCGCGCTGCCCGCGCAGCTGGACCTGGAACTGAAGCTGTCGCGCATGGCGCGCTGGGTGCTGGAGGCCGAGCGGCGCGCCCTGCCCTACACCTTCCGCCTGGCGCAGCACGAGTACGGCCCGGCGCTGGGCGACGCCCACCAGGCCGCCTGCCTGCGCGCGCTGGCGCTGTTCGGACTGGAGGGCGGCGCATGAGCGCCCGCCTGGCGCCGCGCCTGACGCGCGACAAGTCCGACACCCTGCTGCTGCTGGCCGCCGCGCTGATGGTGCTGGCGCCGCACTTCGCGCACCTGCCGCCGTGGATCAGCGCCGTGGTGTGCGCCACGCTGCTGTGGCGCGCCGCCATCACCTGGCGCGGCAAGCGCATGCCGCCGCTGTGGCTGCTGCTGCCGGTCTCGATCGCCGCCATGGCCGGCGTCTACCGCAGCTTCCACACGCTGCTGGGGCGCGACGCCGGCGTCGCCATGCTGGCGCTGCTGCTGGCCTTCAAGCTGCTGGAGATGCGCGCCAAACGCGACCTGTTCGTGGTGATCTTCCTCAGCTTCTTCGTGCTGCTGACGAATTTCTTCTACTCGCAAAGCATGCCCACCGCGCTGTGGATGGGCGCCACCCTGATCGTGCTGCTGACGGCCCAGCAATCGTTCCAGTACACCGGCGCCGTGCCGCCGCTGGCGCGCCGCCTGCGCACCGCCGCCACCACCGCGCTGCTGGCGGCGCCGCTGGCGATGCTGATGTTCGTCGGCTTCCCGCGCATCCAGGGTCCGCTGTGGGGCCTGCCCGGCGACGCCCACAGCGGCCACACCGGCATCTCCGACAGCATGGCGCCCGGCACGCTGTCGTCGCTGGCGCAGTCGGACGCCGTGGCCTTCCGCGTGCGCTTCTTCGGCCCGATGCCGGCCCAGGGCCAGCTGTACTGGCGCAGCATCGTGCTGGGCGACTACGACGGCCACACCTGGACCCGCGTGCCGCGCCGGCGCGGCCTGCAACGGCTGGACATCGGCGTCGCCACGCGCGGCCAGCCGCTGCGCCACGAGATCACCATGGAGCCCACCAACAGCCGCTGGCTGGCGGCGCTGGAGCTGAGCGGGCCGACGCTGTCCCTGCCCGGCTACCGCGTGCGCGATTCCGACGAACTGGAGTTCTTCACCAGCGAGCCGGTCACGCAGCGCGTGCGCTACGAGGCCGGCGCCTGGACCGACTTCCGCGTGCAGGCCGACGAACAGCCGCAGCGCATGGCGCGCTGGACCGAGCTGCCGGCCGGCTTCAACCCGCGCACGCTGGCGCTGGCGCGCGCGCTGCACGCGCACGCCGCCGGGTCCGCGCCGCCGGCCGCGCGCGAGGCGGCCGGGCTGGCGCTGCGCCTGCTGCAGCGCTTCCACGACGACGGCTACGTCTACACGCTGCAGCCGCCCTTGCTGGGCCGCGACGCCGTCGACGATTTCCTGTTCGGCAGCAAGGCCGGCTTCTGCGAGCACTACGCCGGCGCCTTCGTGGTGCTGATGCGCGCCATGGGCGTGCCGGCGCGCGTCGTCACCGGCTACCAGGGCGGCGAGCTGAACCCGGTGGACGGCTACCTGACCGTGCGCCAGTCCGACGCCCACGCCTGGGCCGAGTTCTGGGCCCCCGGCGCCGGCTGGCGCCGCATCGACCCGACCGCCGCCGTCGCGCCCGAACGCATCGCCCACAGCCTGGCGCAGGCGCTGCCGCAACCGTCCGCTTTCGGCCTCGGCCCCTTGCTGAATCTGCAAAACGACCCCGATTCGTGGCTGGGCAAGCTCAGATTCAACTACGCCGCGTTGAATAATGCTTGGAATCAATGGGTCCTGGATTACAATCCAGAGAGGCAGCGGAGTTTCCTTGAGGAACTAAGCTCAGCCTTCGCCAACTGGCGCAGCGCACTCGGTGCGGCGCTGGCGGGCGGCCTGCTGTATGGGCTGTACTGGAGGCGGCAGCGGCGGCCGTTGGCGCCGCTGGACCGGCTGTACCAGGCCTTTTGCCGGCAGCAGGCGCGCCGGGGCTACGCGCGCCGCCCGGACGAAGGCCCGGCCAGCTACGCCGCCCGCCTGCGCACCATGCAAGCCAGCCCGGACCGGCTAGCCGCGATGGACAAATTTTTAACACTGTACGGCGCGCTGAAGTACGGCGCCGCCGGTTCCGAACCACGCTCGGCGTCGCTGACGACGCTGAAAACCTTGCTACGCATATGCCGATGAAGACATTGATGACCGCCCTGCTGCTGGGCACCGCCACCCTGGGCCAGGCCGCCCAGATCGACCCCTACGGCTACAAGCTGCCGCCGAGCATGCAGCCGAAGAAAAAGGCCCCGGCGGCCGCCAAGAAAAAAGGCCCGCCGCCGGTCGACTATGTCGGCGAGTTCGTCAACTTCGGCGACTGGAAGGAAGTGCGCAGCTTCCTCGACGAGGTCGCCACCCGCGACGGCTTCGAGCGCGCCGAACTGAACACGCTGATGGGCCAGGTGCGCTACCTCGATTCGGCGGTGCAGCTGGTCAAGCCGGCGCCGCCGGGCAAGCCGAAGAACTGGCAAGCCTACAGCCGCCTGATCGTCGATCCGGTGCGCATCGACAACGGCGTCAAATTCTGGAACGACAACCGCGACGCGCTGGAACGGGCCGAGGCGCTGTACGGCATCCCGGCGGAGATCCTGGTCGGCATCATCGGCGTCGAGACCGTGTACGGCCGCAACACCGGCCGCTTCCGCGTGGTCGACGCGCTGACCACGCTGGCCTTCTCCTACCCGGAAGCGCCGCAGCGCGCCGAGCGCATGGCCTTCTTCCGCGGCGAGCTGGAGGCGACCTTGCTGTTCGCGCGCCAGAACGGCATCGATCCGCTGTCGCTGCGCGGCTCCTTCGCCGGCGCCATCGGCATGCCGCAGTTCATGCCCAGCAGCGTGATGAAGTACGCGGTCGATTTCGACGGCAGCGGCAAGATCGACCTGCTCAACTCCAGCGGCGACGCCATCGGCAGCGTGGCGGCCTTCCTGGCCGCGCACGGCTGGCAGCGCGAGCTGGGCGGCCCGCTGGTGTACGCCGCCAGCGTCTCGCCCAACCGCGCCTGGGAAGCCATGACCAACCAGGGCCTGAGCGCCAAGTACCGCGCGCCGGAACTGGCGGCGGCCGGCGTCACCACCGCGGTGCCGGTGCCGGAACAGCAGAACTACGGCCTGGTGGATTTGCAGAACGGCGCCGAGCCGACCGAGTACTGGCTGGCCAACAATAATTTCTTCGCGATCACACAATACAACCGCAGCTATTTCTACGCGATGTCGGTGGTGGAACTGGGGCGCGCGGTGCGCCTGGCACGCGGCGGTTTGTAAGGAAGCGTAAAGTACCTTGATCCGCAGACTTGCCGACTGTATTGTTTAGTTGACACTTGGCAAGTATTTGTACAAACTTGCGGTATCTGTGGTGCAAACATAAACTGATCTACAACAAAATTAACTTAAAATTAACTTTGTGTGTTCATTAAGTGTGTGCACAAGCAGCTTAGCATATCAGTGGGTGTATAATTCTCACACAATGTTGCAACCGGACAACAATACCCCACAAGCAATGAGGTTTTTTTATTGCTTATGAGTATTACATGGCATGTTGTTGTACAATTGTGTATATATTATGAAACTTGTTATCCCGGAATCCCGTCCGTGTGTGAATTCGTTCCTTGGTAAGGATGAACATTAACGCAGCAAAGCGAGCTCCGAGTGTTGTACTTTGCAGGACAACTTTACAGAAGGAAAAGACGAAATCATGACAAACCAAGTCGGCATAGATATGAACAACGATGCGGATGGCGATGATCTGCTGCAATACAATCCCAACCGCCTGCTCGATACCCTGATCGAGAACCTGCGTCTGAAAAACGATGCAGCCCTGTCGCGCGCGTTGGAAGTGGCACCGCCGGTCATCAGCAAAATCCGCCACCACCGCTTGCCGGTTGGCGCTTCGCTGCTGATCCGCATGCACGAAGTAAGCGACCTGAGCATCCGCGACCTGCGTTACTTGATGGGCGACCGCCGCAACAAGTTCCGCATCAGCGACAAGCAATTCAAGCCTAAAGAAGGCGAACCAGGCGGCCAGGGCTGATCCAGCCGTCGTCCTGCAGCGACTCCCTCCCCCTTATCCAGGGGCGAGGGATGCAATACCTTACGCCGGGAATACCCCGGTCGATAAGTAGCGGTCGCCGCGATCGCAAACGATGAACACGATGGTTGCGTTCTCCACCGTTTGCGCAATGCGCAGCGCGATCTCGCAGGCGCCCGCCGCTGAAATACCACAGAAGATGCCTTCCTCGGCAGCCATGCGGCGCGCCATGCGTTCGGCCGCCGCCTGCGACACCGACTCCACCTGATCCACCCGCGAGCGGTCGTAGATTTTCGGCAGGTAGGCTTCCGGCCATTTGCGGATGCCGGGTATCGACGAGCCCTCTTCCGGCTCGGCGCCGATGATCTGCACGCCAGGATTCTGCTCCTTCAGATAACGCGACACGCCCATGATGGTGCCGGTGGTGCCCATGGCGCTGACGAAGTGCGTCACGCGGCCATTGGTGTCGCGCCAGATCTCCGGCCCCGTGCCCTCGTAGTGCGCGCGGGCGTTGTCGAAGTTGCCGAACTGGTCGAGGATGATGCCCTTGCCGTCCTTCTGCAATTGCTCGGCCATGTCGCGCGCGTACTCCATGCCGCCGGTCTTGGGCGTGAGCATGATCTGCGCGCCATAGGCGGCCATGCTCTGGCGCCGTTCCACACTCAGGTTCTCCGGCATCAGCAACAGCATCTTGTAGCCGCGCAGCGCGGCCGCCATCGCCAGCGCGATGCCGGTGTTGCCGCTGGTGGCCTCGATCAGCGTATCGCCCGGCTTGATGTCGCCCCGTTCCTCGGCGCGCTTGAGCATGGACATGGCGGCGCGGTCCTTGACGGAACCGGCCGGATTATTGCCTTCGAGCTTGCCGAGTATGACGTTGTTACGGGCCAGCGCCTCGGCGCCGGGCAAGCGCGTCAGCTGCACCAGCGGCGTGTTGCCTATCGTATCTTCCAGAGTCTTGTAAGCCATCGTGTTCTATCTTCAGTTATTTCGCCAAAACATGCATTTTAATCCGAGTTGGGATCCCGCGTACGGGAGATCCCCGGGCGAAGTGCTTGGACGGCGCGCCGCCATGGGATAGACTTGCAACACTTCTGTCACCACTTTCATTTCCCGGAATCGTCATGGCCACAACCCCTATGGAACTGCTCCCCGAAGACACGCCGGACGAGCCGACTCCGCTCACCGGTCTGGACCTCGAAAAACGCCAGCACCAGATCTTCCCCGTGCTCAGCGCGGCCGACATCAGGCACATGCTGCGCTTCGGCCACGTGCGCCACTTCGAGGACGGCGACATGATCTTCGAAGCGGGCAAGACCGGCTTCGGCCTGATGCTGGTGCTCAAGGGCGGCATCGAAGTCAGCCGCTACGACGGCCTCGGCAACACATCCTACATCACCACCCACACGCCGGGGCAGTTCAGCGGCGAGGTGGCGCAGCTGTCCGGCCGGCCTTCGCTGGGCAACGGCAAGGCGGTGGGCGCGGTGGAAGTGCTGGTGGTGCCGTCCGAATCGCTGCGCGCGCTGCTGGTCGCGCACGCCGAGCTGGGCGAGCGCATCGTGCGCGCGCTGATCCTGCGCCGCGTCGGCCTGATCGAACAGAATTCCGGCGGCCCGGTGATCGTCGGCCCGCGCGGCCACGGCCGCATCCACACGCTGCAAAGCTTCCTGTCGGCCAACGGCCACCCGCACAGCGTGCTCGATCCCGAACTGGACCGGCAGGCCGCCGACCTGATGGCGCACTACCAGCCGAAACCCGAGGAACTACCGCTGGTGGTGTGCCCGGACGGCGTCGTCAAAAAGAATCCGAGCGTGGTCGACATCGGCCGCTGCCTCGGCATGCTGCCCGAGATCGACAGCGAGAAAATCTGGGACGTGATCGTGGTCGGCGCCGGCCCCGCCGGCCTGGCGACGGCGGTGTACGCCGCGTCGGAAGGCTTGTCGGTGCTGGCGCTGGAAACGCGCGCCTACGGCGGCCAGGCCGCCGCCAGCGCGCGCATCGAGAACTACCTGGGCTTCCCCACCGGCGTCTCCGGCCGCGCGCTGGCCGGCCGCGCCTACGTGCAGGCGCAGAAGTTCGGCGTCGAAGTGGCCATCCCCGCGCCTGCCGGCCGCCTGATCTGCGACACCTATCCGCTGCAAGTGGAAATGTGCGGCAGCCTGCAGCGGCTGAAGGCGCGCACCGTCGTGCTGTCGTGCGGCGCGCGCTACCGCCGCCCGTCGCTGGCCAACCTGCGCCAGTTCGAAGGCAAGGGCGTGTACTACTGGGCCTCGCCGATCGAGGCCAAGCTGTGCAAGACCGAAGAGATCGTGCTGGTCGGCGGCGGCAACTCGGCCGGCCAGGCGGCGGTCTTCCTGGCCAGCCACGCGGCCAAGGTGCATATGCTGATCCGCAAGGACAGCCTGGCATCGACCATGTCGAGCTACCTGATCGAGCGCATCCAGGCCACGCCCAACATCGAGCTGCACACGCAAACCGAGATCGTCGCGCTGGAAGGCGACGACGACGGCTTGAAGCAGGTGCGCATCCGCGGCATCAAGAGCGGCGAGGAATGCGACTACGACGTCTGCCGCGTGTTCCTGTTCATCGGCGCCGATCCGAATACCGACTGGCTGGGCGATTGCGGCGTGGACGTCGACGCCAACGGCTTCATCCGCACCGGTTTCGACGTCACCAAATCGCAGTGCAAGGCCAACTTCCGCGACGGCGTGTACCCGCGCGACCTGCCGTCGCGCGCCGCGCTGGAGACCAGCGTGCCGGGCGTGTTCGCCATCGGCGACGTGCGCGCCAGCTCGACCAAGCGCGTCGCGGCGGCGGTGGGCGAAGGCGCGGCCGTGGTGTCGCAGATCCACGCCTTCCTGGCCAACCTGCCGGCCGACAAGGTATTCAGCTAAATCGTTTAGCTCAATTGTTTGGCCGAATTGTTTGGCTGAACCCGGCGCTATGCCCGGCCCGGCAGCGCCAGCCGGGCCGGCGCCGCCCGCGGGGCCGGCTGCGGCCGTTGCAAGTGGGCCGCCGCCTCCCCCTTCAAATGGAAGACCTTGACGGACTGCGCCAATGCCTGCGCATGCTCCTGCAAGCTTTCCGCAGCCGCCGCCGCCTGCTCCACCAGCGCGGCGTTCTGCTGCGTGATGTCGTCCATCTGCGTCACCGCGCGGTTGACCTCGCCGATGCCGGTGCTTTGTTCCTGGCTGGCGGCGGTGATCTGCGCCATGATGTCGGCCACTTTCTGCACCGACGCCACCAGCAGCGTCATGGTGCTGCCGGCGTCGTTCACCAGCTTGCTGCCGGCATCGACGGTTTCCACCGACGCGCCGATCAGTTGCTTGATCTCCTTGGCAGCCGCCGCGCTGCGCTGCGCCAGGTTGCGCACCTCCGACGCCACCACCGCGAAGCCGCGCCCCTGCTCGCCGGCGCGCGCCGCTTCCACGGCGGCGTTGAGCGCCAGGATATTGGTCTGGAAAGCGATGCCGTCGATCACGCCGATGATGTCGACGATGCGGCTGGAACTGGCCTTGATCGAGCCCATCGTATCGACCACCTGCGCCACCATCGCGCCGCCCTGCACGGCCACGGTCGACGCGTCGGCCGCGAACTGATTGGCCGAGCGCGCGCTGTCGGCGTTCTGCTTGACGGTGTCGGTCAATTGCTCCATCGAACTGGCGGTCTGCTCCAGCGAACTGGCCTGGGCCTCGGTGCGCGACGACAGGTCGGCGTTGCCGCGTGCGATCTCGTCGGTGGCCACCAGCATCTCGTCGGTGCTGGAGCGGATGCGGCCTATCATGCTGGTCAGGTTGGTGTTGATGGTGTTCATCGCATCCATCAGATGGCCGACCTCGTCGTCGCGCTCGATGCGGATGTCATGGTCCAGATCGCCTGCCGCGATATTGCGCGCGGTGTCGATCGCGTGGTCGAAGCTGAGTTTGATGTGGCGATAAATCATGAACAGGCAAACCAGCGACACGCCGACCAGCAGCGCCAGCAAGGCGATCGCGGTCCGGAACGCCATGGTGGTGCTGCGGGTCGAGGCCGCGACCGCCGCGCCGGTGCGCTCGTCGAGCAGCACCAGGAATTCATTCACCGGCTGCATGATCTTGGCCTTGTTCTTGTGATACTGATCGTCATGCATGATCTTGCGCGCCATGTCCGGGTCGGGCGGCCCGGTCTTGGTGAACTTGCCGCTGCCGTCGTCGAACAAGCCCTTGACGGCGTTCATGGCGATCACTTCGGTTTTCACCAGCCCGTCCGAATTGGCCTGCGCCTCTTTCAGCTTGCCGAATTCCTCTTCGGTGAACCCGGCTCGACGCATCAGCTCACTCAGCGCGACGGCTTCGCCGTCGGGGGTGGGCTGGTCGACGCCGGCCGCGACGAAGTCCCAGTAGATGCGCTCGTAATGCTGGGGCCGCGGCTTCTTGCCGTTGCGGATATCGAGGATGTCCACGTATTCTTTTTCGTACTTGGGGTCGCCGGTGACGACGTAGGTGCGGGCCAGCCGGGTCAGGTCGTCCGAGCTTTGCCGCAATTCGTCGGCCAGCAGATAGGAGTGGTAGCGCGCCTCGTTGGCGCGGTTCAGCTCCCCCTCCTTGGTCGAGATGCGCACCAGCGCCCACAAGGTCAGACTGGACAGCGCGAGGCTGACCAGAAAGAACACGATGAAAATATTCTTGATGGAGAATTTGCTTTTCATGAAGGCCCCCAATGATCGGTTCGCGACAATTGTAGACCCTGGCGCACCAATCGGGCGCACCGCATGAACCGGCAGGCAATACTGTTGCTTCCAAGCGAACTTGCTTGGCGCGCGCGACCTATTTCTGCGGCGGCGCCGGCGCTTCCAGCGCGTTGATCTCGAAGTCACCGTCGTCGACCACCCGCTCCCAGCCCTCGAACTTGCCCATGCCGCGCGTGCGCGCGATCGACAGCAACAGGCTCTGGCCCGGCGCCGGCCGCTCCGGCTGCAACTGGTAGACCGGATCGGCAAACGCCTGCGCAGGCGTGGTGATGGTCCAGCCCATGTCGACGAACTGCTGGATCACGTCCTTGAGCCACAGCGCGTTGATCAGATTGTGGTGCATCAGCATGACCTGCGGGATATCGCGGCCCTCCAGCTTGCGCGACAGGTCGCGGTAGGCGATGGCGCGCTGGCGCACGTGCGACAGGTAGGCTTGCCTGATCGGCGCGAGGTCGGCCTTGGAATCGGCGCGCAGCACCTGGTTCAGTTTTTCATCCAGCCGCCAGTCGCTGGTATCGAGGCTGACGTAACCGTTGCGGTAGCCGCTCTGCCTGAGGAAGGCGCGCATGCCGTCGCGCTTCTCCGGCGTGTTGCCTTCGCGCAGATAGGTGTAGCGGAACCACTTCTGATAGCCCGGCAGGGTGGCCGTGATGCGGTCGCAGTCCTGCACCTCCTGGCGATATTGCGCGAGACTGAGCTTGGCGTCGTTCAGGTCGGGATGGGTCATCGTGTGATTGCCGAGCGCATGCCCCGCCTGCCCCCAGGCCCTGGCCAGCGCATAGCCTTCCGGCTTGTCCGCGCCGAAGCCGCAGGTGACGAACAAGGCCGCCTGCACGTGGTGCGCGGCCAGCGCGTCGAGCATCGCCTGGTTGCGCTGCTGCGGCGACATCAGCGGCGTCGCCTCCAGCCTAGGGCCGTCATCGAAGGTGAAGGCCACGGACTGCGCCTGCGCAGCAGGGGCGCAGGCCAGCGTGGCGATAATCAATGCGCGGCGCAGAGCCGGTACCCAAGACCTCATTGTGCGTTGCGCTCCTTGATGCGTTTCAGTTGGGCCGACTGGTAGGCGCCGAAGGCGTCGTTGAACAGGCAGCGTATCAGCGGATCGTCGACGATGTCGGCGTCGGGCGGCGCACCGTTGATGCGCATATACATCGACGTCAGCGACTCGCCCAGCGCCAGGCCGGCGTACAGCTTGGCGATGGGGATCTCGGTCATCCAGGTCGGCGCCTCCTCGTCGCCGGCGAGCGCGATGTCGTCGCCGTGTATGCGGTAGCGGAACTGCTGCGCCACGCCCTCGTGATCGTAGACCCACAGCTGCCAGACGCAGGGCGTTTCGAAATAGCTGTCCGGGGTCAGCTCCATGTCGCGGTATTTTTCGAGCAGGCCGTTGCGGCAGTAGTCCAGCGCCAGCGCGGTTTGCCCGGCGCTGAGCGGCGCGAAATGGCGGGCGATCTCCGATGTCGGTGGCGGCGTGATGGCGGCGTTGTATTCGTAGTCCACATCCTGCTCGCCGACCGGCTGCACCCATGGCAGCGGTGCCGATGGCGTCAGCGCTTGCGGCGTCAGCTCCACCGACACCGACGGGTTCAGGCGCACAATGCCGGCGCCGGGCAGCCACGCGCCGACTTCCTGCGCGAACTGGCGATAGGTGATCGGGAACAGCGCGTGGTTGTACCACGACCAGGGCTCCTGCACGAACTGGCAGGAGCTCGGCACCACGTAGCGCGGCGCCAGTGCCTGCAGCTGTTCGGGCCACTCCTCGGGCAGCTGCGGCACACCGCCCTCCGCGCGCGACGGTGCGATGACATCGATCTCGCGCATGGTCTGGAAAGGCCACAACACCATATCCCACGGCGCGTAGGGCTTGAGCTGCTCCAGCGTTTCCGGGTCCATCCACGAATCGACGACGTTGAGCACATTCAGGCCGGCGGCGCGGATGTGGAACATCGAATCGACGTCGGAGTCGAGGGCCTTGCGCGGGATGACTTCGATGGCGCCGATGCGCACCGGCGCATCCACCTTCAGCGACTGCACATTGACGAAGCCCAGCGCGCGTATCATCGCGAACAGTTCATCGAACAGGCAGTAGAGGTAGATTGGCGTAGCGCGGTCGAGCAGCTCCAGGCTCTCGAGCGAACAGTGGTCGTCATGGAAGTGCGAGATGAACACCGCATCCGGCTTCATCCCGCGTATCTGCGCGTGATCGAAGCGCACATCAGGGAAGGCGTGGCAGTTCCTGCTGAACGGGTTCTCGAAGATCGGATCGAACACGATACGCGTTTCATCGCATTCGAACACATAGCCGGCATGGAGGATTCTGGATATCTTGAGTGTCATAAGCTGGGCTGGCGGCAACGGGGCCGCGATGATATCGTACTCACACCGAAATGGCACAGAGACTACGCATCATACGCCGTCCCCTTTGCCGCGCCTCCTGCGGCATGGCCTTATTGCGCGCCAATGCCTCCAACTCGGCCTTCACCGATTGCTGCATCGCAGGATCGTTTTCCAGCCAAGCGAGGGCTTTCGTCGGCCAGTAGCCGCCAACTGAAGTACTGAGAGCATGCTTCAGCAATGACTTCGCCGGAAACCTTCGTACACTTGCAGCATAGTCGGGGAATCGGAGCTCAACACCAGCCAAAAACTCATGGAAGTCCTGCACGTCCAACTCCAGAACAGGCAAGAGATGCACGCACATGCTTTCAGAGTTAATGAGGTGTGCTTGATCGTGTACTAGCATGCACCATCCGTCGCGCAAATGAACACCGAGCTTACGGCCACTGATTTCCATCAGCCAGCAATAAGGCCGCGCTTCATCTGCAAGAAAAAGTGCCGGCGCTATCATTTCCGTCCCCATGACTGATGCAATACCACCATCCCAGTCATTTTCGACAACCACCGAGGGAAGTGATGGCGATAAAAAATGGTCCAGTTTTGGCCGTAATGCCCGCTATGCTCATTGGTCAAAAACTCCCCATGAGGCCCGCGTTGAAGCATGCCTCCGAGGACATAACTATGTACCGCATTGAGCGAATGCGCAAGCTGCTGGTTAACGCAGCGGCGTCGGGTAGCTGGCCGGGCTGGCGTTGCCTTCGGTGTCGATGGCTTGGACGCCGAAGTAGTAGTTGTCCTTCGACAGCGGCACCGTGAACTCGGTGGCCTTGCCGACGAACTGGCTGCCCTGCCATTCGGCGGCCGAGGTGTCGCGCCAGACGATGCGGTAGCCCGCCAGGTCCGGCTCGGCGTTGGCTTGCCACACCAGCTCGGTATCGTTCTGCAATTTGGCGGTGCGCACCTGCACCTTGGCCGGCGCGGCCGGCGCCAGCGACAGCGACGACAAGGCCGCCGCGTTCACCCGCGCCACCTGGGCGATGTAGTTGAAATCGTCGTACTGCGGCAGGTCGCCGATCAGCACGCCATTCTCGGTGCGGATGTTCTGGTGCTGGTGGTTGAAGTCTTCCGCCGGCTCGGTGAAGCGCAGGGCCGCATAGCCGCGCTCCAGGAACGGCATGTGGTCGCCGCCGCGCAGGTAGCGGTCGCGGCGCTGGATGACGTTGACCTTGAACTTGGGCACATAACGCTCGCCCGCCTCCTTCACCGCCCGCGCCAGCTGGCGCGACAGCGAATCGTTCTCGCCGCCGGTCTGGATCAGCGTGCGCACGGCGTCGCTGTTTTCCTTTTGCACCGGCAAGCCTTCGGCGAACAAACGCACTTGCGTGTTGTCGACCTTGCCGTGCTCGTCACGCGAGCTGCCGATGATGTCGTTGGTGAACATGCCGGCGATGTTCAGGTTCTTCTGCCTGGCCAGCTCGGCCCAGTGCGCCGCGCCCAGCAAGCCCTGCTCTTCCGCCGCCACCGTCATGAAGACCAGCGTGGCGTCGAATTTGTACTTGGCCATCACGCACGCCATTTCCATCACGGCGGCGGTGCCGGAGGCGTCGTCGTTGGCGCCGGGCGCGTCGCCCTTGGCGTCCATGACGTCGGTGTTGCGCGAGTCGTAGTGGCCGCTGACCACGTACATGCGGTCCACCGAAGCGGCCTGCGTGCCCGGCAGGGTCGCCACCACGTTGACGATCTCGGTCGGACGGCTGATGCGCGCGGAGACCGGCGCGATGTGGCTGTCGAACGCCACTTGCAGGCGTCCGCCCTGGGCCGCGCCGCATCGCTCCAGCTCGCTCTTGATCCAGCGCCGCGCCGCGCCTATGCCTTCGGTTTCGGAGACCGTGTCCGACATCGTGTGGCGCGTGCGGAAGCCGACCAGCTTGTTGATATAGCCCTCGATGCGGACCGGCGAGATGTCCTTGACGATCTGGTCGATCTGGGCCTGGTGACGGCTGGTGTCAGGGCCGGCCGCGATGGCTGGCGCGACGGCCAGCACGCTCAGGGCAGTCAGGATGAGTGGCTTGCAATGCATCGTCTGTCTCCGGTGAAAAGATCTCAATATCTTCGCACGGATCAACGACTATTTTTGACCGGGAAACAAAACACAAACAAAAAACCCGCAGCGGCCGGCTGCGGGTTGGGGGGATGGAGCGCTTACTTGGCTGGCGCGGCGGCCGGCGTCGATGCAGCGGCTGCTTTCTCGGCCTTGGCGGCGGCCTTCGCTGCTGCCTTGTCAGCCTTGGCGGCGGCCTTGTCGGCGCTCTTGTCAGCCTTGGCGGCAGGGGCTGCCGCAGCGGCCGGCGCACCGTCGAGTGGCTTGCCGTTCACAACCAGGCCGGCTTGCGACAGCTTGACGGCGCTTTTGTCGCCGATGCCCTTCACGCGCTTCTCGAAATCCGCCCAATCCTTGAAATCGCCTTTTTTACGCTCTTCCAGGATGGCTTTCGATTTGACCGGGCCGATGCCCTTGACCGAGTCCAGCGCGGCGGCGTCAGCCTTGTTGACGTCGACCTGCGCAAAAGCGAAGCCCATCGTTGCAATCAGTGTCGCAACAGCCAGCAAAATTTTCTTGAACATGTCTCAATCTCCATGGTGGGTGAAAGCAAGGGCGACAACCGCGCCTTGAACACCCTTAACGGCCAGCCTCGACGTCGGTTGACAGATTATCCATGAAGCTTTTATGACATGCATCAGCAGCCGCCCATCAAGCGTCGAACAACTCCTCGCGCGTGACCGTCGCCGTACCGAGCTTGCCGACCACGATGCCGCCGGCGCGGTTGGCCGTCTGCACCGCTTCGTTCCAGCCGACCCCGGCGCCCAGCATGGCGGCCATGGTGGCGATCACCGTGTCGCCGGCGCCGGAGACGTCGAACACCTCGCGCGCCTGCGCAGGCATGTGGAATTGCTCGCCGTCGGTGTACAGCGTCATGCCCTCTTCCGAGCGGGTCAGCAACAGCGCGTCCAGCTTCAGTTCCGCGCGCAGCGCCTGTGCCTTGGCGGTCAGCTGCTCTTCGCTGTTCCAGCTGCCGACGATGCGCTTCATTTCCGATTTGTTCGGCGTCAGCACGGTCGCGCCGGCGTAGCGGGTGAAGTCGTCGCCCTTCGGATCGACCATCACCACCTTGCCGGCGGCGCGCGCCGACGCGATCATGTCCGCCACGTTGACCAGCGAACCCTTGGCGTAGTCCGACAGCACGATCACGTCGTAGTCGGCCAGCAGCGCCTTGAATTGCAGCAGCTTGTCGCGCAGCACGGTATCGGTGGGCGCTTCCTCGAAATCGATGCGCACCATCTGCTGCTGGCGGCCGATCACGCGCAGCTTGATGATGGTCGAGATGGCGTCGTCGCGCTTCAGGTAACTGTGGATGCCGCCGCTTTGCAGCATCTGCTCCACTTCGTTGCCGGCCTCGTCGGCGCCGACCACGCCCAGCAGGCCGGCGCGCGCGCCCAGCGCCGCGGCATTGCGCGCCACGTTGGCCGCGCCGCCCAGCCGCGCTTCGCGCTTCTCGATGCGGACGATGGGCACCGGCGCTTCCGGCGAAATGCGGCTGACGTCGCCGAACCAGTAACGGTCCAGCATCACATCGCCCACCACCAGGATGCGCACTTGATCCAGTGCAGGTGCTTGATAAGTCGTGACGTTAGTGCTCACAGAAACCTCTTAAACGCGGGTCAGGATGGAACGGCCGATGCCGTGGTATTCGAAGCCTGCTTCAGCCATCACTTCCGGCTCGAACAGATTGCGGCCGTCGAAGATGATGGCTTGCTTCAGCGACGACTTGATGCGGTCGAAGTCCGGGCTGCGGAAGGCCTTCCACTCGGTGACGATGACCAGCGCCTCGGCGGCGGCCAGCGTATCCATCGGGCTGGTGGCGAAGCGGATGCGCGCCATTTCTTCGGCGCTCAGGTCCAGCTCCAGCACGCGCTTGGCTTCCGTCATCGCGACCGGATCGTACACCGCCACCGTCGCGCCGCCGTCCAGCAGCTGCTTGATCAGCACGCGGGCCGGGGCTTCGCGCATGTCGTCGGTGTTCGGCTTGAAGGCCAGGCCCCAGACCGCGAAATGCTTGCCGCTCAAATCCTCGCCAAAACGCTTGACCACTTTCTGGCCCAGCACCAGCTTCTGCTTGTCGTTGACCGCTTCCACGGCGCGCAGGATCAGCAAGTCCTGGTCGTACTGGCGCGCGGTGCGCTCCAGCGCCTGCACGTCTTTCGGGAAGCAGGAGCCGCCATAGCCGGCGCCGGCGTACAGGAAGCTGTGGCCGATGCGCGGATCGGAGCCGATGCCGTGGCGTACCGCTTCAATGTCGGCGCCCACCTGGTCGGCCAGGTTGGCCAGCTCGTTCATGAACGAGATGCGGGTCGCCAGCATGGCGTTGGCCGCGTACTTGGTGAACTCGGCCGAGCGCACGTCCATCCAGAAGGTGCGCTCGTGGTTGCGGTTGAACGGCGTGTACAGCTTCTTCATCAGGCCGTGGGCTTTTTCGCCCTCCGGCGTGCTGTCGCAGCCGATGACGATGCGGTCTGGACGCATGAAGTCTTCCACCGCCGCGCCTTCTTTCAGGAACTCGGGATTGGAGACTACGGAGAATGTCGACGCATCGCCGCGCGTGGCCAGCTCGGCCTGCACCGCGGCCTTGACGCGGTCGGCGGTGCCGACTGGCACGGTCGATTTGTCGACGATGACCTTGAACTCGGTCATGTACTTGCCGATGTTTTTGGCGGCGGCCAGCACGTATTGCAGGTCGGCCGAACCGTCCTCATCCGGCGGCGTGCCGACGGCGATGAATTGCAGGCAACCGTGCGCGACCGAAGCGGCGACGTCGGTGGAGAACTGCAGGCGGCCGGCGGCGCGGTTGCGCGCGACCACTTCTTCCAGGCCCGGCTCATGGATAGGGATGCCGCCGTTGTTGAGCAGGTCGATTTTCTTCTGGTCGACGTCGAGGCAGAAAACGTCGTTGCCCAGTTCGGCGAGGCAAGCGCCGGTGACGAGGCCTACATAGCCGGTGCCGATGATGGTGATTTTCATGTTGGTGCTCTTTTAATTCATGACGTTGAGTTCTTCGGTGCGGCGCGGCGGGTAAGTCTCCCAGCGGCTGCATCCCGGGCACTGCCAGTAGAACTGACGGGCCTTGAAACCACAATGGCTGCATTGATAGCGTGCCAGCTTCTGCGTATAACCGTGTACCAGGTTCTTGACCATCGACAGTTCCGGCACCAGGTTGGCCGGCGCGTCCATCAGGCGCGCCTCCAGCAATTTGTCCAGGCCCAGCAGGGTCGGCGTGCGGCGCAGCTCATTGCTGACCAGCTGCTTGGCGGCGTCGACGCCGTCCAGCTCCAGCACCGCCTTGTACACCACTTCGATCAGGTCGATCGACGAAGCCTGTTCCAGATAGGATTTCAGCAGGTTGACGCCTTCCTGCGGACGGCCGACCTTGCGGTAGGCATCCATCATGCGTTGCGCCACCAGCGCCGTATGCGGCACGCTGATCTGCTCGACGCGGCGCCAGGTCAGCAGCGCGCCTTCGACATCGCCCTGCGCCAGCTGGGCGTCGCCGCTCAGCATGGTGGCGCGCACGTTGACGCGGTCGGCGTGCAGCGACTTGTCCAGCAGCGGCAGCGCCTGCTCCGGATGCATGTGCACCAGCGCGTCCTGCGCCAGCTCGCAATAGAACTGCGCGATTTCCTTCTGGCGCGAACCGGCGCCCGATTCCTGCAGGCCGATCGCCGCCTCGATGGCGCGCGGCCACTCCTTCTCGCGCTGGAAGATTTCCAGCAGCGCGCGGCGGGCCTGCACGGCGTACTGGCCGCTGAGCATGGCGTTGAAGGTTTCCTCGGCGCGGTCCAACAGGCCGGCCTTCAGGTAGTCCATGCCCAGCTCGTACTGCGCGTGTTCCTTCTGCTCCTGCGGCAGGTCGGGACGCGACAGCAGGTTCTGGTGCACGCGGATGGCGCGCTCGGTCTCGCCCCGGCGGCGGAACAGATTCCCCAGCGCGAAGTGCATGTCGGCCGTTTCCGGGTCCATGCGGACGATCTCGATGAAGGCGTCGATGGCCTTGTCCGGCTGCTCGTTGAGCAGGAAGTTCAAGCCCTTGAAGTAACCGCGCGGCAGCGTGCGCGATTCCGACACCAGTTGACGTATGTCGACGCGCGCGGCGACCCACCCCAGTCCGAAGAAGACCGGGATACCCAATAACCACCAAAGTTCGAATTCCATGCCGGTTTTTTTTATTTAATTATTGTGTGTTGACGCTGTCCGGCTGCGGCTGGGCGTTGGCCTGCAGCGCGGTCGATTGCAGCGTGGTGATCGTGGTTTTGTGCTGGTTGGTTTCGCGGCGGTGGCGGAACACGGTCGGCGTCAGCGCGAGTACGCCCAGGAAGGCGCCGGCGACGAAGAAGCCCAGCAGCATCAGGACCAATGGTCCGTGCAGATCATAGTGAAGGAAGAAATGCAGATCGACTTCCTGCGTGTTCTTCAGGGCAAAGCCAAAAAACAGGACGAAAAGAACGAATCCAATAATCGTGGATATGAATTTCATTAGCCAGGTTTCCTGTTCAGTATTTCTAAAAAAAAGCGGCATCCGTAGACGCCGCTTTTATTTTAACTCATCAGACGCTTCAGTCCTCAATGATCGGTTGCCCGACCATCGCGTCAACCCGCTCGCGCAATTGCTTGCCCGGCTTGAAGTGAGGCACCCGTTTTTCGGGCACCATCACTTTGTCGCCCGACTTCGGATTACGTCCGATACGCGGCGGCCGGCTATTCAGAGCAAAGCTGCCAAAACCGCGGATCTCGATGCGCTGACCGGTCGCCAGGGCGTTGGTCATCGCATCCAGTATGGTCTTGACGGCATACTCCGCATCTTTGGCCACCAGCTGAGAATAACGCTCAGCCAGGCGGTTGATCAACTCGGACTTAGTCATCGACTAGTTCTTAGTTCTTGTTATCGAACTTGGCTTTCAACAGCGCGCCCAGGCTGGTGGTGCCCGAAGCTGCGTTGTTGTCGGTCGACGCCATCTTCTGCATGGCTTCTGCAGTTTCAGCGCTGTCTTTAGCTTTGATCGACAGTTGGATCGAACGTGCTTTGCGGTCGATGTTGATCACCAGAGCTTCGACGGAATCGCCGACTTTCAGGTGGGTGCCAGCATCTTCCACGCGGTCACGCGAGATTTCCGACGCGCGCAGGTAGCCTTCAACTTCTTCGGACAGCTGGATCACTGCGCCTTTAGGCTCAACCGATTTAACGGTACCAGTTACCAGTGCGCCTTTGTCGTTCATGGCTGCGAAGTTGTTGAATGGGTCGCCTTCCAGTTGCTTGACGCCCAGGGAAACGCGCTCGCGCTCAACGTCGATGGCCAGAACGATGGCTTCCAGTTCGTCACCTTTCTTGAAGCGACGCACGGCTTCTTCGCCGGTTTCGGTCCAGGACAGGTCGGACAGGTGCACCAGGCCGTCGATGTTGCCGGCCAGGCCGATGAACACGCCGAAGTCGGTGATCGACTTGATCGCGCCACGGACTTTATCGCCCTTCTTGTGGGTCACGCCGAAGTCATCCCATGGATTTGCTTTGCACTGTTTCATGCCCAGCGAAATACGGCGACGCTCTTCGTCGATTTCCAGAACCATCACTTCAACTTCGTCGCCCAGCTGGACAACTTTGTTTGGAGCGACGTTTTTGTTGGTCCAGTCCATTTCGGAAACGTGAACCAGGCCTTCGATGCCTTGTTCAACTTCAACGAACGCGCCGTAGTCGGTCAGGTTCGTGACTTTACCGAACAGGCGGGTGCCTTGTGGGTAACGACGGGACAGACCGGTCCAAGGATCGTCGCCCAGTTGCTTCACGCCCAGGGACACACGGTTCTTCTCTTGATCGTACTTCAGTACTTTCGCGGTGATTTCCTGGCCAACGGTCAGCACTTCCGATGGGTGACGCACACGACGCCATGCCAGGTCGGTGATGTGCAGCAGGCCGTCGATACCGCCCAGATCCACGAACGCGCCGTAGTCGGTGATGTTCTTGACGACGCCGGTAACAACCGTGCCTTCTTTCAGCGTTTCCATCAGTTTCTGACGCTCTTCGCCCATCGAAGCTTCGATGACGGCGCGGCGGGACAGAACGACGTTGTTACGCTTGCGGTCCAGTTTGATCACTTTGAATTCGAGGGTCTTGCCTTCGAATGGGGTGGTGTCTTTCACTGGACGGGTGTCGACCAGGGAGCCCGGCAGGAACGCGCGGATGCCGTTGGTCAGAACGGTCAGGCCGCCCTTGACTTTACCATTGACGGTACCGACGACGATTTCGCCCGATTCCATGGCTTTTTCCAGTGCCAGCCACGAAGCCAGACGCTTGGCTTTGTCGCGCGACAGGATGGTGTCGCCGAAACCGTTTTCCAGCGATTCGATCGCCACGGAAACGAAGTCGCCTACTTTGACTTCCAGTTCGCCGTGGTCGTTCTTGAATTCTTCAACAGGGATGAATGCTTCCGATTTCAGGCCGGCGTTGACGATCACGAAGTTGTGATCCAGACGAACGACTTCAGCCGAGATCACTTCGCCCGAACGCATGTCTTGACGCGACAGGGACTCTTCGAAGAGGGCTGCAAAACTTTCCATATTAGACATTGTAACTTCCAGGTAGCCAACAAGGCTCGCGATATGCGACTTCAGTTGGGTTGAGGTTAATAAACGCCGCAGTCCTCAGAGCGACCGCGACACGTGCTATTTACCGATGGCCGCATACCACTGCAACACCTGGTCGACCGCTTCATCAGCCGTCATTTCCGAGGTGTCGAGCACATGCGCCCCCTCTGCGGGGACCAGCGGCGCGATGGCCCGGTTTGTATCCCGGTCGTCACGCGCCTGCAAATCCATCAGTAGGTCTTCCATATTAGCAGAAAACCCCTTGCCAATCAATTGCTTATATCGGCGCTCCGCCCGGGCCGCCACACTGGCGGTCAAAAACACCTTCAAAGGCGCGTGCGGGAAGATCACCGAGCCCATGTCGCGGCCGTCCGCGACCACGCCCGGCGCCTTGCGGAAGCCCAGCTGCAGCCCCACCAGCGCGTGGCGCACGGAGGGAAATGTTGCAATTTTTGAAGCGGTGTTGCCGACCTCTTCCGCCCGGATGGCGTCGGTGACGTTTTCATGCGACAAGATGATGTCGCCGCCCTGGAAGCTGCACTGCAGGTGCTCGGCCAGCTTGGCCAGCGCATGCTCGTCGGCCAGGTCGGTGCCGCGGCGCAGGGCCGACAGCGCCGTCAACCGGTACAGGGCGCCGGAATCCAGGTAATGGAAGCCGAGCTTATCGGCAACGCGATGTGCGACCGTGCCCTTGCCGGATGCGGTAGGGCCGTCGATGGTGATGACTGGAATTGCGGAAGTTGCCATTTGTTTTACTTTGCTTATTTTGCTATCGCTGCAAACGCAGCGAAGTACTCGGGGAAGGTCTTGCCCACGCACTTGGGATCGTTGATGCGCATGACGTTGCCCTTGCGGGCGGCGCCGTCCAGCGACACCAGCGAGAAGCACATCGCCATGCGGTGGTCGTCATAGGTATCGATGGTAGCAGGCGTGATGACGGCCGGCGGCGTAACCTTGATGTAGTCGGCGCCCTCCTCCACGATGGCGCCCACCTTGCGCAGCTCGGTCGCCATGGCGGCGATGCGGTCGGTTTCCTTGACGCGCCAGCTGGCGATGTTGCGCAGCGTGCTGGTGCCGTCGGCGTACAGCGCGGCGATGGCGATGGTCATGGCGGCGTCGGGGATGTGGTTGAAGTCGGCGTCGATGGCTTTCAATACGCCGTTCGACCTGGCCTCGATCCAGTTGTCGCCCATGGTGATCTGCACACCCATCTGCTCCAGCGCGGCGGCGAAGCGCACATCGCCCTGGATGCTGTCCTTGCCCACGCCCTCGACGCGCACCGGGCCGCCGGCAATCGCGCCGGCCGCCAGGAAGTAGGAGGCCGACGAAGCGTCGCCCTCGACGTGGATGGTGCCCGGCGACTGGTAGACCTGGCCGGGTTCGATGGTGAAGGACTCCCAGCCGTCCTGGCCGACCGTGACGCCAAAGCGGCGTATCAGGTTCAGCGTGATTTCGATGTAGGGCTTGGAGATCAGCTCGCCGACGACGTCGATGGCGATCGCATGTTCGCGCGCCATCAGCGGCGCCACCATCAGCAGCGCGGTCAGGAACTGGCTCGACACATCGCCGCGCACCGACAGGCGCTGCGCGTGGATCTTGCCCTGCTTGATGTGCAGCGGCGGGAAGCCGGGGTTGCCGGTGTATTCGACGTTGGTGCCGGCGGCGTTGAGCGCGTCGACCAGGTCGCCGATCGGGCGTTCGTGCATGCGCGGCACGCCATGCAGCGTGTAGTCGCCGCCGATGACGGCCAGCGCGGCGGTCAGCGGACGGATCGCGGTGCCGGCATTGCCCATGAAGAGGTCGGCCGATTTATTCGGCAGCACGCCGGCCACGCCCTTGACGTGGTGGATGGTGCCGGTGGCGGTTTTCTCCTCGGTCCACTGCACGCCCAGCGAGCGCAAGGCAGCCAGCATCACGGCCGTGTCGTCCGAGGCCAGCAGGTCGACGATGGCGACGTCGCCCTGCGACAGCGCGGACAACAGCAGGATGCGGTTGGAGATGGATTTCGAGCCCGGCAGGCGCACGGCGCCCTGCACATGGGCGACGGGTTGGAGATCGATAAATTCGTGGTTCATGCTGTTCCGTTCTAAAGTATGCGGCGCCCGCAAAACCCGCACTGCGCGGCGGCCGGGGTCTGCCCCCAGGGGGTCAGACCCCTTGGTTTGCGGGGTCCGGCGGCGCCTCGGCCGCCTCGATCGCTGTAATCCACTGGTGGCGGGCGCGCTGGGCGTTGTTGTACACGCTCTCCAGCCCTGCCCCGTCGCCGGCGGCGAGACGGGCGCGCAGACCCGTCAATTGTGCCAGATAGGAATCCAGCTCCGTCAACAATGCCGACTGGTTGGCCAGGCTGATGTCGCGCCACATTTCGGGCGACGATCCGGCGATCCTTGTGAAATCGCGGAAGCCGCTGGCCGCATACTGGAACAGTAAATCTGCATGCGGTTTGTTCGCGATGTCGTCCACCAGGGCATACGCCAGCAAATGCGGCAGATGGCTCACGGCGGCAAACACCTTGTCATGTTCTTGCGGCGTCAAGCGATGAATGATCGCATCGCAGGCACGCCAGGCGGCGGCCACGCGCTCCACGTCGGCCTCCGCGTTTTCATCCAATGCCGTCAGCACCACCTTCTTGCCGACGTACAGATCGTCGATGGCCGCCTCGGGACCGTTGGTCTCGCGGCCGGCAATCGGATGGCCCGGCACGAACTGGGCGATCTTGCCGCCCAGCGCGCGCCGCGCCGACGCCACCACGTCGGACTTGGTGCTGCCTGCATCGGTGACGACGGTGCCCGGCTGCAGGTGGGGCGCTATCGCCGCCAGGATAGGCTCGGTCTGTGCCACCGGCGCCGCCAGCAGCACCAGGTCGGCGCCTTCCAGCGCCTCGGCCATCGTGCAGCCGCCGCCCGCATCGGCCACGCCGATCACGTCGATGATGCCCAGCTCCTGCGCGCGCTTCAGCGAGGCGGCGGAGCGCCCCATGCCGACCACGCTGCCGACGGCGCCGGCCTTCTTCAGCGACCGCGCGAACGATCCGCCGATCAGGCCCACGCCAAAGATGACGACCTTGTTCAGCATGGGCATTACTGCGCCAGCGCCTTGGTCAGCGCCGCGATCAGCACCGCGTTTTCCTGCGGCAGGCCGATGGAGATGCGCAGCCATTCCGGCAAGCCGTAGTTGCCGACCGGGCGCACGATCACGCCCTGCTTCAACAGCGCCAGGTTGACGCGCGCGCCGGCGGCCAGGTCATTGCCGACCTTGACCAGCACGAAGTTGCCGTAGGACGGCACGTACTGAAGGCCCAGCTTGTCGAACGCCTCGGTGAACTGCTGGTAGCCGGCGGCGTTGTTGGTGGCGCTCTGCTTCAGGAAAGCCTTGTCGTTCAGCGCAGCGATGGCCGCGGCCTGCGCCATCGAGTTGACGTTGAACGGCTGGCGGATGCGGTTCATCAGGTCCGTCAGCGCCGGCTGGGCGATGCCGAAGCCCACGCGCAAACCGGCCAGGCCGTAAGCCTTGGAGAAGGTGCGCGACACCAGCAGGTTCGGGTACTTCTTCACCCATTCCGCCGATTCGAACTGGTTTTCCTCGGCCAGGAATTCGTTGTAGGCCTCGTCCAGCACGACGACCACGCCAGCAGGCACCTTGTCCAGGAAGGCCTGGATGTCGGCGGCCGGGATGAAGGTGCCGGTCGGGTTGTTCGGGTTGGCGATGAAGACCAGGCGGGTGTCTTCCTGGATCGCGGCCAGCATGGCCGGCAGGTCATGGCCGTAGTCCTTGGCCGGCACCACGATGTGGCGCGCGCCGACGCCCTGGGTCGCCAGCGCGTACACGGCGAACGAGTACTGCGAATACACCACCGACTGGCCGCGCTCGACGAAGGCGTGGGCGGCGATTTCCAGGATGTCGTTGCTGCCGTTGCCCAGCGTGATCCACTCGGCCGGCACGTCGTAGCGCTTGGACAGCGCGCCCTTCAGGTCGAAACCGTTGGCGTCCGGGTAGCGGCCCAGGTCCGCCGCGGCGGCGGTCATCGCCTGCACTGCCGACGGCGGCACGCCGAACGGGTTCTCGTTCGACGCCAGTTTGACGATAGCCTCTTCATCGAGGCCGAATTCGCGCGCGACTTCCGCAATCGGTTTGCCGGCTTGGTAAGGAGCGATAGCGCGGACGTATTCCGGGCCGTAGTTCTTGGACATGGTCTCTCTCTATTGAAGTTACGAATCAGGTCAGGCTCACCGGGTAGGACCCCAGTACCTTGAAAAAGGCTGCATTGCCTTGCAGTTCATCGAGCGCCTTGGTCACGGATTCGTCATGCACATGACCTTCGACGTCGACGTAGAAGTAGTATTCCCAGGTGCCGGTGCGGGCCGGGCGCGATTCGAAGCGCGTCATCGACACGTTGTGGCGGGCCAGCGAACCAAGCAGGCGGTAGATGGAACCGGCCTTGTGCGGCGCGGCCAGCGCCAGCGAGGTGCGGTCCTTGCCCGACGGGCCGGCCTGCAGGTGGCCGATCACGGCGAAGCGCGTGCGGTTGTGCGGGTCGTCCTGGATATTGGCCTTGACCGTGCCCAGGCTGTAGCGCACGCCCGCGCGCTCGCCGGCGATCGCGGCGATGGCGTGGTCGTCGCGCGCCATGCGCGCCGCTTCGGCGTTGGACGACACGGCGCGGCGTTCGATTTCCGGGTAGTTGTTGTTCAACCAGATCTGGCACTGCGCCAGCGCCTGCGCGTGGGCGCAGATGGCGGTGACGCCGTCCATATTGCCGGTGCCCGTCAGCAGGCTGTGGCGCACGGCGATGGAGACCTCGCCGCTGATGGTGAGCGGCGTATGCAGCAGCAGGTCCAGCGTGCGGCCGATGGCGCCTTCGGTCGAGTTCTCGACCGGCACCACGCCGAATTCGGCGGTGCCGGCTTCGGTGGCGCGGAACACTTCATCGATCGACGAGCAAGGCAGCACGTCGACGGCGGTGCCGAACTGCTGGTACACGGCCTGCTCGCTGTAGGTGCCGGCCGGGCCGAGGAAGGCGATGGTGACGCGCTTTTCCAGCGAACGGCAGGCGGACATGATCTCGCGCCAGATGGTCTGCAGCTCGACGTTGCCCATCGGGCCGGGATTGCGGTCGGCCACGCCGCGCAGCACCTGGGCTTCGCGTTCGGGACGGAACACCGGGGCGTTGGTTTCGGCCTTGACCTGGCCGACTTGCTGCGCCACTTTGGCGCGCTGGTTCAACAGGTCGAGGATCTGCGCATCGATGGCGTCGATCTGCTCGCGCAGGGGTGTCAGTTTGTCGTTCATGATGGGTTTATTTTCCGGCGCCCGCACTGGAGGCGAATTCGTTCAAGTAGTCTACGAGCGCTTGCACGCCCTCGATAGGCATCGCGTTATAGATCGATGCGCGCATACCGCCGACGGACTTGTGGCCCTTCAGTTGCAGCAGGCCGCGCGCTTTGGCGCCGGCCAGGAATGCTTCGTTCTTGCTTTCGTCCTTCAGGTAGAAGGGAACGTTCATGCGCGAGCGGTTGGATTTCGCTACGCGGGTTTCATAAAAATCGCTGGCGTCGAGCGCGTCGTACAGCAGCTTGGCCTTGGCGATGGCGCGGCGCTCCATCTCGGCCACGCCGCCCTGCTGCTTCAGCCACTGGAACACCAGGCCGGCGATGTAGATGCCGTAGGTGGGCGGCGTGTTGTACATCGACTCGTTGTCGGCCACCAGCTTGAAATCGAACGCCGACGGGCAGGCCGGCAGCGCCTTGCCCAGCAGGTCTTCGCGCACGATGACGATGGTGACGCCGGCCGGGCCGATGTTCTTCTGCGCGCCGGCGAAGATCAAACCGTACTTCGAGACGTCGATGCGGCGCGACAGGATGTGCGAGGACATGTCGGCCACCAGCAGCACGCCGTCCCCGGATGCGGGAACGCCGGCATCGAAGTCGTACTCGACGCCGTCGATGGTCTCGTTGGTGCACATGTGCAGGTAGGCGGCGCCGGGCGTGAGCTTCCACTCCGATTGCGGCGGCACCGACGTCGCCGACGAGGCGGCGACGTTCACGTTGGCGTACTTGGCGGCTTCCTTGATGGACTTGGCCGACCACGAGCCGGTATGAATAAAATCGATGGTCGCTGGCTGCGGCTTGTGGCCGACGAGGTTCAGCGGGACCAGGGCGTTCTGCGACAGTCCGCCGCCCTGCATGAACAAGATCTTGTAATTGTCCGGTACTGCCAGCAGCTCGCGCAGGTCGCGCTCGGCCGCCTTGTAAATCGAAATAAACTCCGGCCCGCGGTGGCTCATCTCCATGACGGACATGCCGCTGCCATGCCAGTCCAGCATTTCGGCAGCGGCTTGCGCCAGCACTTCCTTCGGCAATACGGCGGGGCCGGCGGAGAAGTTGTAGATATGAGTCACGTTGCGGTCCTTATTTTTTGGCGGGTTGTTTCGGCTTCTGCTTTTGTTCCTGCTCCAGCGCCTGCGCCTGCTGGCGCTGCTCCTGCTGCTGCTGCATCAGCGGGCCAAGGCGGCGCATAGCGATCGCCTGGCCGATCTGCATGCTCTCGGCAGTCAGCTTGGGCATGGTGGCCAGCATCTTGGCGCCCACCGGCGAGCGGTAGAAGGCGGCGATCTGCTTCAGTTCATCGGCGTTGTAGGTGCGGGCGTACAGCGGCACCGACTCGGCGAGGATCTCCTCGATCATGGCCGGATCGTTGATGGCGCTCTGCAAGGTGCTGATGGCGGGCGGCAGTTCGGCTTCCATCTTGGCCATCGCCTGCTTCTTCTGCTCCGGCGTGGTGGTCGGGTTGTTCTTGATCGCCGCCTCGGCGCCGGCGCGCATCGACGTGCCGATGTTCTGCGACATCTGCTGCATCACGCCGGTCATCACCGAGCGCAGGTTCATCGCGTCGAACAACTCTTGGGCGGCGGCGGTGGAGGCGGCGTCGGCCTGCGCATAGACGGGAGCGGCGCCGATCAGGGCCAGAGAAGTTACCAGCGTTGCCAGGATTTTTTTCATTTTACGGTCTCAAGAAATAAAAATGGGGCCAGTCCTATTGTCGCATTTATCCGCGCAATAAACCTGACCCCGCTGGCCCCGGACTTGCGTCCGGGGCGGTATCTGCTATGACTTACTCGGCTGGAGCTTCGTCTGGCTTGGCATCGGGACCCGGTTCCAGCTCGACTTCGTCGATATCGGTCTCCACCACGCGTTGCAGGCCGGACAGCTTGGTGCCGTCTTCGACTGCGATCAGGGTCACGCCCTGGGTGGCGCGGCCCATCTCGCGGATCTCGGCCACGCGGGTGCGGATCAGCACGCCGCCGGTGGTGATCAGCATGATCTCGTCGGTCGAATCGACCAGCGTTGCCGCCACTACCTTGCCGTTACGCTCGGAGGTCTGGATCGCGATCATGCCCTTGGTGCCGCGGCCGTGGCGGGTGTACTCGGTGATCGGCGTACGTTTGCCGAAGCCGTTCTCGGTAGCCGTCAGCACGGACTGCTGTTCGTTTTCCGCCACCAGCAGCGCGATCACGCGCTGGCCTTCGTCCAGGTTCATGCCGCGCACGCCGCGGGCGTTGCGGCCCATCGGACGCACGTCGTTCTCGTCGAAGCGCACGGCCTTGCCGGCGTCGGAGAACAGCATCACGTCGTGCTCGCCGTCGGTCAGCGCCGCGCCGATCAGGAAGTCGCCCTCGTCCAGGTCGACCGCGATGATGCCGGCCTTGCGTGGATTGCTGAAGTCTTTCAGCGGCGTCTTCTTCACGGTGCCCAGGCTGGTCGACATGAACACGTAGTGGTCTTCAGGGAAGGTGCGGTTATCGCCGGACAGCGGCAGGATAACGGTGATCTTCTCGTTGTCCGCCAGCGGGAACATGTTGACGATAGGCTTGCCGCGCGAGTTGCGCGAACCTTGCGGCACTTCCCATACCTTGAGCCAGTACATGCGGCCACGGTTGGAGAAGCACAGGATGTAATCGTGCGTGTTGGCGATGAACAGCTGGTCGATCCAGTCTTCCTCTTTGGTCGCCATGGCCTGCTTGCCACGGCCGCCGCGTTTCTGCGAACGGTACTCGCTGATCGGCTGCGCCTTCATGTAGCCGGTGTGCGACAGCGTCACGACCATGTCCTGCGGCGTGATCAGGTCTTCGGTGCCGAGGTCGGTCGCGTTGTGCTCGATGTTGGAGCGGCGCGGATCCTTCTGCGGGTCGCCGAATTCGTTGACCACGTGGGTCATCTCGTCGGTGATGATGGTGGTCACGCGTTCCGGCTTGGCCAGGATGTCCAGCAGGTCGGCGATTTCCGCCATCACGTCCTTGTACTCGTTGACGATCTTGTCCTGTTCCAGGCCGGTCAGGCGTTGCAGGCGCATCTGCAGAATTTCCTGCGCCTGGTCGTCGGACAGACGGTACATGCCGTCCGGCTGGATGCCGTAGTGCTTGGGCAGGTGCTCGGGACGGAAAGCCTCGATGCCGCCGACGGTGCTGCCTTCGCTGGTACGGGCCAGCATCTCGCGCACCAGCGACGAATCCCAGGAACGGTCCATCAGGGCGGTTTTCGCCACCGGCGGCGTCGGCGCCGTCTTGATCAGGGCGATGAAGTCGTCGATGTTGGCCAGCGCCACGGCCAGGCCTTCGAGCACGTGGCCGCGCTCGCGCGCCTTGCGCAGCTCGAACACGGTGCGGCGCGTGACCACTTCGCGGCGGTGCGACAGGAAGCAGCTCAGCATTTCCTTCAGGTTCAGCAGGCGCGGCTGGCCGTCGACCAGGGCCACCATGTTCATGCCGAAGGTGTCTTGCAGCTGGGTTTGCTTGTACAGATTGTTCAGCACCACTTCCGGCACTTCGCCGCGCTTCAGCTCGATGACCACGCGCATGCCCGACTTGTCGGACTCGTCGCGGATGTCGGAAATGCCTTCGAGCTTCTTGTCGCGCACGTTTTCGGCGATGCGTTCCAGCAGCGATTTCTTGTTGACCTGGTACGGCAGCTCGTCAACGATGATGGCCGTGCGGCCGCCGTCCTTGCCGTATTCTTCGTAGTGGGTCTTGGCGCGCATCACCACGCGGCCGCGGCCGGTGCGATAACCGTCGCGCACGCCCGAGACGCCGTAGATCGTGCCGCCGGTCGGGAAGTCCGGCGCCGGGATCAGTTCGATCAGCTCGTCGATCGAGCATTGCGGATTGCGCAGCACGTGCAGCGCGCCGGCGATCACTTCATGCAGGTTGTGCGGCGGGATGTTGGTCGCCATGCCGACCGCGATACCCGACGAGCCGTTGATCAGCAGGTTGGGGATGCGGGTAGGCAGTACCGTCGGCTCTTTTTCCTTGCCGTCGTAGTTGGGCTGGAAGTCGACGGTTTCCTTGTCGATATCGGCCAGCAGCTCGGCGGAGATCTTGTCCAGGCGGCACTCGGTGTAACGCATCGCCGCGGCGCCGTCGCCGTCGACCGAGCCGAAGTTACCCTGGCCGTCGACCAGCATGTAGCGCAGCGAGAAGTCCTGCGCCATGCGCACCAGCGTGTCGTAAATCGACGCGTCGCCGTGCGGGTGGTACTTACCCATGGTCTCGCCCACCACACGGGCGCATTTGACGTAAGGGCGGTTCCACACGTTGTTCATTTCGTGCATCGCGAAGAGGACCCGGCGGTGCACAGGCTTGAGGCCGTCGCGCACGTCCGGCAAGGCGCGGCCGACGATCACGCTCATGGCGTAATCGAGGTAGCTCTTGCGCATCTCTTCTTCGAGGGAAATAGGGATTGTTTCTTTTGCGAATTGATCCATTGGCGGGTCGACTGATCTTTGACTGTGGTTTATCTTTTAAGCAATGTATGCCGCACTTACTGCATTTCTTACGTCGCCTCTCACTACGGACAGACAAGCGTGCGATTTTAGCATGCGCGCACGGCAACCAGCACAATTCCGGCGGAGCCCGCGCCGCTGCGGGCTGCGCACCTTGTAACGCCATGTAATATTCATGACACATTACTCAATTATTATCGATAATCACGTTGCAACAAAACAACATTTTGGTCGGAATCAAAAAGGGCTCGTGTTGGACCCTTTAAACGCCCAAACATAGCTTGTGGCAAAATGGATTAGAAGTTAATTGCTCGTTTCGCAATCGGGAGACAGGCGTGACGCCCCTGCGTGGTAGAATTCGCCCCACGTATCACTACGTCGCGCAGTTTTTCTGCGGATATCACCCCCGAAAGGAAGAAAAATATGAAAAAACTGATTTCTATGTTGGCCATCTCGGCTGCATTCGCCGGCTCGGCCATTGCACAAACCGCGCCAACCGCCCCTCCTTACGCACCTGTTACCCAGGACATCAAGGCAGCAACCCCGAAGAGCGCCTACGTGCAAGATGCACGCGGTGTGATCGCCCGCGATCCATTCGGCCTGTGCTGGCGCACCGGCTACTGGACCCCGGCCGATGCCGTTCCAGGTTGCGATCTGCCACTGTGCACCGAGCCAGAGAAACTGGTTGACGGCAAATGCGTCGCTCCAGCTCCTGTAGCAGCGCCTGCGCCAGCCGCACCAGCGCCGGCTCCAGCGCCTAAAGCAGTGGTTCCAGTGCCAACCGCACAAAAAGTCAGCTTCGCAGCCGACGCGTTCTTCGACTTCGACAAAGCCGTTCTGAAACCAGAAGGCAAGGCGAAACTGGACGACGTGACCTCGAAACTGGGTTCGATCAACCTGGAAGTCATCATCGCCGTCGGCCACACCGACTCCGTTGGTAGCGATGAATACAACCAGAAGCTGTCGGTACGCCGCGCTGAAGCCGTCAAAGCCTACATCATCTCCAAAGGCGTTGAAGCCAACCGCGTGTACACCGAAGGCAAAGGCGAGAAACAGCCAGTTGCAGACAACAAAACTGCAGAAGGCCGCGCCAAGAACCGTCGCGTAGAAATCGAAGTAGTCGGCACCAGCAAGTAAGCTGCCGCTCTACCCGGCCCGCCGACGCGGGCCGCATCATGCCACCCGGTAATTTCAGGGTGGCATTTTTTTCGCCCGGTCTATTGCCATATATTCAACATTAGCAATAATTTACATATCTATATGAGTATAAGTATTGATAACAATCATTGAAATAATGCTATGATTTTGCTGCGGTTTGCCAGTCGGGGCCGCTCAGTCAGTCAACTCGGCAGTTCAAAATCAACTACCAGGAAATCCAATATGAACTTCAAGTCCGTCATTGTCGCCGCCGCACTCGCCGCTTCCGCCTTGCCCGCCATGGCCACCACCGTCACCGTCTACACCGATAAAGCCGCATGGCTGAGCGCCGTCGGCGGCGCTCCGGTGCAGACCGAAGACTTCTCCGACAACACCCTCGTCAGCGGCCTGACCATTACCACCAGCACCGGCAACATCGGCGACGGCGTGCTGCACGACCTCGTGGCCCCGACCCTGAGCACCACGTTCGACTACACCCCGAACCTGATCGGCCTGGGCGGCAATTTCGACCTGTCGCCCGGCGGGCCCGGCGTCGGCCTTCAACTGACGCTGCTGAACGGCAGCTCGCTCAACTTCACCGTGCCGACCGAGATCGACCCAAACTACACCGGCCAATTCTTCGGCATCGTCTCCAGCGACGCCTTCTCGTCGCTGCGCCTGAGTTCCGGCACCCACCAGGCCAGCGCGGAAACCTACAACCTCGACAATCTGGTGCTGGCCGCCGTGCCGGAACCGGAAACCTACGCCATGCTGCTGGCCGGCCTGGGCCTGGTGGCCGTGGCCAAGCGCCGCAAGGCTAAAGCCGCCTGATCGGCTCCGGCATCCCGCCCAACCCCACCAGCCGGAGGCGCCGAAGGCCGCGTCCAGTGCAGGTGGGGTTTTTTTTCGCCCGCTGCTTTAGAATAGCGGGATTAGTCCTTATGAGCCGAACCGATGAACGCCGATCCCTTAGAGCTGCAAAAATTCTCCGACCTCGCCCATCGCTGGTGGGACCCGACCTCCGAGTTCCGTCCGCTGCACGAGATCAACCCGCTGCGCCTGGAGTGGATCAACGCGCGCGCGCCGCTGGCCGGCAAGAAGGTGATCGACATCGGCTGCGGCGGCGGCATCCTGAGCGAATCGATGGCGCGCAAGGGCGCCACCGTCACCGGCATCGACCTGTCGGAAAAAGCGCTGAAGGTGGCCGACCTGCACAGCCTGGAATCGGGCGTGGCGGTGCGCTACAAGCTGATCGCCGCCGAAGACATGGCGGCCCAGGAGGCTGGCCAGTACGACGTCGTCACCTGCATGGAAATGCTGGAGCACGTGCCGGACCCGGGCGCCATCGTGCGCGCCGCCGCCACGCTGGTCAAGCCGGGCGGCCAGGTGTTCTTCTCGACGCTGAACCGCAACCCCAAGGCCTACCTGTTCGCCATCCTCGGCGCCGAATACCTGCTGCGCATGCTGCCCAAGGGTACCCACGACTACGACAAGTTCATCACGCCGTCCGAACTGTCGCAGTTCATCCGCAGCGCCGGCCTCGACGTGCAGGGGTTCAAGGGCATGGGCTACAACCCGCTGACCAAGATCTACTCCCTCAACGACGACACCAGCGTCAACTATCTGGTGGCCACCAGCCGCCCGCTGTAAAGAACATATTTATGACCCAGATCAATCCTCCGCGCGCCATCCTGTTCGACCTCGACGGCACGCTGGCCGACACCGCCCCCGACCTGGCGGCCGCCGTCAACCTGCTGCGCACCGAGCGCGGCCTGGAGCCGACCGCCTACGAACTGCTGCGCCCGACCGCCTCGGCCGGCGCGCGCGGCATGATAGGCGCGGCCTTCGGCCTGAAACCGGAGGACGAGGGTTTCATTCCGCTGCGCGACGGCTTCTTCGCCAACTACCAGGCGGCGATGGCGGTGCACAGCACGCTGTTCCCCGGCATCGTCGAGCTGCTGGCCGGCATCGAACAGGCCGGGCTGCAATGGGGCATCGTCACCAACAAGCCGGCGCGCTTCACCGATCCGCTGCTGCCGCAGATCGGCCTGGCGCACGCGGGCTGCGCGGTGTCCGGCGACACCACGGCGCACGCCAAGCCCCACCCCGCCCCGCTGTTCGAAGCGGCCGCCCGCCTCGGCCTGGCGCCGGAACAATGCTGGTACGTGGGCGACGACCTGCGCGACATCCAGGCCGGCAAGGCCGCCGGCATGCCGACCATCGCCTGCGGCTGGGGCTACTGCGGACCGGTCGAACCGCAGGCTTGGCAGGCCGACTACCTGTTCGGCCATCCGTCGGAATTGCTGGCATTGATGCAAGAATCGTTGTCGGGCAGATCCGAACTTGCCGCGTAAGATTGGCGTTTTTGCATTTGATAACGCTAACCGTTGTATAGACGAGTCAATGATATCGCTGCCATTTGAATAGGCACACTAATTGGTTGTTCAACAAGTCGAACTACGTATAATCGGCGTCGACTGCGTAGTATCACTTACTTCCTGCAAGCCACAACCTCGCTGAATGGAAAGAGAGACAGTCACCACTATCTCAACTTTCCATTCAGGAGCACCATGAATTTTCCTGAGCTGGCTGCCCCAACCTTGCAGCCTCACTCCGAGCAGTACCACGTCCTTCCCCTGCCGCCGCTTGAGGCGGGCGCACCGCAAAGCTGGATGGTCAGCGTCGCCGACGCCAAATACCACTGGTACGACCTGGTGGCGGGCTTCCCTGAGACGCCGGACATCCGCGACCCGATCGGCCGCTACCAGCGCCGCATGCAGTTCGAACTGGAGGCACTGGCGGCCCAGCACCACCTGTTCTTCGCGGTGATCCGGCCGCGCGTGCGCTTCGACATCAAGGGCGCGATCCAGTGGGGCTTCTTCTCGCTCAAGCTGACGCTGCCGCTGCTGATGGGCGCGGACGAGGCAAGGGAAAGCATCACCATCGAGCTCAAGGTGCCGTTCGCGGCCACCATGAAAAAGCCGACCGTGATGCTGACGCCGAACTTCGTCACCCTGAACTGGGGCGGTCTGATCGAGGCGTTCTCCATCCACGACATCCTGCAAAACTACGCCCACGCGCTGAAGATCCCGAGCAAGGTGGTCTACGTCGGCCAGACCCGCGACAACGACGCCCGCCTGAGCAAGGGCCGCCTGCCGGCGCTGCAAAAGCTGCACGCGCAGCAAAGCGAACATTTCGACACGCTGCTGCTGGTGCAGCAGCTGGACGTGCAGGTCAGCTGCGCCGACGGCGATCCGGCCGCAGCGCCGCAGTATGCCGATCCGCTGGCGGCGGACGCCCTGCAGGGCGAGCGCATGGACGTGGTGGAAGCAGCCTTGATCAATTACTTCGAAGGCCCCGCCACGCGCAACCACGAACAGCGCACGCTGCGCGCAGCCCGCCTGGGCGCCGTGCAGGCCGGGCAAAACCTGGCGCAGTTCACCATCGACCTGCAATACCCCGACGCCGGACGCTACAACTACCTGTGCTCCGGGCAGGTGGACAGCGCCAAGCGCCACCTGCTGAGCTGCTTCATCGCCGACGGCCAGGCCAAGGTGACGCCCATGCCGCTGCCGCCGCAGCCCAAGTCGGCGAAGGCCGCCAAAGGCTGAGCACGATGCGGCCCGCAGACGTGCAAGCCAGCGCCACCGGTGTTACATTGCGTGAAGAATTGTCGCGGCCCCCAGATTGCCATATGGAAATATCTCCGGGGACGTACTATACTATTGCAAACAACTACTGAGACCCTGGAGCGCACGCCATGCCGAGCGATTACCCTGAACTAATCGCTGACGACGACTATCCCGATCCTTCACCCGAGGAATTGGGCGTAGGGGCGCTGTTTGCGGAGGCGCCGGAACCGTTCCACGACCTGCTGGCCACGACGGCCGAGCATATCGACGAGCTGCTGCCGCTGATGCCGCAGCGCACCGCCGCGCCGCAAACCTGGGTCGTCACCGTGGCCGACGCCAAGTTCCACTGGTACGACCTGGTGGCCGGCTTTCCTGAAATTCCCGACATCCGCGACCCGGTCGGCCGCCACCTGCGCCGCATGCAGTTCGACCTGGAAGCGACCACGGAAAAACGGCTGATCTATTTCGCCGTCAACCGTCCGCGCGTGCGCTTCGACACCAACCGCAGCACCAGCTGGGGCTTCTTCTCGCTGAAGCTGACGGTGCCCATCCTGGTCGGCCCCGACGAAAAACGCGACAGCATCACCATCGAACTGGAAGTGCCGTTCGCCGCCACGCTGAAAAAACCCAGCGTGGTCGTCACCGACCGCTTCATCACCCTGAACTGGGGCGGCTTGATCGAGGCCTTGTCGATCCACGACGTGCTGCAGCAGTACGACAATTCGCTGACCTACCAGAGCAAGGTGCAGTACGTCGGCCAGACCAAGGATCCGATGGGCCGCCTGGCCCGCGCGCGCCTGGCGGCGGTGCAGAAGGTCCATCAGCTCAACAGCGAAGACAACGACATGCTGCTGCTGATCCAGCGCATGAACGTGGAAGTGATCTCCGACGACGGCGACCCGGCCGAGCTGCCCGCCAACGACAATCCGGTGGCCGCCGACGTGCTGCTGAAGGACCGCATCGACATCATCGAATGCGCGCTGATACGCTACTTCGAAGGCCCGATGATGCACGGCCGCAGCGACAAGGAAGCCGAGGTCCGCAAGCAGCGCCTGCGCGAAGCGCAAGCCGCCAACCATCTGGAGAGCTTCCGCATCGACCTGCGCCTGGAAGACCCGGGCAAGTACCACGACCTGTATTCCCAGCACGCGCCGGTGTCGCGCAACCACATCATCGACTGCACCATCGTCGATGGCGAAGTGCTCGTCACCCGCGTGCCGGACAAGACCAAGTCCTGATCCCCTGTATCACACAGCGGCCAGCGCCTGCGCCAGATCGGCCAGCAGGTCGTCGCTGTGCTCGATGCCTATCGACAGCCGCACCGTATCCACCGTCACGCCGGCCTTGGCCAGTTCCTCCTCGTTGAGCTGACGGTGCGTGGTCGACGCCGGATGGCAGGCCAGCGATTTCGCATCGCCGATGTTGACCAGCCGCGTGAACAACCGCAGCGCATCCTGGAAACGCGCCCCGCCCTCGACCCCGCCTTCCACGCCGAAGGTCAGCACGCCGGACGGACGGCCGCCCAGGTACTTCTGCGCCAGCGCGTGATCGCGATGGTCCTCCAGCCCCGCGTAGTTGACCCACTTGACCTTGGCGTGCGTGCTGAGGAACTGCGCCACCTTGCGCGCATTCTCGGTGATGCGCTCCATGCGCAGCGCCAGCGTCTCGATGCCCTGCAGGATCAGGAAGGCGTTGAACGGCGAGATCGCCGCGCCGGTGTTACGCAGCGGGACCACGCGCGCGCGGCCGATGTAGGCCGCCGGACCCAGCGCCTCGGTGTAGACCACGCCATGGTAGGACACATCCGGCTCGTTGAGGCGCTTGAAGCGCTGCTTGTGCTCAGCCCACGGGAACTTGCCGGAATCGACGATGGCGCCGCCGATGGAATTGCCATGGCCGCCCAGGTACTTGGTCAGCGAGTGCACCACGATGTCGGCGCCGTGTTCGAAGGGACGCAGCAGGTAAGGCGTGGCGACGGTGTTATCGACGATCAGCGGCACGCCGTGCTTGTGGGCGATGGCGGCGATGGCCTCGATGTCGGTGATATTGCCGAGCGGGTTGCCGATCGATTCGATGAACACGGCCTTGGTGCGCTCATCGATCAACGCATCGAACGAGGACGGATCGCGCGCATCGGCAAAGCGGGTGGTGATGCCGAACTGCGGCAGCGTATGCGCGAACAGGTTGTAGGTGCCGCCATACAGCGCCGAGGCCGAGACGATGTTATCGCCCGCTTCGGCGATGGTCTGGATCGCGTAGGTGACGGCGGCCTGGCCGGAGGCCAACGCCAGCGCCGCCACACCGCCTTCGAGCGCGGCCACGCGCTGCTCCAGCACATCCTGGGTCGGGTTCATGATGCGGGTGTAGATATTGCCGGGCACCTTGAGGTCGAACAGGTCCGCGCCATGCTGGGTGTCGTCGAAAGCGTAGGCGACGGTCTGGTAGATCGGCACCGCCACGGCGCGCGTGGTGGGATCGGGCTTGTAGCCGCCGTGGACGGCGATGGTTTCGAGTTTCATACGGTCTCCGCGATGATGTTATGTAAAAACCATCTTTAAGAATAGGACAAAATCGCGGAGGGTCCAAAGAATTTAATCGCGCTTGAATATGCGGAATCCGCCCTCCCTTGCCGCCGCCGGCCGCACCAGCGTGACGCTGGCGCTGCGCTCGGCCAGCTGCTGGTCGGTCATCGGGCCGGTGCCGCTGTAGCGGTCGAGCACCAGGAAAATCACCGGCGTGATGTACAGCGTGATCACCTGCGAGAACAGCAGGCCTCCCACCACCGCCAGGCCAAGCGGCTGGCGCAGCTCCGCGCCCGCGCCCCAGCCGAACGCCAGCGGCAAGGCGCCCATCAACGCCGCCAGCGTCGTCATCATGATCGGCCGGAAGCGCTCGATGCAGGCGGCGCGGATCGCCTCGGCCGCCGCCAGCCCTTGCGCGCGCTGGGCGTCCAGCGCGAAGTCGATCATCATGATGGCGTTCTTCTTGACGATCCCGATCAGCATCAGGATGCCGATGGTGGCGATCAGCGTCAGGTCCATGTCGAACAGCCGCAACGTAATCAGCGCGCCCACCGCCGCCGACGGCAGGCCGGCCAGGATGGTCAGCGGATGGACATAGCTTTCGTACAGCACCACCAGCAGCACGTAGATCACCAGCACGGCGATGGCGATCAGCACCAGCTGGCTCGATTGCGTGTCCTGGAACACGGCCGCCTCGCCGCCATACCTGGCGACGATGGACGACGGCAGCTGCACCTCCCTGCCGATGGCGTCGATGCGGCTGGTGGCGTCGCCCAGCGCGACGCCGGGCGCCAGGTTGAACGACAGCGTCACTGCCTGCAACTGGCCCTGGTGGTTGACGGCGGTCGGCCCGACGGTGCGTACCACATTGGCAAAGCTGGACAGCTGCACCAGCGCGCCACCGGTGCCACGGACGCTGATCTTGTCGAGCGAAGCGTCGAATTGGCGGTCGGCAGCGTCCATGATGACCTGGTAGCTGGCGCTGGGCGCGTAGATGGTGGAGATCTGGCGGTCGCCGAAGCCGAGGTACAGCGCGCTGCGCAGGTCCGCCAACTGCACGCCGAGGCCATTGGCCTTGTCGCGGTCGATGTTCAGGCTGGCCTGCAAGCCCTTGTTCTGCGTGTCGCTGGTGACATCGCGGAACAGCGGATCGGCGCGCATCGCCAGCATCACCTTGTCGGCCCAGCCCTCCAGCGCATCCGGCGCCACGCTTTGCAGCGTGTACTGGTAGCGGCTCTTGCTGGTACGCCCGCCCAGCTGCAGGTTCTGCATGGGGCTCATGTAGACCGCGATGCCGGCCACCGTGCGCGCCGCCCGCCGCAGCGAGTCCAGCGTCTCGGCCATGCCGGCCCGTTCTCCCTTGGGCTTGAGCGTCAGGATCAGGCGACCGCTGGAGCTGCTGGTGCCCCCGCCCGGTCCGCCCGCGCCGGTAAAGGACAGCACGCCCTGCACATTGGGATCGGCCTGCAACACCGCCGCCACCTTGGCCTGCAAGGCCATCAGCGCCGGCATCGACACATCTTCCGACGCCTCCGTGATGACGCGGATGCGGCCCAGGTCTTCCTCGGGGAAGAAGCCCTTGGGGATGGCCTGGTACAGCACCGCCGTCAGCACCAGGCTGCCCAGCGCCGTCCACAGCACCACGCCGCGATGGCGCAGGCCCCAGTCCAGCGACGACTCGTAAGCCCGGCTCAAGCGCCCGAAGCCGGTCTCGAAGGCCTTGGTGATGGCGTTGCCGTGGGCGTGGGCCGCGTCCTCGTGGGTCAGCAGGCGGCTGGCCAGCATCGGCACCAGCGTCAGCGACACCAGCGCGGACACCAGCACCGCCAGCGACACCACCACCGCGAACTCGTGGAACAGCAGGCCGATCACGCCGGGCATGAAGAAGATGGGGATGAACACCGCCACCAGCGAGACCGAAATCGAGATGATGGTAAAGCCCATCTCCTTCGAACCATTGAGCGCGGCCAGCAACGGCGGCTCGCCCTGCTCGATGTGGCGCACGATATTTTCCAGCACCACGATGGCGTCGTCGACCACCAGGCCCACCGCCAGCGTGATGCCGAGCAGCGAGACGTTGTCCAGGCTATAGCCGGCCCAGTAGAACAGCACCATCGCGCCCAGCAGCGATATCGGCAGCGTGACGGCAGGGATCAGCGTGGCCGACAGCCGGCGCAGGAACAGGAAGATCACCAGCACCACCAGCAGCACGGTCAGCGCCAGCGTCAGGTTGACGTCGTGGATGGCGTCGCGGATCGACAGCGAACTGTCGCCGCTGAGCGTGACGCTGATCGACGCCGGCAACTGCGCCTGCAACTGCGGCATCAGCTTGCGCACCGCATCCACCACTTTCACGGTGTTGGCGTTGGGCTGGCGCTGCACCTGCAACACCACCGAGCTGGCGCCGTTGTAGGTGGCGCTGGTACGCACGGATTGATAGCTGTCCTCCAGCGTCGCCACTTCCTTCAAGCGTATCGGCAGGCCGTTGCGGTTGGCGATAATCAGTTCGCCGAACTGCGCGGCCTTCATCAGGCGGGCGTCGGCCTGGATGGTCAGCGTCTGGTCCGGGCCTTCGATGATGCCCAGCGGGGAATTCGAGTTGGCGGCCTTGACGGCGCCGGCCAGTTCGTCCAGCGTGATGTTGCGGGCGTTGAGGCGCTCAAGGTTGGCGTGCACCCGCACGGCGAAGCGCTTCTGGCCGTTGACGTTGACCTGCGCGACGCCGGTCAGGGTGGCCAGGCTGGGCGCGATCAGGTTCTCGGCGTAGTCGTTCAACTCCGTCAGGCCCAGCGACGGCGAATTCAGGACGATGAACAGCGTCGGGCCATCGGCCGGATTGGTCTTGCGGTAGGACGGCAGCTCCGTCACTTCGGGCGGCAGCGCGCGCTGGGCGCGCAGCAGGGCCGCCTGCACGTCGAGCGCGGCGACATTGATGTCGATGCTGGGGTCGAATTCCAGCGTCAGCGTGGTGGTGCCGGGCGCGCTGCTGGAGGTGATCAGGTTCAGGCCTCCGATGGTGGAAAACTGCTTCTCCAGCGGCAGCGCCACCGACGACGCCATCGTCTCCGGGCTGGCGCCCGGCAGGTCGGCGTTGACGTTGATGACGGGCGTGTTATAGCTGGGCAGCGCGGCGACCGGCAGCTGCAGCCAGGCCAGCACACCCGCCGCGATCAACGCCAGCGACAGCACGATCACCAACGCCGGGCGGCGTATGCATAGTTCGGAGATGTTCATCGCACGCTCCCGCCGGCGTCGGCCACCAGCGTGTCCTTGTCCTTGCTGACGCGGACCTTGGCGCCCGGTTTCAGATTCTGCTTGCCCTCGACGATGATCTGCTCACCGCCCTCCAGTCCCGACACGGCGGCCAGGTTGCCGAAGGCGTGCAGCACGCGCACCTTGCGCGGCTCCGCCAGCTGGTCCGCGCCGACCGCGTACACCAGCGCGCCGTCGGGCCGCGTGACGATGGCCGCCAGCGGCACGACGACGGCGCCGCGCATGGTCTCCAGCGTGATGCGGGCGTGGACGTACTGGCCGGGCCACAGGCGGGTAAGGCCGTTGTCGAACTGCGCCTTGACGCGGATGGTGCCGGCGACCGGATCGACCGCGCTGTCGATGAAGCTGAGTTTTCCCTTCAGCGTGGCATCGGGCAGCTGGGCGGTGACGGCGGCAGCGCCGGTTTTCTGGCCGTTCAGCAGACCGGCAAGGCCGCTCTCCGGCACCGTGAAGCTGACGCCGATGGGATTGATCTGCGTGACGCTGGCCAAGGCGGCATTGGCTTGCACCAGGCTGCCCACGAACACATTGACCGCACCGACCCGGCCCGCGGATGGTGCGCGGATGCTGGTGTAGCTCAGGTCCACGTGTGCGGAGCGCAGCGCGGCCTGGTCTGCCTGCACCAGTGCGCGCTGGCTTTCAACCTGGGTTTGCAGGCTGTCCGCCGCGCTGGCGGAGATGAAGTGCTGCGCCGACAGCTCCTGGCTGCGGCGGAACTGGCGTTCCAGGTCTGCCAGCGTGGCGTGGTCGCGCAGCAGCTGCGCCTGCGCGCGCTCCAGCACGGCGCGCTCGCTGCGGTCGTCCAGCGTGAACAGCAAGGCGCCGGCGGCGACGAACTGCCCTTCCTTCACATGCACCTGTGTCAACTGCCGCGTGACGCGCGGACGGATATCGACCGTATTCAAAGGGACGACGGTGCCGTTGGCCTCCAGCTCAATCGGCACGTCGCGCCGCTGGGCCGCAGCCAGGCGCACCAGCGGCGTGCCGCCGCGCGCCTGGCTGGCCGGCGCCGAAGCCGACTTGCCCGCTGCCGATGCCGGCGTCGACGCGGCGCGGCCCGCGACGGTATCGGCCAGCGCGAGTTGCGGCCGGCCGAGCGCCACATAGCCTATCGCCGTCACCGATGCCAGCGCGGCCAGCGCGGCCGCCACGCGTACAGGCTTCGTCTTCAACCTCCCGGCTCCGTCAGCACCGACAGCTTGGTGACGCCCGACCGCTGGATGTTGGCGATCACCTTGGCCACGGCGCGGTACGGCACGCCCTGGTCTGCTTGCAGGCTCAGTGCCAGCTCGGGATCCTTGCCCACCAGTTCCTTCAGTTCGGGCTCCAGCGCGGCCGGCTCCACTTCCCGCTTGTCGATGAAGATCTTGTTGCTGCCATCGATGCTGACCGTGACCGTCTTCGACGGATTGGCCGGCGTGGTGGTGGACGTCTTGGGCAGGTTGATGCGCACCGCGTTGTTCAGCAGCGGCGCCGTCAGGATGAATGTCACCAGCAGCACCAGCATCACATCCACCAGGGGCGTGATGTTGATCTCGCTGACCACGTCGCTGCTGTCTCTACCAGTCGAGAAGGCCATTATGCGTATGCTCCCTGCTGCGGCGCGCTGGCCGGACGGGCCGCCTGCAGTGCGGCCTTGGTTGCGGGACGCGTCACGCGGAAGCCATTCTTCTGCGCCAGGTTGACGAAGTCGGTGGCGTAGTTATCCAGCTCGGCGGCCGTCACCTTCAGGCGGCGCACGTAGAAGTTGAACGCCAGGACCGCAGGCACCGCCACCGCGATGCCGACGCCGGTGGCGATCAGCGCTTCGCCAATCGGGCCGGCCACCACGTCGATGCTGGCGGAGCCGCTCTTGCCGATCGCCCCCAGCGCGTGAATGATGCCGAACACCGTGCCGAACAGGCCCACGAACGGCGCCGTGCTGCCGATGGACGCCAGCACCGCCAGGCCGCTCTCCAGCGATTGGTACTCCTTCTGGATTTGCTGGCGCAGGTGACGCTCCAGCAGTTCCTGTCTGTCCCAGCTGTGCTCCAGGTCGCTGCTGGCGTCGCCCGATTCGCTGACATGCAGGGCCGCGAAGCCGACGTTGGCCAGGCGCGATTTCGGGCTCGCGTCGCTGGCCAATGCGCTGGCCGCATCCAGCGTGCTGGCGCTCCAGAACTGTTTGGTAAATTGTTTATCCCGTTTGCCAAGCCGGTAGTGCTGCACGCCCTTGGCCAGTATTAGCACCCAGGTAATCACGGAGAACAGCACCAGTGCGTAAAGGGCGCCTTGAACGATAAGATCTAAGTAGTAGGAAGACATGGATAGCGCTCTCAGTATAAAAAGGGATTAGGAAAGTTTGAAATTCAGTGGAACCTTGACCCAGCCGTCTATCGGCGTCTGGCCCCGTTTGGCCGGATCGAAGGACCAGGCCAGCACCGCCTTGACGGCGGCATCGTCGAGGATCTTGTGGCCGCTGGATTTGTCGACGGCGACGTTATCCGGCTTGCCGGATGCGAGTACGTGCACCTTCAACACCACGTTCCCCTGCAGGCCGCGGTCCTGCGCAAGGGCGGGATAGTCGGGCGCCGGGTTGCTGCGGTAGCCTGCGTAGCCACGCGGCTCGGTCACGGGTTCCGGTGGCGGCGGCGGTGCGGGTGCGGCGGCGACCGGGGCAGGCGGCGCCGGTGTCGCCACCTGCACGGTGTTGGCGCTCGGCGGGCCATCGTCCACAGGCGCCTGTGCCACCACCGGCACTTGCGGCGGCGCTTTTGCCGGGGCTGGCGCAACCTTGGCCACCTGCGGCTGCACCTTCGGAGGTTCAGGCGGCGGTGGAGGCGGCGGCGCGAACTCAATCGCCAGCGGCTCGGCCGCTTTCGGCGGCAGCGGATCGATCTGGCCGCCCTGTTGGAAGGCGACGATCACGCCGGCATGCAGCACCACCGCCAACCCGACCACGGCAGCCAGGCCGCGCCTGTTGCCCTTGCCGGCGATAGTGCCGGCCTGCGGGATCGCCACGCTGACCGGCAACGCAGCCTGCACCACCGGCGCGGGCCTTGCCTGCCGCCGGACAGCTGCGCGGCGCGGCGAATAGTTGATACTCTCAAAAGTCATTGCGGTCATGGTGTAGCCCTCTCGATTGTGTAACTGATTTCATTCAAAACGCTGTTCACCAGCGAACAGCCCCGTCGGCGCAAGCCACCACCGCGGCAGCGAAGGCGACCGACAGCAGCAGCGCCGTCCAGCTGCCCTTGGCCGCCGAGGTGCCGGTGCGCACTTCCTTCCATCCTGTGACCATCGGCTTGACCAGGTTGTCCTTCTTGAGGAACAGGTAGACCAGGATCGCCACGATATGCAAGGCCATCACCGCCAGCAGCACGTAGGCCAACTGCTTGTGCAGGCCGGTGAGACGATTCGCCAGCCCCTCCTCCACCAGCGCAAACAGCGGCCCTGTGAAGGAGATTTCGTCGTTGCCGAACAAGCCCGTCGTCGCCTGTACCGCCAGCAGTCCAAGCAGCGCAAACACCGACAACGCGCCCAGCGGGTTGTGGCCCTGCCCCTTCCAGCGGCCGCGCAGATAGGCGCGCAGGCTGGAGGCGGTCGGCAGGAAGTTGAGGAAGCGTGCGTGCGTCGACCCGGCAAAACCCCACGCCAGCCGGAACGCCACCAGGCCAAGTATCGCCAGCCCGGCCTTGCCATGGACTTCCATCCAGTCGCCGCCGATCTCGCCGCTGACGATGGCGACCGTCACGGCCAGCACCAGCGACCAGTGGAACACGCGCGTCGGCAGATCCCACACCAGGATGCGGCGGCGCGTTGGCACGGCTGCCGCCGCCGGCTGCAACTCCTCATAGGTAGCGCGCTGGTTCATGATGCGGCTTGCTTAGTTAGGCGCTGCGGCGGCGACCTGCTTGGCCGGCGGCGCGATGCGAACGATCTTTCCACCCTGCGACTCGTAGTCCTCCGAGCCGGTGGCCCCGGCCACCTTGTAGCCCTTGGCCGTCAGCAGGTCGCCCACGGCGCCGGCACGGTGCGCGTGGTTGGAGACGGTGACGATGACGCGGTCCTTCGGTATATATGCCAGCTGGTTTTCAACATCCTTGGCCTGAATGTTCAGGAACACAGGGAAGCTGCCCTTGGCGGTGACTTCGTCCGGGCGGCGCACGTCCAGCACCACCAGCTTTTCCGGCTTGGTCAGCAGCGCGTCGACTTCGGCGCGTTCCAGCTGCTTGGTCTTGTAGGTCCAAGGCTGCGGCGCTTGCTGCGCCCATGCGGATACGGTGGCGGTCAGCGCCAGGGCCAGTGCGGCGATACGGAATGTCTTCATGGTGTCGTTGCCTTCAAAGTGGATGAGTGGGATTCCTCACCGGTCACTTCTGCAACTATCGTGCCAAACCTGCCGATGGCGCGCAAAGCCTGTATTCATGGGCATTGTTGGATTTTCGGCTGCGGCGCATGTGCTGTCAGAGCACCACTTAGCGAAACAGGGCTGCTGCGAAATCAACAGCCCACTCGAAGCGCCGACTGCACCTTCGAATCGTGACGAAAAGGCGCACAAGCAGCCGGATACTCATGCTTAAACATATGCATTAATTGTATAAACGATTTCTGCGCGATGGCACGCTACTTGCGAAATGGAGGTCAATACCACCGTCAACATCAGTCACCATCAGGAGAGCATAGTAATGAGCAAAGCGCATAAGGCCTTACCCAACCACTTCCGAGCGGCGCCGCTGGCGGCCGCAGTCGTTACCGCGCTTGGGCTGCTGTCGTCAGGAACCCTGCACGCCGCCGATACGCCAACCATCGCCGAGCTGCAAGCCGAAATCGCAAGACTCAAGCAGGCATTGGCAGCAAAGGACGGGACTATCGTTTCCGCCCCTCAGCCGGAGCCGGTCGCCATCAGCGCACCAGTCGAAGAGGAACCGCAGGCACTGGGCGCCGTCACCGTTCGCGCCAAAAGAAAAATCGAACTACTGAAAGATGTACCGCTATCGGTTTCCGTCGTCAGCGGCGCGGAGCTCGACCGCGAACTGGCACAGGATCTGAGCGCCATCACCAAGCGTGGCGCCGGCATCCAGTTCAACCAGAACAACACGCGCGGCGCCTCGCTGTCGATACGCGGCCTGGGCAAACGCTCCTTCACCGAAACGCAAGACCCCAGCGTCGGCATGGTGGTCGACGGCGTCAGCTACGGCCTGTCGCAACTGGCCAACTTCGATTTCTACGACATCGATTCGGTCGATGTCACGCGCGGCCCGCAAGGCACATTGGGCGGCAAGGGCGCCAGCTCCGGCGTCGTCAGCATCAACACCAAAAGGCCGTCGTTCTACCCGAGCGCCGACTACCAGATCACCTACGGCCAGCGCGACACGCTGATCGCTAAAGCCAATCTGGGCGGCCCGATCATCGAAGACCTGCTGGCATGGCGCAGCTCCTTCCTCGTCGACCGCAGCCGGGGCTACTACGTCAACAACTTCGACAGCAACTACAGCCTGTATAACAAGAACCGCGTCAGCGGCCGCACGCAGTTCCTGTTCACACCCAGCGCGGATTTCAATGCGCGCGTCAGCTTCGACCTGGAACCGCACGCACCACAGGTGCAGAATGGCCTGACCTTCTACAAGGACCAGCCGGACCGCTTTGCCGACGGCTCGCTCACCGACCCTAGCGGCACCACGGCGCGCGCCAAGCTGGCCGGATACACCGCCGCCACCGGCGCCTTCACGCCGGGCCGCGCATGGTTTGCCGGCCGCGATTTCAACGGTTCGCCCTACACCTACGACAAGAACTACATCGGCGACAACAACCTGAACTTCAACGAGAACCAGGGCCAGACGGTCCACAACAAGGGCGGCCAGATCGACCTGACCTGGAACCTGGCCAATCACACGCTGAGCTCCGTCACCGCCACCCGTAAATACACCTTCGACGCCCACAACGACGAAGGTACGCCGTTCGACATCAACCGCAACGGCGGCGGCGGCGTCGATTACCAGCAGTTCAGCCAGGAGCTCAAGCTGAAGTCCAAGCCGGGCGGATCGTTCGACTACGTGGCCGGCCTGTTCTACCTGAAGACGGAGGATGACATCGCAGCGAAAACCGGCTGGGGTTCGGATGCCGGCGCATGGTTTGCCACCACCGCGCAGTACAACACGCTGGACCGACTGGCGGGCGCCAACCGCGGCGCGGGCCTGGCGCTGCTGAAGGATACGCTGGACGATGCAGTCACCAGGGGCGACACCATCGTCAACACCAAGAGCACCGCCATCTACGGCAACGCCACCTGGCGCGCGACCGACGCCATCAGCCTTAACGGCGGCTTGCGGCTGACGCACGAGAACCGCACCACCACCGACGTCAAACTGCTGACCGCCAACGGCGCCGGCGCCGCGCTCAATCCGGTCGCGGTGCGCGGCGTATCGCTGGGTGGCTTCAACTCCACCGCCACCGGTGCGCTCGCCGCCGGCAACAGCGCGGCGCAGGCTGCGCTGGCGGACGCGGTGGCCAGCCGCTACTTCGGCGCCGCCTCGTATGGCGCGCTGACCGCCGCACAACAGGCGCAGGTGGCTGCTGCCAAGGCGCTGCGCGCCGGCCAGATCGGTCAACTCATCGGCGGCATCACCAGCCACTACGACGATAACCTGGTGACGGCCACGCTGGCGCCGAGCTACCGCTTCAACGACAACATCACCGGCTACACCTCTTGGCAGTATGGCGAAAAGTCCGGCTCCGCGCTCAACGTCAACGGCCTGTCCGCCAACGTGCGGCCCGAGAAAACCAACGCGTTCGAAGTGGGCCTGAAATCGAGCCTGCTGAACAACACGTTGATACTCAACGCCGACCTGTTCCAGATGAACATCCGCGACTACCAGTCGACGGTACGTGTGGTGGACGACTTCACCACGCAAACCAATATCGCCAACGGCCAGGCCAATCCGACCGCCTACGTGACGGCGCAGGGCAATGTGCCCAAGGTGCGGGCGCGCGGGCTGGAGCTGGATGCGGTCTACTCCGGCATCCAGAACCTCAGCATCCGCGTGGCCGGCGCCTATACGGACGCGCGCTACATCAGCTTCCCGCTGGCCGCCAAACCGGACGAGCAAGCCTACCTGACAGCACCCTACGTCGACCAGAGCGGCCTGACGCTGCCGGGCGTGGCCAAGTGGACCGGCAACGTCGGCGCCGAGTACCGCATACCCGTATGGGCCAACAAGCAGTTCCACGCCAGCTTCAATACCGCCTTCACCAGCCGCTATAACAACACGGACACGCTATCCGACTACGGCTACGTGCCTGGGAACGCCATCACCGACATCGCCATCGGCCTCACCACCAAGGCCGGTTTCGACGTCAGCCTGATCGTGAAGAACGCCACCGACAACCGCAAGCACGAACCGGCATGGACCAGCTATTCGCCGAATCCGTATCCGCGCTGGTTTGGCCTGAGCTTCAGCGGCAAGCTGTAATCGCAGCAGCGGCCTGCTGGATATTCAACAGCAGGCCGCTGCAACTGACCGCGCGGCAGCAGGCGCTCCTGCTGCCCGCAGAAGAATTCCCAGTTAAATCAAGTACATGAGTGTCAGGCGACTGCTGGTCCGATAGTTGCTATCTAAAGCAGTGATGCCTTATCTCGTCCACGCATACAGAAGGAGCAAGTCAGTGAACAAGCCCGCAATAAAGACGCTATCGATCGCCGTGCTGCTAAGCTTTTCCGCAGTGCTGTCGGCGGCGCCCGACGACACCCCCAAGGCCGCAGCGCCGGCAAACAGCAAGGCCTGGGCATATACAACGCCACAGCAGCCGGCCGCCCCTATCGTTAAACAGAAAAGCTGGGTACGCACACCGGTCGATGCTTTCGTGCTCGCCAAGCTGGAGGAAAAAGGCCTGAAGCCGTCGCCGGACGCAGACCGCGCCACCTTCATCCGCCGCGCCACGCTCGACACCTGGGGCCTGATCCCGACGCCTGAGGAAGTGCGCGCCTTCGTCAACGACAAGTCGCCGGACGCCTACGAGAAGCTGGCGGACCGCCTGCTGTCGTCGCCGCACTACGGCGAACGACAGGCGCGCCGCTGGCTCGACCTGGCGCGCTACGCCGACAGCGCAGGCTTCCAGAACGACACCACCCGTCCAAACAACTACCGCTATCGCGACTACGTCATCACCGGCTTCAACGCCGACAAGCCGTTCGACCGCTTCATCAAGGAGCAGCTGGCAGGCGACGAGCTGTGGCCCGATAGCCAGGAAGCCAAGATCGCCACCGGTTTCCTGGCCGGCTATCCGGACAACTCGAACTCGCGCGACCTGGTGCAGCGTAAATACCAGATCGCCACCGACATGACGGACCTGGTCGGCGAGACCTTCCTGGCCGCCACCGTGGGCTGCGCGCGCTGCCACAACCACAAGGCGGACAAGGTTAGCCAGAAGGAGTACTTCCAGCTGCAGGCCTTCTTCGCCAACACCAGCTTCGACGAAAAAGCCCCCGCCATCAAGGGCGATGCCGAACTGGCGTACGAGAAGCAGCAGACCGCCTACCGCGAAGCGACCAAGGATATCCGCGCGCAGCAGAAGGCCATCCTCGACACCATCCGTACGGTGGCCGTCAAGTACCACAAGGAGCGCTACCTGACCGACAGCCGCGAGGCGATCTTCAAGCCTGAAGCCGAATGGACGGCGATGGACCGCTGGGTGAACTTCCGCCTGAAAACCGTCAGCACCGACCAGGACGTGGTGGCCTATCTGAAACTGACCGCCGAGGACAAGGACAGCGCGGACTACAACCCGGCCAACGTCGACAAATGGAAGCAGTATCAGAAGCTGACTGCCGATCTGAAGAAGTTCGAGAAGCTGAAGCCGGAGAAAGGCAGCCTGACGCTGACCGCCGCCACCGAGCTGGGTCACGCCGACTCGCCGCCGACCTTCGTTCGCTTCGGCGGCGTGCATGAGCGTCCGACCGACGAAGTGCAACCGGCGCTGCCGGTGCTGTGGGCGGGCGCCAACGCCAAGCTGGATATCAAGCCCACCGCAACCTCGTCCGGCCGTCGCACCGCGCTTGCCAACTGGCTTGCCAGCGCCGACAACCCGCTGACGGCGCGCGTGTTCGTCAACCGCGTGTGGAGCCAGTACTTCGCCAACGGCATCGTCGCCTCGGTGGCCGACTTCGGCCGCGCAGGCCAGAAGCCTACGCACCCGGAGCTGCTCGATTACCTGGCGACCGACTTCGTCAAGCAGGGCTGGAGCGTCAAGAAGCTGCATCGCCAGATCCTGCTGTCCAGCGTCTACCGCCAGTCCTCCGGTCAGCGCGACGATGTGCTGAAGGTCGATCCGGACAACAAGCTGCTGGCGGTCTACCCGCGCAAACGCCTGGAAGCCGAAGAGATCCGCGATTCGCTGCTGGCCGCTTCCGGCAAGCTGGAAGACAAGATCGGCGGCCCTGCCGTGTTCCCACCGGTACCAGCCAACTTCAACGCCGGCAACCTGTGGACGCCATCCACCGATCCCGCTGAGCAGAACCGCCGCAGCGTCTACGTGTTCGTACGCCGCAGCGTGCCGTATCCGCTGATGCAGAGTTTCGACCTGGCCGATCCATCGCATGCGCACCACAAGCGCGATGTCACCACCACGCCTTTGCAGGCGCTGACCTTGTTCAACAGCGACGTGGTGTTCGGCTGGTCGCAGGCACTGGCAGGCCGCGTGATCCGCGAGGCCGGCAAGGATGAAACGGCGCAGTTGAACCGTCTGTACGAGATCCTGTTTGCCCGCGCTCCGAACAAGTCCGAGAAGGCGGCGTTGAAGGAATTCCTCGACAAGGAGGAAAAAATCATCCTGGCCAAAAACGCGGACGGCAAGTTTGAAATCGCCGTACCGCTCGGCCTGAAAGAAAACCAGCAGGTGAATCCGGTGCGGGCGGCGGCATTCGTCGACCTGGTGCACGCGGTCTCCAACTCCAACGACTTTGCCTACCGCTTCTAACACTATCTAAAAGGACTGCACCATGAGTATCAATACACGTCGCGACTTCCTGCTTAAATCCGGCCTTGGTATCGGCGCCGGCGCGCTCACCGGCCTGCTGCCTGGCGGCGGCCTGCTGCACGCGGCAACCGCCGCCGAACTGGCGGATCCACTGGCGCCGAAACAGCCCAACTTCCCGGCCAAGGTCAAATCCGTGATCTGGCTGCACATGAACGGCGCCCCGAGCACGCTGGACCTGTTCGACTACAAGCCTGACCTGATCAAGCTGGCGGGCCAGGACGTGCCGGCCTCCTTCCTGAAAGGGATCAAGACCAGCACCCAGGGCGGCGTCGGTAAACTGTATGCGTCCAAGCGCACCTGGAAGCAGCATGGCGACAGCGGTTCGTGGTTCTCGGACCTGGTACCCAACATCGCCACGCAATCCGACAAGATCGCCTTCATCAAATCCAGTGTCACCGTCGGCGCCACGCACGATATCTCGATCCTGAAGCTGAACACCGGCGACCTGAGTCCCGGCCGCCCTTCGCTGGGCGCGTGGGTCAGCTACGCACTGGGTTCGGCCAATCCTGACCTGCCGCCATACGTGGTGCTCTACAACGGCAAGAGTGAGCCTAGCGCCGGTTCAGTCAACTGGAACTCCGGCTTCCTGCCGGCGGTGTACCAAGGCACGGCCTTCCGTCCCGGCCCGTCGCCCATCCTGTACCTGGAACGCCCGGAACTGCGCACCGCGTCGCAGCAACGCGCCTCGCTGGACCTGCTCAAGCGCCTCAACAACGAAGGCGCGGCGCGCTACTCGGCGGACACCGAACTGAAAGCCCGCGTGCGTTCCTACGAACTGGCCGACCGCATGCAGGTCGCCGCGCCGGAAGCCGTGGACCTGGGCAAGGAGAGCGATGCGACCAAGGAGCTGTATGGCCTGAACGACGAGACCAGCGCAAGCTACGGCACCACGCTGCTGCGCGCCCGCCGTCTGGTGGAACGCGGCGTGCGCTTCATCCAGGTGGTATCCGGCGCACCCGATGGCCAGACCGAGATCACCAGCTGGGATGCGCACAGCGATCTGGAAAAAAACCACAGCGTCAACGCCCGCATGATCGACAAGCCTATCGCCGGCCTGCTGGCCGACCTGGAGTCGCGTGGCCTGCTGGATTCGACGCTGGTGGTGTGGACTTCGGAATTCGGTCGCACCTCCTACGGCCAAAGCGGCAATGGCCGCGATCACAACCCATGGGGCTACACACAGTGGGTGGCGGGCGGCGGCATCAAAGCCGGTAGCACCTACGGCGCGACCGACGAAATCGGCCTGCAGGTGGCGGACAAGGACAAGGCTGTCGACACCTACGACCTGCACGCGACGGTGCTGCAACTGCTGGGCCTCGACCACCTGAAAACCACCTTCCTCAACAACGGCCGCTCGGAACGCCCGACCGTCGTGTATGGAAAAGTCATCAAAGAACTGATTGCCTGATCAAGGAACCGAACATGAAAAAATACAGCATCGTCCTCCTCCTGACCATGGCCGCCGCTGCGGCCTACGCGGGCGACACCAAAGTAAGCCTTACCGGCGCTGAGGAAACGCCGGCCGTCGCCACCAACGCCAGCGGCGCGGGCACCATCACCGTGGGCAGCGGCGCCGAGCACGCGGTCAGCGGCAGCATCACCACCAAGGAGGTCCAGGCCACCGCCGCCCACATCCATCAGGGGGCGGCGGGCAAGAGCGGGCCACCGGTGATCACGTTGACTAAAACCGGCGACAACACCTGGTCCGTGCCGGCCGGCGCTACGCTCAACGACGAGCAGTACGCCAGCTACCTGGCCGGCAACCTGTACATCAACGTCCACAGCGCCGACCATCGGCCGGGCGAGATTCGCGGCCAGCTGCGTCCTTAAGAACAGGCCTCCATGCGTAAAGTCATTTTGCTGTTTGCAGTCTCGATGGCGCTGTCGGCCGGGGTCCGGTCGGCTGAAGAGCTGAGTGTGGACCTGATGCAGTCCATCGAGGATACCAACAAAAGCCTGTCGTCGAATATCGCGTTGAGTAACAAACAGGCCGCCACGGCGGATGCGAAGGAACTGACGCAGATGTTCGCGCAGGTCGAAACCTTCTTCGACCACAAGGGCGATGCAAAGAACGCGGTGGACCTGGCGCGGCAAAGCAAGGAGCTGTCGACTGAAATCGTCGGCTTCGTGGCGGTGAATAATTTTGAATCGGCCACCACGGCCGCCACCAACTTGTCGCGCACCTGCCGCACCTGCCACACTTTTTACAAGAAGGAGTAGCGTATTCGCAGAGTTTTACAAACGGCCGCGCTGGCGTGGCTGCTGCTGGCGCAGCTGCCCGCCTCCGCCGCGCCGCGGGGCGATCCGGTAGTGGGCAGGGAAAAGGCGGACTCCGAGCGCTGCCTTGAATGCCACGGCGGCAGCGGCGAAGGCCAGGGCTTCAGCGTAGGCACGGACGGCAAGTTCGCCAAGTTGGCCGGCCAGCATCCGGAGTACATCATCAAGCAGATACAGGATTTCCGCAGCGGTAAACGCAAGCATGAATTCATGAAGATGATGGCCACCGGGATCAGCGACGCCGACCTGGCCGACATCGCCGCCTACTTCGCCACGCTGCCGCCGATGCCGGCCGCCGCCAAGTCGGCGCAGGCGCATCAGCAGGCCACCGCCCCGCTGTCGCATGCGCAGCAGCTGTACGCACGAGGCGATCCGGCGCGCAAGCTGCCCGCCTGCACCAGCTGCCACGGCGAAAACGGTAAAGGCACGGCAGGCGTCGGCCCGGTCATCGGCGGCCAGGGCCAACGCTACCTGGAGCAGCAACTGCACGACTGGCGCAGCGGGAGCCGCAAAAACAGCGCCGGCGGCGTGATGAACCAGCTGGCGGCGCCGCTCAGCGACGCCGAGATCGAAGCGCTGGCCCGCTATGTATCCGAGATGTAGACCACTAACCAGAACAGGAGTACCAATGAAACGCATGTTAATCGCTACGCTGCTGGCGGCCGCAGTCGCCCTGCCAGCCACCGCCGCGCTGAAGGAAGGCGACGCCGCTCCCGCATTCAAGGTGCAGGCGTCGCAGGCCGGCAAGGCCTTCGCCTTCTCGCTCAAGGACGCGTTGAAGAAAGGGCCGGTGGTGGTGTACTTCTACCCGTCCGCCTTCACCGGCGGCTGCAACGTCCAGGCGCACACCTTCGCCGTCAACCACGACAAGTTCAGCGCCGCCGGCGCCACGGTGGTCGGCGTTTCGCTGGACAGCATCGTGCGTCTCAACGAGTTCTCGGCCGATCCCAACTACTGCGCTGGAAAATTCCCGGTCGCCGCCGATGTCAACGGCGATATCGCCAAGTCCTACGAACTGGCGATCCGCGAGATCGCCGCCGGCAAGAAGGATACGCGCGGCGTCGAGATCGACCACGCGGCGACCGAACGCACCACCTTCGTCATCACACCGGACGGCAGGATCGCCGCCGCCGTGGGCGGCCTGACGCCGGAAGCCAACGTCGAGAAAGCGCTGGCGGCCGTGCAGCAACTGGCCCAGCGTCCGGCCAAAAAATCTTGAGGAGCACGACGATGAGCAAACGCTATACCACCTGGCGGCCTCACCTCGCAGCACTGGTCGCAACCGGCCTGGCGCTGGTGGCAGCCGACATCACCGCCAACGCGCAGACAGCGGCGGTCCCCACCACCACTCCGGCCATCGCGGGCGTGGTGGCGGCCGGCACGCCGATCGAGCTGATACGCGATGGTTTTACCGGCACCGAAGGGCCGGTAGTGCTGCCTGACGGTAGCCTGATCTTCACCGAGACCACGGCCAACCGCATCACGCGCATCGCCGCCGACGGCAGCACGTCCACCTTCCTCGACAACAGCAACGGCTCGAATGGCCTCGGCTTCAACGCCAGCGGCGATCTGTATGCGGTGCAGGTACTGAAGCCGCGCGTGGGCATCGTCTACCCTCCGTCACATGCGCGCACGTTGGCAGACCAGTTCGAGGGCAAGCCGTTCGGCCGCCCGAACGACCTGGTGGTGGACCGCAAGGGCGGCGTCTACTTTACCGATTCCGGTGCGCCGCCACGTCCGGCGGGCACGCCCGCGCCAGTAGATCAACCGGTGGTGGCCAAGCCCGCCGTTTACCACATCACACCATCGGGCGAGCTGCAACGCATCGCCGCCGATATCGAACGCCCCAACGGCATCCAGCTGAGTCCAGACGAGAAGGTGCTGTACGTCGCCAACACCGCCGGAGAGCACGTGCTGGCCTACGACATCGCCGCCGACGGCAGCATCGGCCCGCGCCGCAACTTCGCGCGCCTGGAAGGCTGGCGCAAGACGGACACTGGCAACAGCAGCGGCGCCGATGGCCTGGCCGTCGACGACAGCGGCAGGCTGTATGTGGCCTCCACCGCCGGCATCCAGGTCTTCTCCAGCAAGGGCGAGGCGCTGGGTGTGGTGGCGCTGCCGAAAGCTCCACAGAACCTGGCCTTCGCCGGGCCGGACAAGAAGACTCTCTATGTGGTCGGACGCGGCGCGGCCTACAAGATCGCCTTGCTGGCAGAGGGCTATGGCGGACGCGCCAAGTAACGCTTTTCTTTTCAACTCTACGACGGAAAACAGATGAAACAAGGACTCAAGAAGGTACTTATCTCAACGCTGGCGATCACCCTCCTCGCCGGTTCCGCCGGCGTGCTGGCGCAGCAGGCGCCGAAGCCGGAGAACCTCATCAAGTGGCGCCAGTCGGCCTTCCAGCTGGTGGCGTGGAACACTGGCCGTATCAAGGCGTCGGTCGAAGGCCAGTACAACAAGGACGAAGTACAGCGCGCAGCGAACACCATCGCCGCCATCGCCAACTCCGGCCTGGGCGGCCTGTTCGCGGCCGGCACCGAGCAAGGCAAGGGCTGGCACGACACCAGCGCCAAGCCGGAGCTGTTCAAGGACGGCAAACACTTCGCTGAACTCAACGCCAGCTTCGGCAAGGAGGCCACCGAACTGGCCGCCGTGGCGGGTGGCGGCGATGTAGCGGCGATCAAGGCCCAATTCGGCAAGCTGCAGCGCACCTGCAAATCCTGCCACGACGATTTCAAATCCAAAGACTGAACATGACCACGACCATACATAAAGCAGCCCTGATCTGCGGCGCCGTCACGGCGCTGTGCCTCTCCTATGCGGCGTCTGCGCAGACGCCGGCCGCGCCAGCAGCAGCCGCGCCTGCGCAGCCGAACACCGCGCGTTCCACCGATCCGGCCAAGCCGCTAAGCTTCTTCGTCACCAGCGAAGGCCTGGGCAAAGGTGCGGACCTGGGCGGCCTGGCCGGCGCCGACGCGCACTGCCAGAAGCTGGCCGAATCGGTCGGCGCGGGCAAGCAGACCTGGCGCGCCTACCTCAGCACCCAGGCGGCCGACGGCAAGCCTGCGGTCAATGCGCGCGACCGCATCGGCAATGGCCCATGGTTCAACACGCGTGGCGCCGTGGTGGCGCGCGATGTGGCGCACCTGCATGGCGACACGCTCGATGCTGCGCGCCTCGGCAACAACCTGACGCGCACCACTGTCTTCACCGAGAAGAACGAGCCGGTGAAGGGCGCAGGCGACAAGCCGAACGAGCATGACATCATCACCGGCTCGCAGCCGGACGGCCGCGCCTACGCCGATGCCGCCGACCATACGTGTAAAAACTACACCAGCAGCGCCGCCGACGGCTCGGCGCAGCTGGGCCACTTCGACCGCACCGGTGGCGGCAACACGTCCTGGAATGCCGCCCATCCAAGCCGTGGCTGCGGCCAGGCGAACCTGGTCGCCACCGGCGGCGCCGGCCTGCTGTACTGCTTCGCCGCTAACTGATGACGGCGAAAGGTATCGTATTTGGGGACGGCGCCCGCAGGCGCCTGGCTTCCGGCGTCGACGTCCTGGCCAATGCGGTCAGGCTGACGCTGGGGCCCAAGGGCCGCAACGTGGTGCTGGAGCGCGGCCACGCCACGCCGGCACTGACCAAGGATGGCGTCACCGTGGCGCGGGAGATCGATTTTGCCGATCCGTTGCAGAACATGGGCGCGCAGCTGATCAAGGAAGTCGCCGCCCGCACCGGCAGCGATGCGGGCGATGGCACCACCACCGCCACCGTTCTCGCGCAAGCCATCGTGCGCGAGGGCCTGAAGTACGTCACGGCCGGTTTCAGTCCGATAGGGCTGAAACGCGGCATCGACAAGGCGGTGGCCGCCGTCGTGGCTGAATTGACTACGGCCGCCCGTCCGGTCGCCACCAACCAGGCGATCGCGCAGGTGGCCACCATATCCGCCAATGCAGACGCGGTTATCGGCGACTTGATCGCACGCGCCTTCGACCGCGTGGGCAGGGATGGCGTGATTACGGTGGAAGACGGGCCGTCGCTGCAGGACGACCTGACCGTCGCCGAGGGCTTGCAGTTCAAGCGCGGCTACCTGTCGCCCTATTTCATCAGCGACGCGGAACGGCAGGTGGCGGAGCTTGAACGGCCGCTGATACTGCTGGCCGATCAAAAAATCGCCAACGTGCGCGAACTGCTGCCATTGCTTGAACTGGTCGCCACAACCGGCCGGCCGCTGCTGATCGTGGCCGAGGATGTGGAGGGCGAGGCACTGGCCGGCCTGGTGGTCAATCACGCACGGGGTTTGCTGAAGTCGGTGGCGGTGAAGGCGCCGGGTTTCGGCGAACGTCGCCGCGAGAGTCTGGAGGATCTGGCGGCGTTGACCGGCGCCCGTGTGCTGTCCGGCGATAGCGGCTTGACGCTGCAGGCTGTTACGCTGGCCGACCTGGGCACGGCGCGGCGGGTTGAGGTGGGCAAGGAGCACACCATCGTCATCGACGGCGGCGGTCCTGCGGCGGGAATAGCGGCACGCTCGTCGCAGATCAAGGCGCAGATAGCCGACACTTCCGCCGGCTACGACCGCGACAAACTGCATGAGCGCCTGGCCGGCCTGTCCGGCGGTGTCGCGGTGATACGGTTGGGAGCCGCCACCGAGGCCGAACTGTCCGAGAAGAAGGCACGGCTGGAGGATGCGCTGCATGCGACACGCGCTGCCATCGCCGACGGTGTTGTACCGGGAGGCGGTGTGGCGCTGCTGCGCGCAAGGCCGGCTGCGCTGCTTCTGCGCGGCGACAGCGCGGACGAGGATGCGGGCATCGCCATCGTGCTGCGCGCGCTCGAAGAGCCTTTGCGGCAGATCGTCGCCAATGCAGGCGGCCAGCCTGCCGCCGTGCTGGCGCGGGTACTTGATGGCAGCGGGGACTTCGGCTTCGACGCGGCCGATGGCAGCTACGGCGACCTGTTTAAACTGGGTGTGCTTGATCCGGCCAAGGTGACAAAAGCGGCGCTGCAAAACGCGGCGTCGATTGCCGGTCTGCTGTTGACCACCGATGCCGGCATCTACACCATCCCGTTGCCACCGCAGGCGCACGACGACCACCATCATCTCGAGGAAGCGGCCTGACGGCCGCCTGCACAGGCGCGGCGCACTATCGCCGCTGCGCCTGTGCCTCCGCTTGGGCGATGTTCGCCGAGATCGATTTCCCGATATCCGAATCCGCAGGCACCAGCGCCAGTATCTTCTTCCACGGCTTGACGGCGCTTGCATAATCGCCGCGCTCCAGCGCCGCGCTGCCCGATAGCGCCAAGGCCTGGATGTGATTCGGGTCGATCGCCAGCGCACGGGCGATCAGCGCTTCTGGTTCACCGGCCAGCGAGGTATTGAGCGTCATGCCCAGTACGACCGCATAGTCCACCAGCAGTTCCGGAGTGGCCGGCTCCAGCGCCAGCAAATGGCGGTAGGCGTCGGCCGCTTGATCGAAGCGGCGCAGCGTTTCGTACGAGCGCGCCAGCATGCGCCAGCCGTTGGCGTCATTGGGTTCCTTGGCGAGACGCGCAGCCAGCCGGGCCACCATGGCTTCGACCTGTTCAGGACCGACGGCGGCGCCGGGCGATGCGGCGGCCAGCGCCGGTTCCGATGGACGCTCCAGCGCCGCAGGAGTGCCCAGCAACGCATACAGCGACACCGCCAGCAGCGGCACAAACAATCCGACCAGTATCACCGGCCAGCGCTGGCGCGGCAGCTTCACGGGCGCGTCGCCGCCGACTTCGCGGCGCAACAACGGTGGCAGTACAAACAGCAGAGTGCAGGCCAGCATGGCGCCCGCGATCAGGATAAAGCTCGTCATTCCGAATCCTCCATTGCGAAACCGCGTTGCCGCAATTGATACAGTAGCGTCAGCAGGCCGATGGCCAACAGCGCGAATGGTCCCAGCCAAAGCAGCCAGGTATTTGCCTTGAACGGCGGCCGGTACAGCACGAAGTCGCCGTAGCGCTGCACCATGAAATCAATCACATCCTGCTCCGAACGGCCGCGGGCCAGCTGGGTACGTGCTTCCTTCTTCAGATCCAGCGCCAGCTGGGCGTGCGAATCGGCGATGGTCTGGTTCTGGCAGACCAGGCACCGCAGCTGTTCGGCCACGTGCTGAACGCGCAGCTCCAACGCGGCATCGGCCGATGCGTCGGCCGGCGATGGCGCAGCCTGCGCCAGCAAAGACCACACCGCAGCCAGGCATGCCAGACTACGCCGCAGCTCAGGCATGATTAAGCTCCCGTATGATGGGCAGCAGCTTTTCGCGTATCAGTTCGGAGGTCAGCGGCCCGGTGAGCTTCAGGCGTATCTGCCCCTGCTTGTCGATGACGAAGGTCTCCGGCACGCCATACACGCCGAACTCGATGCCGGTCTTGCCATCGCCGTCGAACGCGGACACCTGGTAAGGATTGCCAAACTCCCGCAGCCACTTCTGGCTATCGCCGCGCACATCGTTGTAGTTCAGCCCCACCACCGGCGCGGCCGCCAAGCGCGAGAACTCCAGCAGCGCGGGATGCTCGGCGCGGCAAGGCGCGCACCAGGATGCCCACACGTTCAGCACCCAAACCTTGCCCGCCATGTCCTTCGAATTGAAGGTGCGCCCCGCATCCTCGACCTGCGGCAGCGAGAATGCCGGCGCACGCTTGCCGATCAGCGGCGAGGGTATCTCCTGCGGCTTGAGCCGCAAGCCTATGCCCAGGAAAACCAGCAGTACCGCAAAGCCGCCGAGCGGCAAAATGTATCGTTTCATATGCTCTCCAGATTAAATCGGACTTCGGCGGCGGACGGGGAAACGCTTCCCTGCCGCGCCAGCCGGTAGCGCTTGTCGGATGCTGCCAGCAGGCCGCCGCTGGCGATGATCAGGCAGCCCGCCCAGATCCAGCCGACGAACGGCTTGCTCTGCACACGCACCGCCCACGCGCCATCCTTGCCCGGCTCGCCCAGCGACAAATAGATATCCCGCGTGAAGCCGCGATCAATGGCTGCTTCGGTCATCGGCATCTGCTGCACGGTGTAGTAGCGTTTCTCCGGCCGCAGCACCAGCACCCGGCCGTCCACTCCCTGCACTTCGAAGGTGGCCCGGGCGGCGATGTAGTTCGGTCCGTCGACTTTCTCCAGCGCGGTAAAGCTGTAGCGCCAGCCATTGCTGACGATGCTGTCGCCGACGCGCAAGCTGGCGTCCTCGGACACTTCGCCTCCCTTGACCAGCGTGACGCCGACCACGAACACCGCCACGCCGGCGTGGGCCGCCAGCATGCCCCAGTAGCTCAACGGCTGTTTGCCCAGATGACGGCCAAGCGACACGCCCTCCCCCGCCGCCGCCACGCGCTGGAACAGATGCAGCGCGGTACCAAGCACTATCCACACCGCCAGCATCAAGCTACCCGCAACGGCGGGCGTCAGCTTCCAACCCAGCCAGGCCGCCAGGCCAAACAACAGCGAGGCCTGGCCGATGCGCGACACGCGCGCCAGCACCGGCCGCAGCTCCGCAGTTTTCCATTCGACGAAGGGTGCGGCCGCCATCAGCGCCAGCACCGGCAGCATCAGCGGCACAAACACCGCCTCGAAGTACGGCGCGCCCACCGATATCTTGCCGAGGTCCAGCGCATCCAGCAGCAAGGGATACAAAGTCCCCAGCAGGACCGTGGCGGCCGCCGTCAGCAGCAGCACGTTATTCAACAGTAGCAGCGACTCGCGTGAGAACAGTGCGAACCGGCCGCCCAAGCCCACCGATGGCGCGCGCCACGCGTACAGCGCCAGCGAACCGCCGATGACGATCGCCAGGAAGACCAGGATGAACAGGCCGCGGCGCGGATCGGTGGCAAACGCATGCACCGATGTCAGCACGCCGGAACGCACCAGGAAGGTTCCCAGCAGCGACAGCGAGAACGCGACAATCGCCAGCAGCACCGTCCAGTTCTTGAAACTGCCGCGCTTCTCCGTCACCGCCAACGAATGTATCAGCGCGGTGCCGACCAGCCAGGGCATGAAGGATGCGTTTTCCACCGCATCCCAGAACCACCAGCCGCCCCAACCCAGTTCATAGTAGGCCCAGAAGCTGCCCATGAAGATACCCAGCGTGAGAAAGGCCCACGCCACCAGCGTCCACGGCCGCGACCAGCGCGCCCATGCCGCGTCCAGCTGGCCGCCCAGCAGCGCCGCGATGGCGAACGCGAAGGCCACCGAGAAGCCGACATACCCCATGTACAGCAAGGGCGGATGGATGATCATGCCGAAGTCCTGCAACAGCGGATTGAGATCGCGACCATCGCGTGCGGCCGGCAGCAGGCGGTCGAACGGATTGGATGTGAACAGCATGAACAGCAGGAAGCCGACACTGATCCATGCCATCACGCCCAGCACACGCGCCGTCATCGCCGCCGGCAGGCGGCGGCTGAACACCGCCACCGCCGCCGTCCACCCGGCCAGGATCTGCACCCACAGCAGCAGCGAGCCCTCGTGGCCGCCCCACACGGCCGCCACGCGGTAGTAAATCGGCAGCATCGAGTTGGAATTGGATGCCACGTACGCCACCGAGAAATCGTTGATGGCAAACGCCGCCAGCAGGCAGCCGAAAGCAGCGCTGACAAAGACAAACTGCCCGGCCGCAGCGGGCCGCGCCAGCGCGATCCAGCGCTGGTTGCCACGCCATGCGCCCAGCAGCGGCAAGCTGGCCTGCACCAGCGCCAGGGCCAGTGCGAGCATCAATGCGAAGTTACCCAGTTCGGCGATCATTTGTCCACCTTGGCAGTCTGGCGGCCTTTCTTCAGCGCGTAGGCCGCATCCGGCGGCATGTAGTTTTCATCGTGCTTGGCCAGCACTTCGTCGGCCACGAAGCGGTGGTCGTCGCCCAGCTTCCCCTGCGCGACCACGCCCTTGCCCTCCTTGAACAGGTCCGGCAGGATGCCGCGATAGTGCACCGGCAGGCGCTGAACCGTATCCGTGACGATGAAGCTGACGGTGATGCCGTCGGCTTCGCGTTTCAGGCTGTTCGGTTCGACCATGCCGCCCATGCGGAAGCTCTTGTTGTGCGGCGCTTCGCCCGCCAGCACCTGGCTGGGCGTGAAGAAGAACACCAGGTTTTTCTGGAACGCGGACAGTATCAGCCACGCCGCCACCAGCAACGCGCTCAAGGCGGCGGCCAGCAACGCCAGGCGTTGTTGACGGCGCGTCATGCGCGCGTTCCCGGTGCCTGCGCCGAGCGGGCCGCCTTCAACGCGGCGCGGCGGCGCAGCGCCAATGCGGCCTGCTCCCCCGCCAGCACCAGCGCCACCACGGCGAACGAACCCCACACGTACTTCGCATACCCACCCATCGCGATCAAATCGTTCCAGCTATCCCAAATCATTGCTTCTCCGTGATGTAACGTTGTACCCATTCCGTATGCTGCTCGCGTTCCAGCACGATGGCGCGCAGCCTTTGCAGCGTGGCGGCGATGGCGTAGGCCCACAGCGCCAGCGTCATGATCAGCATCCCCTGCAGCATCAGCGTCGCCATCGTCGGCGCGCTGCGCAGCGATATCGACGAGCCCTGGTGCAGCGTGTTCCACCACTGGACGGAGAAGTAAATCACCGGCACGTTGACCACGCCCACCAGGGCCAGCACCGCGCCGGCACGGTCGGCGCGGCGCGGGTCCGAGATCGCCGACTGCAACGCCATGAAACCGATGTAGAGGAACAGCAGGATCAGCTCCGACGTCAGCCGCGCATCCCACACCCACCATGCGCCCCACGTCGGCTTGCCCCACAGCGCGCCGGTCCACAGCGCCAGGAAGGTGAACAGCGCGCCGGTGGGCGCCAGCGCGCTGGCCATCATCGACGACAGCCGCGTGTTCAGCACCAGGCCGACGGCGGCCCAGAAAGCCATCGCCACGTAGATCAGCATCGACAGCCAGGCCGCAGGTACGTGGACGAAGATGATGCGGTAGGCGTCACCCTGCTGGAAGTCGGTCGGTGCGGCAAACAGGCCGATATACAGGCCGACAGCCGACAGCAGCAACGCGGCGGCCAGCAGCCAGGGTATGGCGCGGCCGGCCAGCGGGAAGAAGGCCTGCGGCGCGGCGTAGCGCAGCCAGCGGCCGGTGCGCGGCGGGCTTGCGTCGGCGGTATAGGTGGTTCGGATACTTAGCACGGTGATGTTCCCTCTTCAGTCATTCCAATGAAATACGCAATGCGGATGCGGTGGCCCACGGCGCCAGCGCGGCGGCGCCGGCCAACAGGCCGCCGAGCAGCAGCAAGTTGGCTTCGGCCGTGCTGCTGCCGGCATCGGCGACTGCCGCGCCGGCGCCGAAGATCAGCACCGGCGCGTACAGCGGCAGCACCAGCAAGGCCACCAGCACGCCGCCGCCCCGCACATCCAAGGTGAGCGCGGCGCCGATGGCGCCCACCAGGCTCAGTGCCGGCGTGCCGACCAGCAGGCTCAAAGCCAGCGACGTTGTCGCCTGTCCGTCCAGGCCAAACTGCAAGGCCAGCAAGGGCGTCAGCAGCACCAGCGGCAAGCCGCTGATGAGCCAATGCGCAGCCACCTTGCCGGCGACGATCAGCACCAGCGGCTCGGACGACAGCAGCATCTGTTCCAGCGTGCCGTCGGCGTGATCGTGGCCGAACAAGCGGTTCAGCGCCAGCGTGCTGGCCAGCAGCGCGGCGACCCACAGCACGCCGGGGCCCAGTGTGCGCAGCAGTTCCGGCTCCGGCCCCACGCCCAGCGGGAACAGGGTGCAGACGATGACGAAGAACGTCAGCGTGCTCAGAATGTCAGTGCGGCGGCGGAAGGCCAGCAGCAGGTCGCGCCGTATCACATGGGCCAGCGCGGTCAGCATGGCAGCAGCCGGTCCAGGTCGAACTGCTCCAGCCTCCGCGCCTGCAAAGCCTGCGCCTGGTGCGTGGTGTAGATCAGCATTCCGCCCGACGCCAGGTGGCGGTTCAGCGTACGGCACAGGGACTGCACCGCCGCCTGGTCCAGCGCGACGAACGGCTCATCGAGCAGCAGCAACGGCGGCAGCGGATCGATCGCCAGCCGCGCCAGCGCGACCCGGCGCCGCTGCCCCTGCGAGAGCGCGCGCGCCGGCAGGTCGGCCGCACCGCCCAGGCCCACGCTGACCAGCGCCACCACGGCCTGCTCACGGCTGCACGCGGTGCCGGACAAGGTACTGGCGGTGGCGACGTTCTCCCAGGCCGACAGGTCGTCCTTGACGGCGCTGGCGTGGCCGCAGTAGATCAGCTGGCGGTGATAGTCTTCGCGCAGCTGCTGGATAGGCCGGCCGTTCCAGCGCACCTCCCCCGCCAGCGGCCGCCCCAGTCCGCACAGCAATCGCAGCAGGCTGGTTTTGCCGCTGCCGTTGCCGCCCTTGAGCCACAAGGCTTCGCCGCTTTGCAGTTCGAAATTCAGATCGCTGAACAGCTGCCGCTCGCCGCGCGCGCAGGCCAGCCGGTGCGCCTGTAGACGCATGGTCGCGGCCCCCATCAATGCTGCAGCAGTTCGCCGTGGCTGGCGGCGCCGCCCACCGCACCCAACTCCCCCGCCGCTTCGAAGCCGATCAGGCCGAAGCGCTTCAGGTGCGTGCGCAGGATGTTGCGGCTGATGCCCAGCACCCGCGCCGTCTGCACCTGGTTGCGGTGGCAGGAGTCGAAGGCGGTGCGCACCACGGCTTCCTCGAAGCGGTCGAACAGGTCCGGCTGGTCGCTGTCTATCATGCTGTTGACCAGCGCAGCAAGCTGCTGCTGGAGGCTGTCCGCACTCGGAGGCGGCGGCGCGGATGGCGCCTGCCGCGCGAGGTGCGTGTGATGGCGGTGCGAGATGCCGGTCAGCTTCAGGTCTTCGGCCTGGATCTGGTTGTCGCGGCAGACGATCAGCGCGAAGTGGATGACGTTTTCCAGCTCGCGGATATTCCCCGGCCACTCGTAGGACAGCAGCGCCACCTTGGCGTCCGACGACAGCGTGACATCCTCCAGTTTCAGCTTGCCGCTGTAGACGTCGATGAAGTGGCGGGCCAGCGGCAGGATGTCGCCGGTGCGTTCGCACAGCGGCGGCAGGTGCACGGTCGCCACGCCGAGGCGGTAGTACAGGTCGGAGCGGAAGCGGTCGGCCGCTATCGCCTTGTGCAGGTCGACGTTGGTGGCCGCCACCAGCCGCACGTTCAACGGTATCGGCTGGCGCGCGCCGAGGCGCACCACCTGCCGCTCCTGCAGCACGCGCAGCAGCTTCACTTGCAGCGCCAGCGACAGGTCGCCGATCTCGTCGAGGAACAGGGTGCCGCCGTTGGCCGCCTCGAACCATCCGGAGCGCGCCTGCGTGGCGCCGGTGAAGGCGCCCACCTCATGGCCGAACAGCTCCGCGTCGATCAGCGTTTCACTGAAGGCGCCGCAGTTGACCGCGACGAAGGGACCGCGCCGTCCGCTCTGGTTGTGGATGTGGCGGGCGATCAGCTCCTTGCCGGTGCCGGTCTCGCCGACGATCAGGGTGGTGGCGTCGCTGCGGGCGATGCGCTCCACCTGCTGCAGCAGCTCCGACGAGCGCGGATCGTGAAATAGCAAGGCCTTGGCGCGGATCGACAAGGTCATCCCGGACTGGTCGGGGAAGGTAAGTAGTTTGTCCACGGCGGTTCCCGTTATTGTTGAAGTGTCATGCCAGATTAAGGATAATTTGTTGCGCCGCACACGAATCATTACGTACATCTAAATTCACATTCTGGATAAAGACGCAGCGCTCCTTCTGTGGACTGGCGCGGCTTGCAGCGGGAACGTAAAATAAATTTGTGCGCGGTGTTGTATTTCATTTGCTGCAGCGCGAGGTGCTGCAAAACCAACATGGGATCAACAGTTGTGCAACACTGTCACAAAATGGAATGCCGCCACGTCTAAGCTGAAGGACCACTACTTTTACCTGCCATGACCGACACCATCACCTTCGACGCCCTGCGTCCGCGACTGCTCTCCATCGCCTACCGCATGCTCGGCACGCGCGCCGACGCCGAGGACGTAGTGCAGGATGCCTGGCTGCGCTGGCACGGCAGCGCGCAGGAGGCCGTGCAGTCGGCGGAGGCCTGGCTGGTGACGATCACCACCCGCCTCGCCATCGACCGCCTGCGCGGACGCATGGCGGAGCGCGAGTCCTATGTCGGCTGGTGGCTGCCGGAGCCCATCGTGGAGCTGGACGAGCGCACGCCCGAGAGCAGCGCCGAGATGGCGAGCGAGGTGTCGGTGGCCTTCCTGTGGGTGCTGGAGCGGCTGTCGCCGGAGGAGCGCGCGGCCTTCCTGATGCGGCAGGTGTTCGATCACGACTACGCCGATATCGCCGAGGTGCTGGGCAAGAGCGAGGCGGCCTGCCGGCAGATGGTGCACCGGGCGCAGGAGCGCGTGCAGCAGCAGAAGCCGCGCTTCGACGTGCCGAAGGACCAGCACCGCGACCTGCTGGGCAAATTCATCGAGGCGGCCAAGGTCGGCGACCGCGCCGCCATGAAGGCGATGATGGCGGGCGACGTGCAGATGGTGGCCGACGGTGGCGGCAAGGTCAACTCCTTCCTGCACATCCTGCACGGAGCCGGGCGCGTGGCCGGCATGTACTGGTCGCTGGAGCACCAGAATCCGAACAAGGTCGCCTACCGGGCGGCGCGCGTCAACGGCGAGCCGGGGCTGATCCGCTATGTGGACGGCAAGCTGGAGTCGGCGCAGTCCTTCCTGGTGGAGGACGGCGCCATCGTTTCGATCTTCATCGTGCGCAATCCGGACAAGCTGACCGGCGTGCCGCAATTTATTTGAGATTTTTTTGAAAAGCTGTCACAGGATGTGAAGCCGGGGCGTCTAACAGGTATGGAGGGCGCAATGGTGTGCCCTCAAACCACCGAAAGGCACCATCATGAACCACTCCGCACGCATCCCCTTCTTCCAGCTCGCACACGCCAACCTGCAGGCGATGATCGCGCTGTCCGGCACCGTCAAGAAAAGTTCGCTGGGCCCGCGCCTGGTGGAGCTGATCAATCTGCGCGTGTCGCAGATCAACGGCTGCGGCGTGTGCATCGATATGCACTGGCGCGACCTGATCAAGCAGGAAGCCAATCCGCGCCACCTGAACGCCATCGCCGGCTGGCGCGAGGCGCCCTTCTTCAGCGACCGCGAGCGCGCAGCGCTGAACTGGGCCGAGGCGGTCAACGCGCTGCCGCACCAGCATCCGAGCGATGACGATTTCGCGCTGCTGCAGCAGCACTTCACGGACAACGAGATCGCCGAGATCAGCTACACCATCGCCGTCATCAAGGGTTGGAACACCATCAACGCCAGCCTGCGCAACCAGATCCCGGAAGTGCCGGCGCCCGGCATGTAAGGTCAGGCCTTGAGGACTTGTGCGACCACGGCGCAGACGTGGTCGACATCCTCCGCCGTCATCGACGCGTGCAGCGGCAGGGTGACGGTTTCGCGCGCGATGCGCTCGGCGTTGGGGAACTGGCCGTCGGTGTAGCCGTAGCCTCTGCCGACGGTGGTGAGGTGGCAGGCCTCATACGACATGCCGGTGCCGACGCCCTGCTCCTGCAAGGCGGCGCGGAAGCTCTTGCGGGTGTGGCCGAACCGTTCGTAGGGGATCAGCACGTTGAACATATTCCAGCTCTGGCGCGGCACGCCTTGCGGCGGCAGCACCACGCCTGGCAATGATGGGAATTTTTCGAAGTAGCGTTCCACCAGTGCGGCGCGCTGCGCCAGGAAGCGCGGCAGCTGCTTCAACTGGTGCACCCCGATCACCGCCGAGACGTCGGACATATTGAATTTGCCGGCGGCGACGGCGACGTCGCGCGTGTCGTCGGGCAGGCGCTGGATGCCGTGGAAGCGCAGCAGGTCCACCAGTTTGGCCTCGTCCCCGCTGGCGACGACGATGGCGCCGCCTTCGATGGTGGTCATGTTTTTATTCGGGTGGAAGCTGAAGGTGGCGATGTCGCCGAAGCCGCCGACCGGCTGGTCCTTCCAGTAGGAGCCTTGCACCAGCGCGGCGTCTTCGATCACGCGCAGCTGGTGGCGCTGGGCCAGCGCGTACAGCGCGTCGATGTCGCCGAGCGCGCCGGGGAAGTGGGTCGGCATGATGGCCTTGGTGCGCGGCGTGATGGCCGCCTCCACCTGCGCCAGGTCGATGGCGCGGTTGTGCAGCTCGCAGTCGACGAACACCGGCGTGGCGCCGACCTTGACGATCATGTTCATCGCGGAGAAAAAGCTTTGCGCGGAGGTGATCACCTCGTCGCCGGGGCCGATGCCGCACACTTGCAGCGCGATCTCCATCGCGCCGGTCGCCGACGTCAGCACGCGCGTGGGGCGGCCGCAGAAGCTCTCCGACAAGGCACGCTCCAGTTCCGTCACATTGGGACCGGTGGCGATCCAGTTGGAACGCAGCACGGCGGCAACGGCCTGGATGGTGTCTTCATCGAGTTGGGGTTGGGCGAATTTGAGCATGGATGGCGGCCTGTGCGGGGAGACTGGAGAGCACGATTCTACCAGCGCCACACCCTAGCTGCTCAGGCATGGCCAGAGCACGGCGGCATGCGCCTGGCCGGCCCCCAGCACACGCTCGGCGATCAGCGCGCCCAGCTTGCGATAGCTCTCCCACTGTGCCTCGTCAAAAAACTGGTCGGCCGTGGTCTGCTGGGGAAACTGCGGCTGGTCGGCCGCGTGCGTGCACAGGTCGCCCGGCATGGCGCCGACCTGCACCGGCTTGAGGACGACGATGCGCACGTCCGGCGCGCCTTCCGGTGCGCTGCCCGGGCGGTAGCCGTTGAGCAGCAAAGCACAGCGGCCGTCGCGGTCGCCGCGCCGCATGGTCTCGAAGCTGCCGAAGGCGTCCCCCAGCGCCGCCGCTTGCGCGCCGTCCGCCAGGCGCAGGTCCAGGCCGAAGTCGATCCGGGCCAGGCGGATCAGGACGCCGAGGTCATGGTACTGGTAGGCCGGGTCGGCGCCGCAGTCGCAGGCCAGGATCAGCTTGATGTGGCGCTCCGGCCGCAGCAACTCGTAGATGCCGGTATTGTCGAAATGGCCGCCGTCGCTCAGGTAGTGAAAGCGGCGGCGCAGCCCGTGGAAATGGGCGGTCAATTCCTCGACCAGATACACCTGGGTCGGGAAGTAGCGGCGCATCCATCTGGCCAGGCGGTTGCGCTCGTCGTCCGGCTTCGCCGGGATCCCGGACTGCCACCAGCGTCCCAGCCGCACGTTGGCAAGACCCAGCAGGAAAGCCTTGGCGGCCGTGGTGCCGCGCCCCATGCCGCTGCTGACCGCGGCGCCCGAGACCGCCACCCACTCGCCTATGGTCAGCGTGTCGCTCTGGGCCAGCAGCGCCGGGTCCGGATGCAGGATCTGGCCGTCGACCGCGATGTTGGGCACGACAGGATGGTTCTGCATGCCGGGCAGGATGACCATCGGCCGCCCCTTGCGGTCGCGTTGCACCAGTTGTTCCGACGGGTCGACGTTCTGGTTGAGGCAGATGTTAATCAGATGCATGGGCGCCATCTGGTTCCGGGTATAGGCGGCATAGGGGATGTGGTCGCTGGCCTCGGGCTCGGCGGAGCTGCGGGCCGCCGCCGAGGCGTGCTCGAAGCGCTTGCCGTTGGAGGCGCCGTGGTAGGCGCGGGTCAGGCGGCCGCCGTACAGTCCGGACAGCGTAGACAGGTTGAGAAATTGCGGGTAGTGCGCGACGATCAGCACCAGGGCCAGCGCGCAGGCCAGGCTGATCGACACCAGCGGCAAGCGGCCGGCAACTGCCGCGGCGAGCGGGCCGGGCCGCGGTATGCCGCCATTCCATTCGAGCCACAGCACCGCCATGTCCCACAGCACGCACAAGACGAAGGCCAGCAACAGGCCCAGAGCGCCGAACAACAGGTCCAGCGGCAACCGCAATTTGGGCTGGCTGGTGCCGGCCTTGATCTGGTGCTGGGTCATGTGCACCAGCCAGGTCATCACGCCGCCCAGCGTCAGCTGCGACAGCCAGTGCATCCGCAGCGCAGGGTTCATGTACAGCCATTGCGCGGCGGTGTCGACCAGCGCGACGAACAGCACGGCGCCGCTCCAGCGCAGGCCGCTGGTCAGGCAGCGGGTCAGCACCACACGGTGGTTGCCGATCACCGCGTGGTTGCCGACGCTGGTGCCGAACCACCAGATCATGGCCAGCAGCATCAGGGCCGAGGCCGCGACGGCCACATAAAACAGGCGCGTCCAGTCGGCCTCATGCAGCGCGGACACGGCGGCCGCGATGCCGCTCAACAGCAGGATCAGGCCAGCCATGACCACCGCCGGCAGCCAGCCCGATTGCCGGCCCAGGTCCCGGGGGAAGGATGTAAGCGCAGCCCGCAGGTCGGGCTTGTCGCCGATCGTACTGTTGGGGCGTGGATAGATGAGCCAGAATGCCAGGATGCAGGGCGCGACCCATGCGGCGGCCAGCAACGCCACCAGGTCCCACAACGGACTGCACCACAGCGCGGGGCCGGCCGCGAACCTCAACCATTGGGGCAGCAGTCCGCCCGGCCCGACCGCTCCTGCCGCTCCATCAGCGGCATACGCCCAGGCCAGGCCGTATCCGTAGGCCAGCTTGGCCAGGCCGAGCACCAGGAACAGGCACGCCAGCAGCGTGCCCAGCACGTATTGCATGCCCAGCCAGGCCCTGAGCGCGGTCGCGGCGCCGTACAGCGTATCGCCGGCGCTGACCGGGGACAGGTAGCGGCCGTTTTCCCGCAGCCACGCCATGGCCATCTCGGCGCGTCCACGGGCCGTGCCGAGATGCTCGCGCAGCGCCTCGCGCATGCGCGGGGCATCGCAGGTGAACACCTGGTAGGCCTGTTGCGCGGCCTCCTGGTCGGTTTGGGGCTTGCCTTCAGGCGTCGGGCTCCCCAGGCGGCCGGGAATGAACAAGCTGCCGAAGAAGCTGCCGACGTAGCCGCCGCCGCTGACCGTGGACAGGTAGTCGAACTGGGCCAGCAGACAGTCGTGCGCGGCGCTGGCCTGGCCGCTCCTGGCGACACCGGGCGGCGCGGGCAGCGCGGCGGCAGGAATCCGGCTCAGCGCTTGCAGCACGCCGAGGCAGAACGTGGCGCTGCGGATGCCGCCGCCCGACAGCGCCAGCCCCCATTGCTGGTCGGCTTGGCCGCGCACCGTGCTCAGGGACATCGCGCTGCGCCGCGCGCAGGCCCGCCGGCACTCTTCGGCCATGTGGCCGCGGTAGGTGGCGGCGGTCTCGGTTGGCGCTGCTCCGTCGCCCTGCTTTGGTCGTCCTCGGCCCATCATCCGCTCCCCGTATCGCTGCCAGATGTACGCCAGCGCCATGTGGTTTGGACATCGACTGCCTGGTGGGAGTTCCGCTGCAGGGTGCAACACATCAATAGCGATTTACAAAGCCGCTTCCAGCTCGGCGAGCTTTTTCTCAAGCATAGACCGCTCCTTCGGGTTGCTGATTTTTGGCAGCACCTGACGCAAGGCCAGCGCATTGGCCTTGGTCATGGCCTTGTCTGCGGCGACGGCAACGTCGGGTTTGACTCCGGTTCCTTCCCAATCGCCTTTTGTGATCAGGTTGATTGAACGTCCTACCGGTATCACGGCGACCAGGTTCGGATCGATACGGAATGGCTGGACCGGATGCGCACCGCCTCCGGTTGTTTCACCAACTACGGTGATGCGCTTGATCGCCTGGAGGTTGTACGTAAAATCCTCGGCTGCGGAAAAGGTTTCGCCGCTGGTTAACACATAGACGGGCTTGTCTGCGCCAAAGCGCGCACCTGGAACGGCTGGATCGCTCCAGAACGAGTTGGTTTCATTCTCGGCGCGGAAGTAGATGTCCGACAGATGAACCTTCTTGTCCCCAAGCAGGTAACTTGCCACATGCGCCACCATGCGCGGGTCGCCGCCATGATTTTCGCGCAGGTCAATGATCATCGCGTTGCCATTGGCTGCCAGGCTCATTGCGGCAGTAGCGGCGGCCTTGCCGATATCCGCTGAAAAAAACCCGTTCAGCTTGAGGTACATGATATTGCCGGGTAGGCGCTCCACTTTTTCAAAGGAAAAGTTCAAGTATTGCCCCACTTCGGTCATACGCTGCAGCATCTCGGCAGGCACGCCGTGGTCAAGCGAGGGACGAGGCCGATCAGGTGGCGCGTTGAGGGCGTAGCGGATGCTCAAGTGTTTGTCCGGGTGGGCAGCCTGGATATGGGTCGTCAGCAAGTCCGCGAATTCAGCATCCGTCGCGGCCTTCTCGTAGTCGCCTTTGAGCAAGTGATCGCGAACGGCGGCGGCCATCTTGCTGCCTTCGTCGGCGAAAACATATTTGTCGGACAGGCGCTGGGCTAACAGGTCTACGGCAGCGGCCTTGTCTGCCGCGCTCAACGACCGCGACTGTTGCACGGTGGCGGCAGGCCGCTGTGCTTGTGCGCCTGCGATGGGGAGAGCGGTGATGCACAGGATCATGACTGCTGCGGAAAAGAGGTGTCGCATAATAGGATGTGGCTCCATGAAAAAGAATAAATCAAAAGGCGCAAACACAGTACCGCTCTTGCCCGGCTACATCTGGCGGAACTGCCTGGTAAACCCTTCACTCACCGTCAAACGCTCGGCCCGGCCTTTCAGTATCACCTCCAGGCCGGCGCCGCCGCGCGCGCCCTGTTCGCTGCGTTCGATCCGGTCGACAGCCTGCAGGTTGACGATGGCGCTGCGGTGGATTTGCGCGAACAGCTGCGGGTCCAGCTGTTCGAGCAGAGACTTGAGAGGCAGGCGGATCAGCGCATCGCCGCTCTCCGTCACCACCCGCGTGTACTTCTCGTCCGACTGGAAGTACAGCACTTCGCTCACCATCACCAGCCGCACCGTATTGCCGCTCGAAGCCTTGATCCACTTGAGGTAGACCGGCGCGCTCTCCTGCTCGAACAGCTTTTCCCACACGGCCGGCGGCGGGCTGGCGGCCGCGCGCGACTTCAGGCGGCGGATCGTCTGCAGCAGGCGTGCGGTGGTCACAGGCTTGACCAGGTAATCGGCCGCGCCGGCATCGAAAGCGGCAAGCGCGTAGTCCGCGTAAGCCGTGACGAACACCACCTGGCAGGACTCGGGAATATGACGCGCCACCTCCATGCCGTTCAGGCCGGGCATCTGGATATCCAGGAACACGATGTCCGGTTTCAATGCATCGATGCACGCCACCGCTTCAATGCCGTTTTCGGCCTGGCCGGCGATCTGCAGCTCGGGCCACAGGACGCGCAGCTGGTCCGTCAGTTCCGCCTGCAACAGCGGCTCGTCTTCGACGATCAGGGCGCGCGGCATCAGGCTTGGTCTCCTGCCACAGGCACCGTCAGCACGGCGCGCACGCCTTGTCCATCGCCGGGCTCCACGACAAGGCTGGCCTCGCGCCCATACAACAGTTGCAGGCGTTCTGCGATATTCGCCAGCCCCGTGCCCTGTCCGGCCTGTTCGGTCAAGCCGACGCCGTCGTCGACCACAGACACGCTTAGCAGCTTGCCTTGTCCCTTGCTCTCGCACCGTGCGCTGATGGTGATCAGGCCCGGTCGGCTGGCCCGCTCCAGCCCGTGTTTGACGGCGTTTTCCACAAGCGAGATCAGCATCGCCGGCGGGAACGGCAGACTGCGCAACTCCTCGTCCACATCGACGGCGAAGCGCAGTCGCGCGCCCATGCGGATGCGCATCACCGCCAGGTAGTCGCTCACCAAATCCGATTCTCGTCCCAGCGTCGAGGACACCGAGCGCATATCCGGCAGCGCGTTTTGCAGGTAGCCGACCAGATGGTCAAGCATGTCCTGCGCGGCATGCTGGTTGGTGCGGATCAGGTACTTCAGATTGGCCAGGGTATTGAACAGGAAGTGCGGCTCGACCTGGGCTTGCAAGGCCGAGAGGCGCGCCTGCAGCGAGGTGCGTTCCAGCTCGCGTTCGCGCCGGGCCGCATCCAGTGCGTTTGCATGGCGCGCGAGGTGCTGGCGTAGCTGGGCGCACACCATCTCGGCGGCCTTCAGCGATTCGCCCTGCTGGATCGCGAACCAGGCCAGGCCCGGGCGGCAGCGCAGCTCGATGCGGCAGCTGGGACCCAAATCGGGCGATACCCTCACCTCCACATGGCGCCCCAGCGCCAGCGGCCGCCAGCGGCCCAGCACGATCCGGCCCTTGAATGGGTCGTGGAAGAACGCCGGCGGGCCGGAGTAGCCAAGCGCCGTGCCGAGCGCAAGTCCCGACAAGGACTCGGTGCACAGGTCAAAGGTGGTATAGGGGTTGAACGGCGCATCGATGCGGCGCGTCACCGAAGAAGCCATTCCCTCGGCACACAGTGCCTTGCCCTCCTCGACCAGCCGGGCAAGATAGCTGCGGGCGATCCCGCTCGACATCATCGCGAACCAGGCCATCACCGCCAGCACGCCGCCGCCGACCATGTACGGATTGAGCTTGCGGGCCTCGAATTCGCCCGGCGCGGCCGTGCCGAAGTTCAGCCAGAGCGGCATCAGCGCGATCGCCAGCGACAGGAACAGCAGCGAACCGGCATTGAATCGCAGCGCCGATTGCAGCAGGTAGCGGCGCACCAGGCGGCGGTCGTGTTTGACTTCCGGTACGGGAGGAGCATTGAATGGCAGAAATGCGGGAGAACTCATTGAATCCCTCGTGTTGAACTTGTGCCGCCATTCTAGCGGCTCGGGTGCGCGTGTTTTCGCCCATGCGACGAATGACCGCAAATCGGGGAGGAAACCGGCGCCGGCGGGATGAATGCCGGCGACCGTAGCGCTCACCGGGGATGAGTAATCAACAGGGCTGGCGGACGTCGGAGGAAGGCCGCACATAGTAAAAAACCCGCTCGGAGGCGGGTTTTTTGTACTTCATGAAGCGGCTTAAAACGAATTAGTGGTGGAGACGGCGGGAATCGAACCCGCGTCCGCAAGCACTCTACAGACAGTTCTACATACTTAGCACTATCATTTAATTTAACCAGTACAACACGGACGTGCACGTTTTGGACTAGCGATTCACCTTAGATTTAGCACGGATTGAAGTGACCCCTCACAGTGCGATTCCCTGTAAATGACTCCATGACTTTTAACGGTCCGCCCCAGGGAAGAAGCGTTTAGGAGCTAACAGCAATTAAGCTGCCAGTGCGTACGAGTTATCGTTTGCAGTTAAGTTTTTCTGGGTGTATTTACGAGGTAGCCAGGCCTCGGTATGCCCTGTTCTGCTTTGCAACCCACGTCGAAACCAGGTCGTCCCCACAGATCTCCATTCTACCGCACTTTGCCCGGCGACGCATCTTACTCTCAACAGCACGTCAAACGCCCGTCATATTTGCCCGTTATAGTGAGCGCAGTTCTCACACAGAACGACCATTTAGCGCCTCTCCGAGGCGGCTACTACCGGCGCCGGCGGTCGGGAAATATACCGGCACCAACACTCCCCCAGCCCGCTAAATCACGGCCATGGACTTGGCCAGCAGGCCGAACATGCCCAGGAAACCGGAGAGCAATAGCGCAACCAGCCAGCGGAACTGGGCGTCGCTGCGATCCATACGTTTCTGGCTTTCATAAATGACCATGTCGATACGGACGGTAGTCTCGCGCTGCAAATTGCCGATATGGCTAAGGGTTTCTCTGTGCATGTCGTCCATGCGTGCACGCATAGTGTCGATATGGATACTGGCTTCCTTGCGCATGTCGTCCATGCGTACGCAAATAGCGTCGATATGGCTACTGGTTTCCTTGCGCATGTCGTCCATGCGTGCGCACACAGCGTCGATATGGCTACCGGTTCCCTTGCGCATGTCGTCCATGCGGAAAGAGGTTTCCCTCTGCAGTTCGCGTATCTGCGCGTGCACGGCCAGGAAATGGTCGGCAGTCTCTTTCCGGATTTGCTCCAGCTTGCCGTCTAGGTGGTTGAAATTGTCTGCGGTTTCCTTGCGCAGCGCGTCAATCCGCGCCGTGGTCTCGCGGTGCAACTCGTCAATGCGAGCCGTAGTCTCGCGGCGCAACTCGTCGACGCGGGCGTTGACTTCCCTGATGCCCGCCGCGCTCTCCTGTCTCAATGTTTCAATCTGGACGTCCATATCCTCATCCTCGGCACCGTGCCTGCCGTTGTCAAGCTGAGCTAACGCCTTTTTATTCGCTGTCATCGCACGGTCCCACCCCTGTCCGGCCAGCTTAATCCCGGCGCCGAACCGCAGTCCTGATCTGCCTCAAGCCCATCTTTGCGCCACGTTGTTGCGATGCAGCACAAAATACGCTGTCCGTATGGTTTTTTCTCAACACCGCCATCGCACTGCATTAAAATGAAAGCCACACCACCGCGCCCGACCCACGCCATGCCCAGTGCCGCTGCCCTCGACGCCCCCAGCCCGAAGAAACGCGGCCGGCCCCAGAAAGGGGAAGGCGGCCGCCTGCGCGCGGAATTGATCGAGAAATCGGCCCAGCTGTTCCGCACCAAGGGCTACGACAACACCACCGTGCGCGATATCGCGGCCGCCGCCGGCATCCAGGCCGGCAGCTGGTTCTACCATTTCAAGACCAAGCAGGACATCCTGGCCGCCATCATGGAGCAAGGCCTGGCGCACTCGCTGGCCGAGATCGAGGCCATCGCCCGCCAGCCGCTGCCGCCGCGCGCGCTGCTGCGCAAGCTGGTCGAAGCCCACCTGCACACGCTGCTGGCGCCCGACCACCACTTCATCGCCGTGCTGCTGTACGAATGGCGCTCGCTGGACGCCGCCTCGCGCGAACGCATCATCGCGCTCAAGGACCGCTATGAGGCCGTCTGGGACCAAGCCATCGCCGCCCTGCACCGCTCCGGCGACTGGGCCATGCCCTCGCAATTTGATCGTCTGCTGATCTTCGGCGCGCTGAACTGGACCGTGCAATGGTACAAGCCCGGCAGCGGCGCCGATCTGCAGCAACTGGCGCAACAGGCGATGTTGTTCATCCTGCGCACGCCGGCCGCGCTTGAGGCACAATAGAGGCATATATCTTGAAAGGAATGCCTGATGATTTATGAAGTCGCCGAGCTGTACATCAAACCCGAATCGCACACGGCCTTCCAGGCTGCGGTGGCCGAGGCGGTGCCAGTGTTTAAGAACGCCACCGGCTGCCTGTCGATGCGCCTGGACCGCGATATCGAGGTGCCGGATACCTACCATCTGGTGGTGGGCTGGCAGACGATCGAGCATCATACGGTGGATTTTCGCGGCAGCCAGGGCTTCCTGACCTGGCGCGGGCTGGTGGGCAGCCATTTCGCCCTGCCACCGAAAGTGGAACATTTCGAAACCGTGGTCTCCGGCTTTTAAGCCGCCCATGACTGCGCAGTCTCAAGAAGGAGGCTCATCATGACCCGCACCATCCACCGCAACTTCGAACAGGTGACGGACGCCGAAAGCGCCCGCAGCGCCCTGCTGGCCAGCGGCTTTCCGCCGTCCTGCGTCAAGCTGACCAAGCATACGACGCTGCCGCCCAGCGTGTCGACCAGCATGGTCGGCAACCTGCTCGATTCCCTGACGCCGGGCGGCCCGGCCGCCGCCGCGCAGGCCCGCCAGCGCAGCGGCGCCATGCTGACCATCGATATCTACGATGAAGACGAGGGCCAGAAAGCCGACGCCATCATGGGCGGCTTCGGCTCCACGGCGGCGTAGTCAGCCGGCCAGCAGGCCGGCCAGTCCGCCGCTGTCGGCGCCAGCCTGCTGGCGCCGCATCCATTCGCCGGCGTCGGCCACCGTCAGCGGCCGCGCGTAGAAGAAGCCTTGCAGCGCGTGACAACCGGCGTCGCGCGCGGCCACCGCTTGCTCCAGCGTTTCGATGCCCTCGGCCACCACTTGCAGGTCGAGCGCGGCCGCCAGCTGGCAGATCGCCATCACCACCGCCACCGCGTCCGGCGCCGGCAGCGGGTCGATCAGGCCGCGGTCGATCTTTACCGTGCTCAGCGGCAGCTGGCGCAGCATGCTCAGCGACGAAAAACCCGTACCGAAATCATCCATCGCCACATCGATGCCCAGCGCGCTGAGCTGCTGCAGCTGCAGCTGCGTGTCGTCGAGGTTGTCGACCGCGGCGCTTTCGGTGATCTCCAGCGTCAGGCAGCGCGGCGGGATGCCGGTCTCGCCCAGCACGCGCTCGACCAGCTGCAGGAAGCCGCGGTTGAGCAACTGCATCGGCGAGACGTTGACCGCCACCGGCATGCAGTCGCCCAGCTCGGCGTGCCAGGCGGCGATCTGGCGGCAGGCCTGCTCCAGCAGCATGGCGCCCAGCTCAGGGATCAGGCCGGTGCGCTCGGCGATGGCGATGAATTCCACCGGGCTGACCATGCCCACGCCCGGCCGCATCCAGCGCGCCAGCGCCTCGAAGCCCAGCAGCTTGCCGCTGACGGCGTCGATCTTGGGCTGGTAGTCCAGGTAGATTTCGTGGTTGCGGATGCCCTTGCGCAGCGCCTGTTCATTGTCCAGCGACTTGCTCGACATCTGCTCGAAGCGCTGTTCGGCCATCGCCAGCGCCGTGCCCGGCGTGCGCTTGGCCTGGTACATGGCGGCGTTGGCGGCGCGCAGCAGCGCTTCGGCGTTGCCGGCGTTGTCGGGGAAGACCGCCATGCCCATCGAGGCGTCGATGAAGTATTCGCCGGCCGGCACCTTGATCGCCTGCACGCAGGCGCTTTGCAGCCGTTCGGCGATGTCGCGCGCATTGCCTTCGTCGGGGTCGACGATGGCGAACTCGTCGCCGCCCAGCCGTATCAGTTCGGCGCGCGCGCCCAGCGCTTCCTTGAGCTTGGCCGCGAAGGCTTTCAGCACGTGGTCGCCGGTGACGTGGCCCTGGCTCTGGTTGAACAGCTTGAAGCGGTCGATGTTGAGCACCACCAGCGTGCAGTGCAGCGAGCCGTCGGCCAGGTAGCAGTATTCCTTCAGGCGCTGCATCAGCACGGTGCGGTTGGGCAGGCCGGTCAGCTTGTCGTGCGTGGCCTGGTGCAGCAGCGCGCGGGCGCTGGCGTTGCGTTCGGTGTCGTCGGTGATCAGGATTTGCGTGGCGGCCACGCCATCCCATTCGACGCGCCACGCTTCGAAGCGCAGCTCCAGCTCGCGCCCGCCCGCCACTTCGCGCCGGCCTTCCCAGTTGGCGATGTCGAGCTTGCCTTCCTGCAGCGCGCGGTGCTGGCGCTGCAATTGCTCGTCGCTGAAGCTGTCCGGCGGCAGGTCGGCGATCACCACGTAGTTGCCCTGCCCCAGCGGCATGCCGTAGATCCCGCGCACCGCCGGGTTGGCGTACAGGATGCGCTCGCCGTCGGTGACAACCACGCCCTGCACCGAGTGTTCGGTCAGCAGCTGGAAGCGCGCGGCCAGCTTGCCGGCGTCGCGCAGCGCGCCCTCCAGCGCCGACAGCACGGACACGGTGCCGATGCCGGCGCGCAGCAGGGTGGCGAAGAAGATGCTGGCGGCCACGCCCTGCTCGCCGTAGAACACCAGCAGCAGCTGGTTCAGGCCCAGCAGGACCAGCAGCGGCCCGACCAGCCGTTCCAGCGCATGGGTGCGCCATAGCCAGCGCATCGCCAGCACGCCGGTGCCCATCAGCACCAGCAGATTGAACAGCGGCCAGAACACCAGCTTGGCGGCCGGCGCCGGCGCCAGCAGCGCGACGGCCGCGCCCACGCCGATGGCGATGGCGGCGCCGCGCGGCAGGCGGCGGCCGGCCAGCTGGGCCACGCTGGAAGCGAGGAAGATCAGGTTGCCGATGGCGCCGGCCAGCACCAGCGGCAGGCCCAGCATGTCGAACGGCGCCGCCGCTTCGGTGCGGATCAAATAGCCGAACGCCAGCAGCGCGGCGAACAGCGTCGAGCAGCCCATGTCGCGGGCGAAGCCCTGGCTGCGGTGGCGCCGCCACACCAGCAGCAGCGCCACCCCGATCACGACGAACATGGCGGCGTTGGTCAGATAGAGGTAGAGCATGCCGTGCATGTCAGGCCGCCGGGTGGTTGAACACCTGGCGCAGATAGGCCAGGAAGGTTTCGTCCTTGCACACCGTCTTGCCCGGCGAGTCGGACAGCTTGGCCACCGACTGGCCGTTGCAGCACACCAGCTTCATGACGATGTTCAGCGGCGTCAGGCCGACGTCGTTGGTCAGGTGGGTGCCGATGCCGAAGCCGGTCATGATGCGGTCGGCGAAGTGGCGGTACAGCGCGAACGCGGTCTCCAGGTTCAGGCCGTCCGAGAACACCAGGCGCTTGGTCTTGGCGTCGATGCGCAGCGCGGCGTAGTGGGCCAGCGCCTTTTCGCCCCACGCCACCGGGTCGCCGGAATCGTGGCGCAGGCCGTCGAACAGCTTGGCGAAGTACAGGTCGAAGTCGTCGAGGAAGGCGTCCATGCCGACCACGTCGGTCAGGGCGACGCCGAGGTCGCCCCGGTATTCCTGCACCCACGCTTCCAGCGAGGCTTTCTGGAAATCGCGCAGCCGCACGCCGAAGGCCTGGAACGATTGCATGTATTCGTGCGCCATGGTGCCGATCGGCACCAGGCCGAACCGCATCGCCTGGTAGACGTTGGAGGTGCCCTTGAAGTATTGCGGCACTTCGCGCGCCAGGCGCTGCACCACTTCGTCATGCCAGGCGCTGGAGTAGCGGCGGCGCGTGCCGAAGTCGGAGAATTCGAAGGGGTTGCGTTTGGCCGGCTCGGCGCCGAAGGCTTGCAGCGCGGCGATCTTGGCGGCCAGCCGCGTGCGCCCTTCCGCCAGCGCGGCGGCCTGGTCGAAGCGGCGGAAGTACAGCTCGTTGACGATGTACAGCACGTAGATCTCGAAGCCCATCACGTGCACCTGCGGGCCGCTGGCGTGGATGGCCAGCGCGCCGCCTTCAACGCGCGCGTCGATGAACTTGCGCTGGAAGCGGAACACGGTGAGGAAGTCGACGAAGTCGCTCTTGATGTAGCGCAGCGAGCGCAGGTAGTTCAATTCCTGCTCGGTAAAGCTCATCGAGCACAGGTGGTCGAGCTCGCGTTGTATGTCGGGCAGCAGCTCGGCCAGCGGGTAGGCGGTGGCGTTGCGGCAGACGAATTCGTATTCGGTGTGCGAGTTCGGATGGCCATGCAGCAGCGCCTGCCACATGGTGAATTTGTATAAATCGGTTTCCAGCAGGCTGCGGACGATGGGCTGGTTCATGCTGGGTCCGTTCCGAGCCCGCGGCTGGCGTTGGCCAGCAGTTCGGGCAGCACGTCGGCCGTCTGCATCAGCTGCACGCCGCGCGCCTGCATCGCCTGCAGGAAGGCCTGGTACTGCGGTTCGAAGCCGGCGACCGGGCTGATGCAGTCGGTCAGCAGCACCAGCTTGGACAGCGGCTGGCCCAGGTGTTCAACGATATGCTCGACCGTGGCCCTGACGCAGTGGCTGCCGGCCTCGCCGGCGATGTAGACCTGGTCGGCCTCGGCCAGCGTGGCGATGAAGCCGGTGTTGAGCTGGGTGTCCGGGTCGTCGGCGTCCGGCACTTCGGCCATGACGGCGGAGTAGTGCTCGGTCCACGGGTTGGAACCCTTGGCCAGCTTGGCGACGATGCCCAGCGACGCTTCCTCCCAGGCGCCATAGGCGGCGCGCACGTCGTCGTGGACGTTGTTGCCCCAGGTGCCGATTTCGCAGTGCACCGGCCACACCATCAGGCGGTAGCGGCCGGCCGCTTCCAGCTTGTCGAGGTAGTTCAGCGCCAGCGGCAGGGCGGCCGGATGGCGCGGCAGGAATTTTTCCGCCCGCACGTCGGCCGCGCTGATCTCGGTGAACGGCGCCACCGGGGCGCCGTCCTGCGCGATCCAGAAGGTGGGGTGGGCGATGTCGAAGCGGTGGTGGGAATCGAGCGTGATGCTGATGGCGGTCAGGCCGGCGCGGCCGCGGTTGATCAGGCCGGCCAGGCGCAGCATGTCCTGGTGGGCGCCCGGCACCGGCAGCGCCGGCGCGTGGTGCGCGCGGGTGGCCGGGTTGTCGGGCAGGTAGCTGGCCGGCAGATCGCAAAAATCGTTTTGCGGATCGATGATCAGCAGATGCAGGTTCCGTTTCATGTGGGCTCCGAGTCTTGCTTAACTGTATATGATTTTGCCCGATAGCGCGGGCCGATGGTGATGATTATCGGCCAAGCCGCACGAATTTGCGTAAAATGCTTTTTCAATAAGATGGAGGAAAACCTATGAGCGCCCGCCTTTTCCATGCCGCCGCCATCGCGGCGGCCCTGTCCGGCTGCGCCAGCGCCGGCTTCCCGCCGGTGGCCGTGCCTGCCGCGCTGCAGCCGCCGGCCGGCCACCAGTTGTCGCTGGCGGCCAACGCCAGCGGTGTGCAGATCTATGTGTGCAGCGCCGCCAAGGCCGAGCCGGCGCAGGCCGAGTGGGTGTTCAAGGCGCCCGAGGCGGCGCTGTTCGACGCCGCCGGCGCCGTCATCGGCAAGCACTACGCGGGCCCGACCTGGGAAGGCAACGACGGCAGCAAGGTGGTCGGCGAGGTCAAGGCCAAACAGGACGATGCGGCCGGCAAGGCGATCCCGTGGCTGCTGCTGGCGGCCAAGTCGGCCAGCGGCGACGGCGTCTTCGGCCGCGTCAGCTACGTGCAGCGCCTGGCGACCGAGGCCGGCAAGGCGCCGGCCGACGGCTGCACCGCCGCCGACATCGGCAAGCAGGCGCGCGTGCCGTACAAGGCGCTGTACCGCTTCTACGTGCCGGGCTGAGGCGCCCCGTTCTGAACGCGAAAAACTCCCTGCCGGCGCCAGCCGGCAGGGAGTTTTTCATTGCGGGGGGGGCGGAAATTAGGCGGCGATCGCTTCGATCTTCGAGCGGCCCTTGGCGACGGCGGCGGCCACCGCTTCCTCCCCCATGGCCACGCCTTCGGCGACGACGAAGGTGATGTCGGTCATGCCGAGGAAGCCCAGCACCGAGCGCAGGTAGGTCGTGACGTGGTCGTAGGCGGCTGCAGGGCCTTCGCTGTAGACGCCGCCGCTGGCGACGAACACGATCACTTTCTTGCCGTGCACCAGGCCTTCAGGGCCGTTGGCGCCGTACTTGAAGGTGCGGCCGGCGCGCGCCACGTGGTCGATCCACGCTTTCAGGCCGGAGGTGACGGAGAAGTTGTACATCGGCGCGCCGATGACGATGGTGTCGGCGGCCAGCAGCTCGTCCACCAGCACGTCGGAGGTCTTGATGGTGTGGGCCTGGTCGGCGTTGCGCTGCTCGGCCGGGGTGAAGTAGGCGCCCATCATCTGCTCGGTCAGGTGCGGCACCGGGCTGGCGGCCAGGTCGCGGGTGACGACGGTGCCCGACGGGTTGGCCGCTTGCCATTTGGCGACGAATTCGCCGCCCAGCTGGCGCGACAGGGAGCCGTTTTGACGAACACTGCTGTTGATGTGGAGTACGGTTGCCATGATGCTAAACCTTTCGTGTGGGGAGGGATTGCTTCCATCATAGAACGGGTTTAGTATCGACGAAATACTGTAAATTTAAATCCTACCTATCGATATATTCGATATCAATTTTCCAACAAGGTGTTCCCATGCGCGATCCCGGCCTGCCCTCCCTCGACCAGCTGCGGGTGTTTATCGCCGTCATCGACCATGGCGGTTTCGCCCACGCGGCGCGGGCGCTGCACCGCACGCAGTCGGTGATCAGCTACACCATCGCCAACCTGGAGGAGCAGCTCAACGTCGAGCTGCTCGACCGCAGCAAGCGCAAGCCGGTGCTGACCGAGGCCGGCAAGGCGCTGCTGGCCGACGCCCGCGCGGTGTCGCTCAAGGTGGACGGCATGCGGGCGCGCGCCAAGGCGCTGTCGGCCGGGCTGGAGGCGGAGGTGTCGGTGGTGGTCGACGTGATGTTCTCGACCTGCAAGCTGGTGCGCATCCTGCACGCCTTCCAGAAGGAATTCCCGACCGTGGCGATGCGGCTGCGCACCGAGGCGCTGGGCGCCGTCACCGAGCTGGTGCTGCAGCGCGAATGCCACATCGGCATCAGCGGCTGGATGCCGGGCACGCCCGACACCATCGAGCGCCAGAGCTGCGGCTTCGTCACCATGGTGCCGGTGGCCTCGCCCGAGCATCCGCTGGCGCAGATCGAGGGCAAGATCCCGAGTGCGGTGCTGCGCGAGCACACCCAGCTGGTGCTGACCGACCGCAGCACGCTGACCAAGGGCCAGGACTTCGGCGTGCTGGCCCTGCGCGACTGGCGGCTGGGCGACCTGAGCTCCAAGCACGCGCTGCTGCGCAGCGGCATCGGCTGGGGCAATATGCCGGTCGAGTTCGTGCAGTGTGATCTGGACGCGGGGCGGCTGGTGCAGCTGCAGATCAGCGAGGGCAGCTCGTTCAGCTTCCCGCTGTACGTGATACGGCGCGGCGACGAGGAGCCGGGCCCGGCCACGCGCTGGCTGATGCAGCAGTTCATGGAGCTGGAGCAGCCCGAGCAGCCCGGCGAGCCGGTGCCCAACCACGACCTGCGGCCGGTGCCGGTGCCGGGCGACGCGGGCCTGAGCCATATGTACCACCGGCTGCGCGACGCAGCCACGCCGGGCCAGCCGGCGCCGGCCGCGGCCAAAGCCAAGGCCGGCGCCAGGGCCAAGCCCGGCCCGCTGCCGCCGATGGGCGAGGCGCCGGCCGGCCTGAGCGCGCCCGCCCCTATTTCACTCCGGCGGCGCTGAGCTTGCAGCGCAGGCGGCGGATCTCTTCCGACAGATCGACCACCAGCGCGGCGACGTCGTCGTTGGCGTCAAAGTCGCGCTCGACCTGGCACAGCCGGCGCGCGCGCACCAGGTCGGCGCTGGTGAAGCGCCAGGCGACGATGTCGGCGCAGTCCGGTTCGGCGCTGTCGAGCAGGATGCCGGTGCGCACCCGCTGCACCACCCAGTCCGGCTCGACGGCGCAGGCTTGCGCCAGTTCTTCCACGGTCAGCGCGGCGTCGTCGATCAGCACCGCCTCCAAGATAGCCTGTCCCATCGTTCATCCTCCCGCGCGCGGGTTGAAAGCCAGATCGCGCGCCATCGCTTGATACAGTTCGCGTGCCTTGTCGGTGCTGGCCGGCGGCAGCACCACTTCCAGCAGCAGATACAGGTCGCCGGCCTCCTTGCCGGGGATGCCGCGCCCGCGCAGGCGCAGCTTGCGGCCGCTCTGCGAGCCGGCCGGCACCGTGACGTTGACCTTGCCGGACGGCGTGGCCACCTCGATCTCGCCGCCCAGCGCCATTTCCCACGGCGCCACCGGCACCGTCTCGTAGACGTCGCGGCCGTCGATGCGGTAGCGCGCGTGCGGCCGGAACTGGATTTCCAGGTACAGGTCGCCCGGCCCGGCCGCGCCCGGCTGGCCCTGGCCCGTCAGCCGCAGCTGCTGGCCGGCCGTCACGCCCTTCGGAATGTTGACGCTGAGGTTGCGCTCGCGCGTGACGATGCGGTCCTGGGCGTCGCGCTCGGCCACGGTCAGGGTGATGGTGCGGGTCGCGCCTTGATAGCTGTCGGCCAGGTCGATGGTGATGGCGGCGTGGCTGTCCTCGCCGCGCTGGGGCGGCGCCTGGCGCCGGCGGCCGCCGCCCAGGTTGGCGAACAGGTCGGCGAAGAAATCGCTGCCCATGGGATCGCCGCCATAGCCGCCCGCGCCCGCGCCGTTGCCGCCGAAGCCCCGGCCCCAGTCCGGCGGCGGACGGAATTCCTGGCCGGCGCGGTACTGGTGGCCGCGTCCGAGCTCGTCGTAGGCGGCGCGCTTTTCGGCGTCGCCCAGCACGCCGTAGGCTTCGTTCAATTCCTGGGTCTTGCCCTGGGCATCGGCCTCCTTGCTGACGTCCGGATGGTATTTACGGACCAGCTTGCGGTAGGCTTTCTTGATGTCGTCCTCGGTGGCCGTCTTCGGCACGCCCAGGGTCTGGTAGTAATCCTTGTATTCCACGTTGTCGCGCTCCTGTATTGCGTCAGCCACAGTCTAGCGCCAAATGGGCGAAGGCGGCGCCCGCCGCCTCATTTATGCTCGGGCTTGTCCTTGGCGGCCGGCCTGGCCTCGATTTCGCGCACCGACGACATCATGTCGTTAAAGTTCTTGAGCTCGGCGTATTCGCCCTTTTCCAGGATCAGGCACTTGCCCTTGTAGTGCTTGTTCTCGCACACTTCCCAGGTGCCGTTCTGCACGATCACGCTGGAGGTGCGGTCGTTGAAGCCCAGCTTGTCCAGGTCGGGCTCCGAGCCGTGCAGCTGCAGGGCCGGGCCGCCGAAGTGCGCGCGGGTGTACAGCGTGATGTCGCCGGCCTGCGCCGCCGCGGCGGCGCCCAGCAGCGCAAGGCCCAGTATTCGCTTCATGAACGGTACTCCGAAAGATGGCGGTGTCGCCCATGATAGCGCACCCCGCTCAACGGACGCGGCGCAGCGAAGAGATGCGGTTGTTCATGTCGTCGAGGAACTCGTAGCGGCCCGGCTCCAGCACGATGCAGCGGCCGCCGAAGTCGGCGTGCTCGCACAGTTCCCAGCGGCCTTCGTTGACGATGACGGAACCGGCCACGTCGTTGAAGTCGTAGCGGTCCAGCGTGCGCACTTCGTTGTTGTGCAGCTCCAGCCGGGCGCCGTTGAAGCGCGACTTGGAGAACAGGATGATGGCTTCGCGGCGGTGGCCGTAGCCGCGGTCGTCGTCGCGGTCCCAGCGGCCGCCGCGGTCGTCACGGCCGCCACGGTCGTCGCGGCCGCCGCCGCCGACTTCGCGCACCGACGAGATGACGTCGTTGAAGCCGGACAGCGACCGGTATTCGCCGCGCTCGACCGTCATGCAGCGGCCCCGGTATTCGGAATGTTCGCACAGCTGCCAGGTGCCGGAGCGCACGACGACGCTGGAGGCGCGGTCGTTGAAGCCGAGCGGATCGAGGTCGGGCGCGCTGCCGCGCAGCGTCAGCGGCTGGCCTTCGAAGTTCGAGTCGGTAAACAGCGTCAGCTCGCCGGCATGGGCCGACAGGGCCAGCAGCGGGGCGGCCAGCAGAGGAGCAGCCAGCAAAACAGCGGCGCGGGTCAGACGGTGCAGGAATGGTTTCATGATAGGGATCGCCAAGGTAAAAAAGTTAATCGGCCGGTGACATGCACCGACAACGCGCATGCTAACGTTACGGCCGACACGCCGGTATGGCTAATTTGCAATAAATTGTAATGATAGTCTCTGCAGGCAAAATAGTGCCGGGGTAAAATGGCCGCCCGCCCTGTTCCGATCGCCGCGCATGCCCCACTCGTTCACGCTGCCCAACCTCCGTCGCGAAGCCGCCGCCCTGTGGCGCCTGGCCTGGCCCATGCTGATCGGCCAGCTGGCCACGGTGGGCATGGGCGTGGCCGACGTGGCGATGACCGGCCACGCCAGCGCCGACGAACTGGCCGCCGTGTCGCTGGGGGCGTCGATCTGGTCCATCATCCTGGTCACGGTCAGCGGCACCATGATGGCGATTAACAGCGTGGTGGCGCACGACGTCGGCGCCGGCGAGCTGGCGCGCATCCCGCACGCGGTGCGGCAATCGCTGTGGAAGGCGCTGGGCGTGGGTGTGCTGGCGATGCTGCTGGCCAACATGGCGACGCTGCTGTTCGAGCACCTCTACCTGACACCGCACGTGCAGCGCCAGGCCACGCTGTTCGTGCACGCGATCAGCATCGGCCTGCCGCCGTTCGCCGCCTACCGCGCGCTGTACGGCTACAGCACCAGCATCAACCAGACCAAGCCGGTGATGCTGATCGCCATCCTGGGCCTGCTGTTCAATGTGTTCGTCAACTGGCTGCTGGTGTTCGGCCACTGGGGCCTGCCGCGCTTGGGCGGGGTCGGCTGCGCGGTCGCGACCGGCCTGTGCATGTGGCTGATGCTGGCCGCCATGCTGGTGTGGATGCGCTGCGCGCCGGCCTACCGCGCCACCTACCCGTTCACCCACTGGGAATGGCCGCACTGGCCGGAGATCCGCTCGATGCTCAAGCTGGGGCTGCCGATCGGCGTGACCTATTTCGCCGAGGTCAGCGCCTTCGGCGCGGTCAGCCTGCTGGTGGCGCGCTACGGCGTGGTGCAGGTGTCGGCGCACCAGATCGCGCTGAACTTTTCCTCGCTGGTGTTCATGGTGCCGCTGAGCTTTGGCATCGGCCTGATCACCCGCGTCGGCCAGGCGGTCGGCGAAGGCAATCCGGTGCGGGCGCGCTTCGTGGCCTGGGTGGGCGTGTGGATGTCGCTGGCGTTTGCCGTGCTGTCGGCGCTGTTCATCGTGCTGTGCCGGCGGCAGATCGCCGCCGCCTACACGTCGGACGCGGCGGTTCAGGCGCTGTGCGAGCAATTGCTGCTGTTCGCCGCCCTGTTCCAGCTGTCGGACGCGACCCAGGTCGCCACCTCGTGCGCGATCCGCGGCTACAAGGTCACGCGCCAGCCGATGCAGATCCAGCTGCTGGCGTTCTGGGGCTTCGCGCTGCCGCTGGGCTGCTGGCTGGGGCTGGCGCCGCAATGGCTGCCGTGGTCGCCGGCGCAGCCGATGGCGGCGGCCGGCTTCTGGATCGGCCTGGTGATCGGGCTGACGGTGGCGGCGGTGCTGTTGAGCTGGTCGCTGCAGCGGCTGTCGCTGGCCCGCGTGGCCCATGCGCGGACCGGCTGAGCGATACAGCCCGTTACAGCTACCGAAGGAAAAACGGTTTTCCTGCGCGGATTCAGAACATTGCCGTCTCGCCACAAGCGGGCCGGTCTGGTATCGTCTTGGGTTCTGATAACCAAGAGACACTCACTCCCATGCGCTTCATCCTCTGCTTCCTCGCCCTGCTGGCCGGCTCCCAAGCCTCGGCCGAAAAACTGACCCTGGACCGCCTGCATGCCGACCCGTCGCTGAGCGGCCCCGGCGTGCGCAGCCTGAAGGTATCGCCGGACGGCGCCCGCGTCACCTTCCTGCGCGGCCGCGACGACAACCAGTTCCAGCTCGACCTGTGGGAATACAACCTGAAGGACAAGACCACGCACCGCCTGGTCGACTCCAAGATCCTGGTGCCGGAGGAGAACCTGTCGGACGCCGAGAAGGCCCGCCGCGAGCGCGAGCGCACCGCCAGCCTGAAGGGCATCCTCAGCTACAGCTGGTCGCCGGACGGCAAGCAGCTGCTGGTGCCGATAGCCGGCAATCTGTACCTGATCGACGCCAGCAAGCCGGACGCCGCGCGCATGGTGGCCTCGGGCAATGTGCTCGATCCCAAGATTTCGCCGAAAGGCCGCTACGTCTCCTTCGTGCGCGACCAGAACCTGTACGTGATCGACCTCTCCACCGGCAAGGAAAAGCAGCTGACCACCGATGGCGCCGGCACCATCCATAACGGCGAGGCCGAGTTCGTGGCGCAGGAAGAAATGGGCCAGACCAGCGGCTACTACTGGGCGCCGGACGATTCCGCCATCGCCTACAAGCGCTACGACGAGGCGCCGGTGCCGGTGGTGCGCCGCTTCGAAATCTTCGCCGACCGCACCGACGTGGTCGAGCAGCGCTACCCTGCCGCCGGCGATCCGAACGTGCTGGTGCAGCTGAAGATCGTGTCGCCGACCAGCGGCGAGATCCGCAACGTCGAGCTGGGCGCCAACCAGGACATCTACCTGGTGCGCGCCGACTGGAGCGCCAGCGCCAAGGCCCTGCTGTTCCAGCGCCAGAGCCGCGACCAGAAGCAACTGGAACTGGTGTCGGTCGACGCCGCCACGCTGGCGCAGAAAGTGCTGATCACCGAAACCTCGCCGACCTGGGTCAGCATCTTCGACGACCTGCGCTTCCTGGGCAACGACAAGGGCTTCGTCTGGGCCTCCGAGCGCAGCGGCCGCAAGCACCTGTACCTGTACGACATGAACGGCAAGCTGCAGCACGCCATCACCAGCGGCGAATGGGGCATCGACCGCCTGCTGGCGCTGGACGAAAAAGGCGGCCGCGTGTTCGTGCAATCGAACCGCGACGCCGTCGTCGACAGCCAGACCTATATGCTCAAGCTGGACGGCAGCAGCGCCAACAAGCCGGTGCGCATCACCCAGGGCGACGGCTGGCACGACGCCTCGTTCGCCCGCAACGGCGAAGTGTTCGTCGACACCTACTCCGATCCGGACACGCCGCCGCAGGTCAGCATCCGCCGTCCGGACGGCGCGATGATCAGCTGGCTGGAGCGCAACGAGCTGAACGCTTCCCATCCTTACGGCAAATACCTGGACGCCCACCTGCACACCGAGTACGGCACGCTCAAGGCCAAGGACGGCCAGACCCTGTACTACTCGATGATCAAGCCGAGCGGCTTCGACGCTGCCAAGAAATACCCGGTCTACCTGTCGACCTATGGCGGCCCGCACTCGCAGCACGTGGCGCGCAAATGGGGCAACTTCTTCGACCAGTACATGGCGCAGCAGGGCTTCGTGGTCTGGCGTCTGGATAACCGCGGTTCCTCGCGCCGCGAGCGCGTGTTCACCGACGCCAACTACCACAACCTGGGCAAGGTCGAGGTGGAAGACCAGATCACCGGCATCGAATGGCTGGGCAAGCAGAGCTTCGTCGACGCCAAGCGCGTGGGCGTGTTCGGCTGGAGCTACGGCGGTTTCATGACCTTGCGCCTGCTGGCGGAAGCGTCGGACAAGATCGCCATGGGCGTGTCGGTGGCGCCGGTGACCGACTGGTCGCTGTACGACACCCACTACACCGAGCAGTTCATGGGCACGCCGAAGGAAAACGCGGCGGGCTATGCATCGGCGGGCGTGTACTCGCACCTGGACGGCTTGAAATCGCCGCTGCTGCTGGTGCATGGCATGGCCGATGACAACGTGCTCTTCACCAACACCACGCGCATGATCGACGCGCTGGTCAAGCGCAATGTGCACTTCGAGCTGATGACCTATCCGGGCGCCAAGCATGGCATCTCGGGACGCGGCCCGCAGCGCCACGTGTACGGCAACATCGAGGCCTTCTTCAAGAAGAACCTGATGCCGGAAACGAAATAAACAGTATAAAAAAAGGACCCTCGGGTCCTTTTTTTATGAGGGTGCGACGCTTAGTTGCGGTTGCCCTTGACGACATCCTTGACGGCTTCTTTCGCATCGCCCAGGCCTTTTTGCAGCTTGCCTTCAGCTTGCTTGTTCAGGCCCTTGGCTTGCTGCTCCGAGCTGCCGACCAGCTTGCCGGCTTCTTCCTGGATTTTGCCGCCGATGTCTTTCGCAGTACCTTTAACTTGATCTTTGTTCATGGTGAACTCCTAGTGGGTGATGAAGCTACAGGACACGCAGCGCTGTGCTGTGTGCATGGCATCCACTATAGGCAGAGGGCGGCTGAGTTTCTGTGCGCTTACGCACCCTGAACCGCAATCAAGTTTTGCGCCAGACGCTGGCCAGCCAAGGCTGCTGTGCGCGCGGCAAGCCCGCCGGGCGGTAGTAATGTTGGACTGCGATAAAACCCGCTGCCAGCAGGTAACGCTCCCAGGTTTCATAATCGTAGTAGCTGCCGTAGCGCGGGCCGTTCCAGCCTTCGCGGTTGTCGCCGCGCGGGTTGGAGCTGAACAGCACGCCGCCGGTTTTCAGCGCGGCATGCAAGTCGCGCAGCACTTGCGGCAACGCGGCGCTCGGCACGTGGAACAGCGAGGCATTGGCATAGACGCCGTCGAAAAAACCGGCGGGCAGGTCGAGTTTGACGAAGTCCTGTTGCCACGCCTCGCAGCCGCTGTAGGCGCGCGCCATCTCGACGAAACGCGCCGAGCCGTCGACGCCGATCGCTTCGTGACCCATGTCCTTGAAGGTCTTGAGGTCGCGGCCGGGGCCGCAGCCGAGGTCCAGCAGGCGGTATGGCGCCGGGCCTTGTATGGCCGCCAGCAAGGCGGCGATGTTCTGGCTCACATCGTGGTCGATAGTGCCGGCGAAGAATTGCTCGGCGGTGCGCTCGTAATGCTGCAGCGTGGTCTGCGTGATCTGCTCGATGGGGTCGTCGGGGTTCATGCCGCCAGTATATACGGCGGGTGCGAAATTCGGCCTGTGCGGCATTCGTGCTCGTTTGGATGTCTCGTTCTGTCTCGTTTTGACTCGTTTGAACTTTGTGCGGCGCACAAGGTCTAACGAGACAGAACGAGACAAAACACGACACAACGAGCGAGGAGAACGAGCATGAATGCCGCACAGACCTGTGAGCTTCCACCCGCCGCATACTCCGAGCTGGCGGATTTTCTACGCAAGAGCGGCAGCACGCTGTCGCCGGTGGAGGCGGCCATCATCGCCGTCCGCGAGTAACTGGGCCAACGCCGCCCGCCTGCGCGACCGTTTGCAAAAGCGCGCCGCCAAACAGCCCTTGTCCGCCGCCGACGCCATGACCGTCGCCGCGAAATCGATGAGCGACGCCCTGACCACCGCCCTTGCGCTGGTAGAGCACGCCAACCATCAATCGCAAAACACATTGGAGCGCCGCCTGCCCCGCTATCGCCGCGAGTACGATCAACTGACCGACGATCACTGACGGGCAGCGCCGTTCAATTTACCAGACCCGCACGCGGTCCTTCGGCGCAAGATACAAAGTCTGCCCTGGCTGCACATTGAAAGCCTGATACCAGGCATCCATGTTGCGGACGGTGGCGGTGCGCCACTTGTCCGGCGCGTGGCCGTCGGTCAGGATCGCGCGGCGCAGCGCCGCTTCGCGTGCCTTCTCGCGCCAGCTCATCGCGTAGCCGATGAAGAACTGCTGGTCCGCTTCCGCCGTCGCACTCGGCTTGGCCAGCGTGGCCCGGTAGGCATCATGCGACGCCGCCAGGCCAGCCAGGTCGGCCAGGTTCTCGCTCAAGGTCTGCTGGCCGTTGATCGCCAGATCCGGGAACGGCTTGTACGCCGAGTACTGCGCCGCCAGCGCCGCCGAAGCGCGCTTGAAATGCTTGCCGTCGGCCGCCGTCCACCAGTCGCGCAGCAGTCCCCTGGAATCGAACTGGGCGCCCTGGTCGTCGAAGCTGTGGCTGATCTCGTGGCCGATGGTCGCGCCGATGCTGCCATAGTTCACCGCATCGCTGGCCTGCGGATCGAAGTACGGCGCCTGCAGGATCGCCGCCGGGAAGTTGATCGCGTTCTGCATCGGCATGTTGACCGCGTTGACCAGCTGCGCCGGCATGCACCACTCGCCACGGTCCACCGGCTGCTTCAGCTTGGCCAACTGCTGCTGCGTGTGTACGCGTTCGGCGCGCAGCAGGTTGCCCAGCGCATCGTCAGGCGTCACTGCCAGCTGTTCGTAGCTGGCCCACTTGTCCGGATAGCCTATGCCCACGTACAAGGTCTTGAGCTTGGCGTGCGCTTCCAGTTTGGTGGCCGGCGCCATCCACGCCAGCTGGTCGATGCGGGCATGGAAGGCATCGACGATCTTGGCCACCATCTGCTGCAAGCGCTGCTTGGACTCGGGCGGGAAATATTTGGCCACATACACCTTGCCCAGCGCATCGGGCATGGCCATGTTGACGGCGTTCAGGCTACGCTTCCAGCGCAGCGATTGCTCCGGCGTGCCGTTCAGCGTGCGGCCATAGAAATCGAAGTGCTGCTCGGCCAGCGCCTTGGGCAGCGCGCTGCTCACATGGTTCACGCTGTGGAAGGCGAGGAAATCCTTCCACGTTTCCAGTGGCGCCGACTGCACCAGCCTGGCCGCGCCCACCACCGCGCCCGGATGCCAGACGATGAATTTTTTCTGCTCGCCCAAACCGGCGCTGGCGAAGAAGGCCTTCCAGTCCAGCCCCGGCGCCTTGCGCGCGAAATCGGCGGCGCTCCAGTTGTTGTTCGCCTTCAGCACGTCGGACGACACCTCGCGGCTGGCGTGCGCCATGGCGATGCGGCGCTCCAGTTCGAACACGCGGGCGGCCCGCGCATCGGCGTCGGCGATGCCGGCCAGCTTGAAGGTGGCGGCGATGTGGGCCTGGTACTGGCCGCGCAGCTTTTTCATCGCCGGCGTGTTGTCCAGATAGTAGGCGCGATCCGGCATGCCCAGCCCGCCCTGCAGCAGATAGGGCGTGTAGTGCTCCGCGTCTTTCAGGCCTTGCGCGATCCACAGGCCGAACAGGTTCTCGGTGAAGAAGTTGGTGGCGTTGAGCGGATCGACGTCGGCCCGCAGCGTGCCGCCCAGCGCCCTGGCCAGCTCGCCCTTGTCGCGGATGGCGGCGATCTGTTGCAGCAGCGGTTGCAACGGCGCCAGTCCCTTGGCCTCGATGCCCGCTTCGTCCATGAAGCTGGCGTAGAAGTCGGCGATTTTTTTCGCCTCGGCGTCGGTCGGCTGCGCCGCCATCGCTTCGATCAATTTCAGGAGACGCTGGTTGGTGTCCTCGATCAGCGCGTTGCCCACGCCCCAGCCGCTGCGGTCGGCCGGAATCTCGACGCTGTTGAGCCAGTCGCCGTTGACGTAATCGAAGAAATCGTCGCCCGGCAGCACGGCGGTTTTAGTGGCGGCGGCCGGCGGTGCGGTGTTGGCCGGCTCGGCGCGCAGCGGCGCGGCCAGCATCAGGGTGGCGCAGACGGCCAGGCGTAGAGCGGTTGCGGATGGGTGCATAAAAGTCCCTTGATAATGGATCTGGTTGGATGACGGGCGTGGTACGCCAGCCTGCACTCTATCGCCTCCGCATGCGCGCCGCCGCCGGTTTGCGACGAACTGCGGATTCCGCGGAACAGATGGTTGCAGCACGGCAGAAAAGAGACGCTCCCCCAGCAAAATTGCTTCATTCATTCTGGGAATCGCTATATAGTTAGCCTATAGCAACGCGCTAATTACCCAGGAGATAAATATGAAACTTGATGCCCTGTTCCAGAATCCAACTGCGTTGCCCACTGCGCCTAAAGTCGTGGAAGAGCTGATCAGCAGTTTCGACAAGGCCAGCGTCTCCACCGAAGAGATCGCGAAGAAACTGTCGACGGACCCGGTGCTGAGCGCCAAGCTGCTGCGACTGGCCAACTCGGCCTACTACCACGTCTCGCGCAGCATCGGCACCGTGGAAGATGCGGTACTGATGCTCGGCTTCGTCACCGTGCGCACGCTGGTCATCAGCTCCGGCCTGGTCAGCGGCTTCAAGACCGTGCCCGGTCTCGACCTCAAGCAATTCTGGCGCTACAGCCTGCACACCGCGGTGTGCGCCAAATGGATCGCCAAGAAAACCAAGGAAAACACCGACCTCGCCTTCACCATCGGCATGATGCACGCCATCGGCCAGCTGGTGATCCACTCGGCGATGGCCGAACAGGCGATGGCGCTGGACAAGGTGGCCGGCCCGATGGACTCGCGCCGCCTGGACGCCGAACAGGCTTCGTTCGGCTACACCTTTGCCGATGTCGGCGCCGAACTGGCCAAGCGCTGGAAGTTCCCGCAAACCTTTTCGGAAACCATCCTGGCCTTCCCGGAACCGCACCACAACGGCGAGCTGAATCGCCTGGCCGCCGTGGTCTCGCTGGCAGCCTGGCGCGCCCGCGTCGAGCAGGCGCAGCTGAGCGACGACGAGATCGCCGCCTGCTACCCGGCCGACCTGGCCGAGGAGCTGGGCCTGGACGACAACGCCCTGATCGACGACATGCCGCCGCCGGACGAGCTGAGCGCGGGCCTGGAGGAGCTGGTCAAATAAGCCAGCTTGCTTTAAAGACCATGGAAAGCCGCCGATTTCGCATCGCGCGGCTTTTTTTTCAAATATTTTTTCAAAACACCCTAAAGTTCCCGTTTAAGGCGACGTTAATCAGGACATGCGGTAATCCGTTTTAACTAGCCAGGGTGAGAACATGACCTCCACCGAAGTCCTCTCGATGTACGAAAATATTGCCGGTTTGACCAATCAGATGGCCGCCGCCGCACGTCTGGGAGACTGGGATGGCCTGAGCCGCCTGGAAGCGCAATGCGCCACCGAAGCCCGCGCAGCCGGCAGCGGCACCCCGGCACTGAGCGGCGCCCCGCGCTTGCGCAAGATCGACCTGCTGAAGCAAATCCTGGCCAACGACCGCGAAATCCGCGACGTCACCGAGCCATGGCTGAACAGCGTTCCCGGCATGTCGCGCCAATAAACCCCCCCCTCTGCCCAAAGCGCCTCCCCGGCGCTTTTTTTTCGCCCCAAACAAAAAAGGGTCGGACCCCGCATGGGGTCCGACCCTGTTCGCCGCCGTGCGGGGTCAGGCGCCCAGCGCCACCCGCAGCGACAGCGCGATCCCCTGCGCCGCCTTGGTGATCTCTTCCAGCGAAGGGAAGCTAGGCGCGATGCGGATATGGCTGTCCTTAGGATCGTTACCATAAGGGAAAGCCGCGCCAGCCGGCGTCAGCGTGATGCCGGCTTCCTTGGCCAGCGCCACGGTGCGCTTGGCCGAGCCCTGCGGCGTGACCAGATCGATGAAGTAGCCGCCCTGCGGACGGGTCCACGACACGCCCGGCACGTCGCCCAGGTAGTGCTCGAACTGCGCCAGCACCGCCTCGAACTTCGGCTTCAACAGCTGGCGGTGCTGTTCCATCAAGGCTTCCACCGTCGCCACATCCTTCAGCAGGCGCACATGGCGCAGCTGGTTGATCTTGTCCGGGCCGATGCTGCGGATGCCCGCGTGCCTGGTCCACCAGGCGATATTGGCCGGCGACGCCGCCAGCGCCGCGATGCCCGAACCGGCCCACGTCACCTTGGACGACGACGCGAACACGATCGCGCGGTCCGGGTTGCCGGCCTGGGCGCAGGCGTCCAGGATGTTCGCCACTTCCAGCTTCTGCTCGCCCAGATGGTGGAAGCGATAGGCGTCATCCCACATCAGGCGGAAGTCCGGCGCGGCGGTCTTCATCGCCGCCAGACGGGCCACCACGGCGTCGGAGTACACCACGCCGCCCGGATTGCTGTACTTCGGCACGCACCACATGCCCTTGATGCTGGCATCCTCGGCCACCAGTTTTTCCACCAGGTCCATGTCCGGGCCGGCTTCGGTCATCGGGATGTTGATCATCTTGATGCCGCGCGCCTCGCAGATGGCGAAATGGCGGTCGTAGCCCGGCACCGGGCACAGGAAAGTGACCGGCTCGCGCACCCACGGCGCATGGCCGGGCGTGCCGTTGAGCAGGCTGTAGATGATCACGTCATGCATCAGCGACAGGCTGGCGCTGCTGTCGACCACCACCTGGGCGGCCGGCACGTCCAGCAGCTTGCCGAACAGTTCGCGCGCTTCCGGCAGGCCGATGGTGCCGCCGTAGTTGCGGCCGTCGGTCCCGTCGACGGCCTGGTAGCCGTCCAGCGACGCCATCAGGGCGTTCGACAGATCCAGCTGCTCGGGGGCTGGCTTGCCACGGGACATGTCCAGCTTCAGGCCGAGTTGTTTGAAAGCTTGGTATTGCTCGTGATGCTGAGACGGGAGATCTGCTGCGGTCATAAGGCTCTTTCAGGGATGGTGGGAATATGGGCGTCGAATACTATACCCCAGAACGTCCCGCTTGGATAAGAGCCGGCAGTTATATGCTTATTACCGTTCCATCATTGATTCGGGCGTGACTTCGTGCAATGGCGGCGCCTCCACCGGCGGCGTCTCCTCGGCGGCCGGCTTTTTCTTGCGGAATCCTTGCCAGATCTTCAACGGCCCGCTGCCGCGCTTCTTGCGCAGATAGAGGAAGCCGCCCGCGCCGAGCAGCAGCGCCAGCAACCCGGCGCCGGCCCCGATCAGCGGCAGATTGCTGGACGGCTGCTCCGGCGGCTTTTCCTTTTTGTACTTCAGCTTGGGCAATACGCGCACCTTCTTGACCGGCGCCGACGCCTCCGCCGACGCCGCGCCGGAAGCCGGCTCGCCCGCCGCCGCGCTCGCAGCGCTCGCCGCAGACGCCGCCCCGGCCGAGGCCGACGCACCATGCGCCGCCTCCGCAGCAGCGGACGCCGAGGTCGAATGTGCCGCCGCAGCCGCCGGCGCTGCCGACGCCGCATGCGCAGCCGAGGCCGCATGCGCCGCCGTAGCCGCCGCCTCATGCCCGCCAGCCGGACCGCTGGCCGCCGGGCCATGCACGCCCGACGCCGCCGGCTGCGCAACCGCAGCCGTCGCCGGTGCGACAGCCGTCCCGCTGGCAGCCGCCCCGCCCTTCGCCGCCAGCGCGCCCTGCAGCACTTTTACCTTGCCCTCCAGTTCGACCAGCTTGCTGGACAACTCCACACTATGCGTGTCCAGCACCGCGCATTCTTTCGCGCTCATGCCGGATGGCGTACAAGCCGCCGGAGCCGCCGGCCGTTTCACGCCCTTAGGCAGCGGCAACGGAGGCAGGGGCAACAAAGCCTGCGCCACGCCCAGCGGCACGCCGCCATCGGCCTGCGCCGCCTCGCCGCCGGCCGCCGGCCTGGGCGGCACCGCACGCACCGCCGACCGCCGCGATGGCGCAGACGCAGACGCAGGCGCAGCCCGCAAGCCGCCCGGCTCGCCCACCTCCGACTCATGCGCAGCCGGCATCGGCGCCGGCCGCGTCCGGTCGCGCACAGGAGCCGGCGCCGGCGCCGTATCGACCGGAGCAGACGCCGCCACCTCAGCCGCCTTGGCCGCCCGAGCCTGCGCCGCCGTCTGCGCCACCGTCAACACCGGCAGCGCCGACGGCAACGGCGCCGGATTCGGATCCGGCTGCAGCCACACCGTGGCCGCGCGCACATCATGGCGCCCGGCCGCACTCAACTCCAGGAACAAATGGACATACTCGGCATCGATATTGCGGGTCGTCGTCAGATGCAGGAACTGGCGCCCGTCGCGCCGCACCACCGACATATGAACGCCGGCCAGCGCCGGATTCATCGTAATGCTGGCGCCGCGATACACATCCGGCTGCGCCAGCCGCACCTGCAGCGCCGACACCTCGTCCGGCGCCAGCTGCACCAGCTCGATATCGGCCGACAAGGGCTGGCCGATGAACGAGCGCACCGCCACCTCCCCCAGTTCCGCCGCCGACGCGGCAGCCGCCAGCGACAGTGCGCCGGCGCAAGCAAAGATCAAGGTCAGGAAAGGTGTGCGCTGCATGTTGTGGTCGCTTGGCCGCGAATTCTAAAAGTGTATCAGCTATAACGGCTGAATTTCCCGGTTTTGTAGCCCCAGGTTAATTTTTCCAGACTGCGCTACACTAGAAACCACTTAGCAAACTCACATGATTGCCTATCCGCCCAAAGGAAAAACCATGAACACCAGAAGTGAACGTGACAGTTTTGGCCCGATCGACGTTCCCGACCACCAGTTGTGGGGCGCGCAAACCCAGCGCTCGCTGGAACACTTCCACATCTCCACCGAACGCATGCCGCTGGAGCTGATTCACGCGCTGGCCAGCGTCAAGCGCGCCGCCGCCCGCGTCAACCTGGACCTCGGCCTGCTCGACGGCGCCAAGGCCATCGCCATCACCCAGGCCGCCGACGAAGTGCTGGCCGACCAGCACCCGAGCGAATTCCCGCTGGCCGTGTGGCAGACCGGCTCCGGCACCCAGTCGAATATGAACATGAACGAAGTGCTGGCCAACCGCGGCTCCGAGCTGATGGGCGGCGTGCGCGGCGAAGCGCGCAAGCTGCACCCCAACGACGACGTCAACAAAGGCCAGTCCTCGAACGATATCTTCCCCACGGCCATCCACGTCGCCGCCGCGCAGGCGCTGGCCGGCAACGTGCTGCCGGCGCTGCGCCAGCTGCGCGACAGCCTGCACGCCAAGGCCGAAACCTTTGCCGACATCGTCAAGATCGGCCGCACCCACCTGCAGGACGCCACACCGCTGACGCTGGGCCAGGAATTCTCCGGCTACGTCGCCCACCTCGACTTCGCCGAACGCGCCATCAGCACCGCCCTGCCCGGCGTGCTGCAACTGGCGGCCGGCGGCACCGCCGTCGGCACCGGCCTCAACGCGCACCCCGAATACGCCCACCGCATCGCGGCCGAGCTGGAGCACACGCTGGCCCTGCCCTTCCGCAGCGCCGACAACAAATTCGCCGCGCTGGCCGGCCACGACGCCCTGCTGCTGGCCCACGGCGCGCTCAAAACCCTGGCCGCCGCGCTGATGAAAATCGCCAACGACGTGCGCTGGATGGCCTCCGGCCCGCGCTCCGGCCTGGGCGAAATCACGATACCGGAAAACGAGCCGGGCAGCTCCATCATGCCGGGCAAGGTCAACCCGACCCAGTGCGAAGCCGTCACCATGCTGTGCTGCCAGGTGTTCGGCAACGACGTCGCCATCACCGTGGGCGGCGCCTCCGGCAACTTCGAGTTGAACGTCTACAAGCCGCTGATCGCCCACAACTTCCTGCAAAGCGCGCGCCTGCTGGCCGACGGCATGCGCAGCTTCGAAGAGCATTGCGTGCACGGCATCGAGCCCAACCGGGGCCGCATCGCCGAGCTGATGGAACGTTCGCTGATGCTGGTGACGGCGCTGGCGCCGCACATCGGCTACGACAAGGCCGCCACCATCGCCAAGCAGGCGCAGCACGAAGGGACGACGCTGAAGCAGGCGGCGCTGGCGCTGGGCTACGTCAGCGCCGAGCAGTTCGAGCAGTGGATCGTGCCGCTGGACATGACCCGTCCGGGCGCCTAGAAGCCGTAGGAGTAGCGGACGCCGGTCAGCCAGTCCGGCCGCGCGTTGGCGTCGTGGCCGGGGTTGACGCGCCACATCACAGCGCCCGTCAGCTTGCCCATGCGGCCATCGCGGCCGAACATGGTGGTATAGCCGATTTCCAGGTCGCGTTCGGTGGCGGTCGGCCGCAGGTTCAGCGTCGGCGCACCGAAGGCCGGTGCGCCGGGGTCGCCGTTCTGCGGCGACACCCCGCTGTATTGCAGCGTGCCGGTGCGCACCCTGGCCGGCACCGACAAGGTGATCGCCAGGCGGTCGTGGCTGTTGAACACCTGGCGCGTCGACAAGCCCACGCTGTAGGCCACGGTGCGCACCGACGACACCTGCGCGATCAGGCTGTCCGGATTGCCGATGCCTTCGGTCCGGCCATAGGACGCCATCAGCATCAGCGCGCTGCGCGAGCTGAGCGCGTAGCCCAGCGACAGCGAGGTGAAGGTGGTGGTCGGACGGGTGTTCATGGCCAGCGCCGGCGACTGCTGCGAGCCGAGCGCCGAACCGGTCTCGCGCAGCACGCCGATGGTCAGGATGCCGACCGCGCGCCCCATTTTCTTTTCAAAATCCGCGCTGGTGAGGAACCGCTTGCTGTGCTCGTTGAGCATCGGCCCCAGCGGATCGAGCAAGGTCAGGTTGTCCGGCAAGGCGCCGAAGTGCAGGCGCGGCCCGCCGTGGTAGCCGACGCCGTAACGCGGCGCGCTCTCGCCCTGCACCTGCTCGCTGAGCGCGGACTGCCGGTCCGCCGCCTCGAACAGCAGCGACGAATTGGCCCGCTTTTCAAAAGCGGTCGGCAATCGTTGCGGGGAAAAAGGATCGGATGCAGCGGCGCTTACCAAACCGGAAAGCGGGCAAATCAGGACGGCCAGGGGCCAGATGAGCTTGTTCATGATGCAACTCGCTGAGGGCAAATCATGCTGCACAAATATTCAGCAGTTAACTCAGGATAGCAACTTTTTTTCTCAACAGCAATCTCAACCGTGCGGTATCCGTCGAGTAAACTGCGGCCCTGTCGGAATGCCGCTACACTACTGAAAGTAAGCGGCGGAGCCGATTTCACATCATAGCAACAGAGGATAAAATGCAGAGAGTAAGTTTTGAATTGAGCGGAGAGTTTGTTGAGCTGAATCAGCTGTTAAAGCTGGTGGGCCTGTGCGACAGCGGCGGCGCCGGCAAGATGATGGTTGCCAGCGGCACCGTCAAAGTGGACGGCAAACAAGAGTTGCGCAAGACCGCCAAGATCCGCGCCGGCCAGCAAGTGACCGTGGGCGACATCCGCATCAGCGTTGACGGCGTGTGATTGGTTCTTGCATTTGAGCAATAATGGCCTAAGCTGAGGTCATGCGGGGTTGCGCGTTTGATCGGGCGCAAACCGGCGGACCTGACCATCGCTATATTGGGATAGCCCGCCAGCCGGCTTTTTCAACTTTTTACGACCAGGGGAACGTCATGGACGATCCTGCCAACAACATGCAAACGCAGGAACGCCTGCTCGACGACCTCCGGCAAGTGATCGAGAACGCCGAAGAACTGCTGAAGAACACCGGCCAGTACCACGGCGTGCTGTACCAGGCGGCCCGCGCCAAGCTGGCGCAGGCGCTGCTGACCGCCACCGAGGAACTGGCGCGTTTCGAAAACGTCCAGCTCGACCGCATGATCGAGCTGACCGCCGCCGCCAACCGCCTGCACCAGGACCTGACCGGCGAGGCCAAGCTGCTGCGCGCCTTCCGGCCGACTTAACGGCGCCGCGCCAGCCACGCATCGAGCGACACCTTGCCCGGGCCGAAGGCCACCAGCACCAGCAGCATCGCGCCCCAGTAGAAATGGTCGTTGATCGCGGCCGGGCATTCAAAGCTCAGCAGCTGCGGATACGAAATCACCGCCATCGCGTTCACCAGGAACAAGGCCAGCGCCGCCGGCCGCGACGCCAGTCCCACGAACAGCAGCACCGGCAGCACCAGCTCGCCCGCCGCGCCCGCGTAGGCCGCCAGCTCGGGCGGCAGCAGCGGCACCATGTACTCGTCGCGGAACAGCGACAGCGTCGCGCTCCAGTCGCCGACCTTGACCATGCCGGCCTTTAAGAATTGCCAGCCCACATAGCAGCGCAGCACCAGGCTCATCAGGGAGCCGCCCCACGCGGTCAGTGCCGCATCGTAGCGGGATAATTGCTGGTGCAGTCCGAGGATAGTTTTCATCATTGCGCTTTCAAAATTAGTTAGTCGCCGTTAGACCTCTATCCTGACAATCAATGCGAAATCTATCCATTGCTGCAAATGGGCGGCGAAGTCGTAGTCTTCGTCGAGCTCGAAGGCCGCGTCCAGCGCCGCGCCGAGCTCGCCGTCCGCCGCCAGCACCGACAGCGCCGCATGGCTGGCCGCGCTCAGCGCCAGGACCCGGGTTTTCCAGTGCGGGCGCGTGACCAGTCCATAGCTGGCCAGCGCCAGCTCGGACGGGAACGCCACCTCGCCCTCGGCCTGGTGCGCCTGCCACAGCGGGATCACCGCCCATGCCGAAGCCAGCAGCGTGCATGCCGGATGCAGCTGCAGGCGCGCCGTCTCGACCTGCTGCGGCGACAGCGCCGCCATCTGCTGCGCCGTCACGCCCTCGGCCGACGGCGCGTAGTGGGCGCGGTGCAAGGTCCACTCCAGCGTCGCCATGTCGGGCAGATACGGGTAGTCGGCCACATGCGGGAAGGCGCGCAGGAAATCGGCGAAGTGCGCGCCGAAGCGATTCAGGTCGCCGCTGTCCGACGGCTGCGCGCGGCCGTAGGCTTGCGCCAGGCCGCCGAAGAATTCCTCGCCCACCAGCATCTGGATCACCGGGTAGGCCGCGCCCAGCGTCTTGCCCCAGGTCGCGCTCAGGTTGCCGCGATACAGGGCGTAGCGGTGCTCGCTGTGTTCGCCTTTGAATTGCGCCAGCGCCGCCGGCGCCAGCTCAGCATCGAACAAGCCGGCGGCGAACGCCTGCTGGTCGGCGGCCAGCGTCAGCGTGGCTGCCGGCTCGTCCGCCGTAGCGAGCGCAGCGGCCGCAGCGGCCGTGGCCGATGCCATGGCCGGCGCCGCGGCCGACGCCGGCCATGGCGCGGCCGCCGCCGCATGGCGGCGCAGCAGCGCCTCGGCCTTGTCCGCCTCGCCCAGCAGCACGCCGAGCTCGGGAATATCGGTATCCCATTCAATCAAGGTCGGCACCGCGCCGAAGCGCTGCAAGGCCGCCTCGTACAGGCGCCAGACCGGCTCGGCCACCGTATCGCCATGGTGGTCGATCACCGCTTGCGGCGTCACCAGGTGGCCGGCCAGATGCATCTCGCCCACCATGCCGGGCCGGATCGCGGCCAGCGCGGCCAGCGCGTCCTCGCCGTGGTTGCATTGATTGACGTACAGATTGTTGATGTCCAACAGCAGCCCGCAACCGCTGCGCGCCGCCAGTTCCACCATGAACTCGGCCTCGCTCATCGCGTCGCTATGGAAGCGCACATAGGTCGACACATTCTCCAGCAGCAGCTGGCGCTTCAGCGTGTCCTGCACGCGGCCGACGCGCGCGCACAGCAAATCGAGCGCGGCGCGGTCCAGCGTCAGCGGCAATAAATCGTTGAGCTGCCGGTCGCCGACGGCGCCCCAGCACAGGTGTTCGGACACCAGCATCGGTTCGGCGCGCTCGACCAGACTGCGCACGCGTTCAAGATGCTGTTCGGAGAACCCGCGCGCCGAGCCCAGTCCCAGGCCGACGCCATGCAGGCTGATCGGATAATCGCGCCGCAATTGCTGCAGCACGTGCCAGTCCCAGCCGGCTTGATCGAGATAATTTTCGGTATGAACTTCGAGCCAGGCGGCGCGCGGCCGCTGCTCGACAAACTGCCGGTAGTGCGGCGCCCTCAGCCCCACGCCGACGCCCGGCAACTGCTGCGCTGGACGTGGCAAGGACATGAGTGCGCGACCGGCTGTGCCGATTACTTGGCTGGCGCTGCGGTTTTGCCGCCGGCTTTTTCGCAAGTACCCTTGGCGACATATTTCCACTCGGCGGCGCCGTTGTCGGTCTTCGACTGGCCGGCGCAGGAGTGGGAACCGTTGGCCGAGGCGCAATCGTTCTGGCCTGCCTTGGCGATGCCGAAGCATTTCTCTTTTTCAGCCGATGCCGACGCGGTCGCGGCGGAAGCGCTGCCGACGGCAGCGGCGCATACGGTGGCCAGGGCGGCGGCGATCAGGGCTTGGCGTTTGTTCATGGTAAGTCTCCTCAGTGGAAAGTTAAGTTTGATGTGCAACGCAATCGTCTGCAACTGTACGGTAGTCGGCCAACGAGGGTCCATCCTTACAGGTTTTTTTGAAAATTTTTGCGGGCCCCGTAAGCAGACGCAGCGTACCAGCATTAACGCTTGTACGCATCATTCTGTTGACTGGATTCAAATCGGAAGAAGTCGTCGGGCGCGGCAACGCGCCGACACGCTGCGCACCGGTCGGCGCGCAGGCGGGAAGAGGCGGCGCCGAACGGGCCGCGGCGATGCCGGTCAGGCAGTCGTGTTGATGGTGTTGCCGAGATGCGAAGGCAGATTCGGCGCCGACGGCACCGGTGGAATCGCCTCGATCAGGGCAGCAGCGCTCGACGCCTGGATATCCTGGGCTTTTTTCAACACAGCAATGCCGACCGCCTGCTTGGTGCCGGTGTCAGCGATCGTGGTTGCTACTTGAGCAATACCTGAAACGTCCATGTGATTCTCCAGTAAGGCGTATCACTATTGTTACGGACGTTCGGCGCGTAACTTTAGGCGTTCGATGAAACTTTTTTCAAATAGTCGCCCAGCCAGGCCAGCACCGCCTGCGGCCGGTTCAAGTCCAGCCAGGCCACCGACGGCGGCAAGTCCGGCGGCAACGGCTGGTCGGAGGCGACTGCGATCACCAGCGGATCGTGCGGATACAGCGGCGGTTTGCCGGATGCGGGCCGGTAGACCTCCAGCTTGGCGATCGGATAGGCCTTGAAGCCCTCCAGCAGCGTCAGGTCGGCGGGCGCCAGGCGGTCCAGTTGCTCATCCAGCGACGGCTCGGGGGCGCCGCGCAGTTCGCGGATGATCGCCATGCGGAACGGCGACGCCACCATCACCTCGGCGGCGCCGGCCATGCGCAGGCGGGCGCTGTCCTTGCGCGGCGGCTCCAGTTCCAGGTCGTGGTGGCTGTGCTTGATGACATTGACCTTCAAGCCCCGCCCTGCCAGCCCGGCGATGAGAAACTCCAGCAGCGTCGTCTTGCCGCTGCCCGACGTCCCGGTGATCGCCAGGACAGTGCGCTTGCGCGCGGGAATTTCTCTCTGCATTGCCCTACCTCTCCACGACATCTTGTTGCCACCATTATACGCAGCAACATCGTGGGAGGCCGGGGCTTACTCCTCGTTCAGGGCCTTGAAAGGTTCAACGCGAGAACTCCGCGCGCCCAGCAACAGCAAACCGAGGCTGATGGCGGCGGCGGCGTAGGTGCCGGTCTCCTGCTGGGCCGACGGCGCCTGCTCGGCGGCATGGGCGCGTGGGACGGCGAAGGCGGCGGCTATCAACAGAGGCAACAATTTCAGGTATTTCATCGTATTTCCCGTGCATGAATGTCAATGATAGAAAAATATCATGCACACATGACGGGGCTGTGACAGCTTTCAATACGGAACGCGGTAGCGGTAGCCTTTGAAACTGAACACCGCCTCGCGCGGCTGCAGTTTTTCCAGCATCAGGCCGGGCGCGACTTCCTCGCCTTCGTGGCGCAGGATCTTGTCGATCAACAGCAGGCGGTCGGCAGGGTTCTTGGAATAAATGTAGCCGCCGACGGTGACGTGCGGGATCGAACGCTGTATCGGCTCCGGCAGGTCGCGCAGGTTCTGGACCGGCTCTTCCGGCGCGGCGGCTGGTTTGGCTGGCTTGTCGGCCGCCGCCAGCGGCGCCGGCGTGGCGGGCGCGGGCGCGCTCACAGGTGCCGCCACGGCGGCCTCGGCCACTGGTTGCGGGCGTGGCGCGGGCGTGACGGTGGCCACCGGCGGCGGCAACGCGGCCGCCAACGGCGCGCCGCCAGCCTGCGCCGGGACGACAGGCGCGACAGGCGCCGGCACGGCGGCCGGCGTGGCTGCGGCAACCGGCGTCGCCGCCGGTCCGCCCGCAGCGACGGCAGCCACCTGCTGGGCGTCTGCCGGTTGCCGTTGCTGCGCCGGACGCAACACCAGCACCAGCAGCACCACGATCGCCACGCCCATCGCCAGTGCCGCCAGCACCAGCGGCTTGGTCAACGCGCCGCCCGCCGTCTTTCGATCCGTCCCATGCAGCACGGGCGCGTGCAGCGTCGGCGCGCTGCCCAGTTGACGTTCCGCCTGCGCCTTCTTCAGCGCTTCCAAAATGTAAGACATATTATTCCCCTGCTCCCGCGCTGCCGCCGGCGTTCGCGCGGGCCAGCAGACGCGGCTCCTGCACGCCGCCCAGCTGGTACAGCCGGATGAAAGTTTTCGGACCGGCCACGCCGTCCGCCTTGAGATGCTGCTCGGTCTGGAAATCGGTCAGGCGCGCGCGCAGGCCGGCGCTCAGCGGCTGATCGTCCTGCGGTTTCTTCAGGCCATAGATTTGCGCCAGCCGCCGCGCCAGCCAGTCCACGTCCGGCCCGTGATCGCCGCCCGAGACCTCATCCCGCCAGCTGCGCGGCGCGCGCCAGAAGGTCGTGAATTCGCCGCCGAAGCGCGCCGCCAGCGCGTCCAGGGCTATGCTCTGCGGCTTGCCGCCGGGCCGGCGACGACTGGTTGGTCGCTGCGCTCGTCCATCGCCGTCAGCAGCACGTAGTTGGCGGCGGTGGGATCGTCGTGCAGCGTCAGCATCGCCGGGCGGTCCAGCAGGCGCAAATCGGCGATGCCGCCCTTGACCTGCAAGCAGCGCAGATTCAAACGCGCCGCCGTCGGACAGGGCTCGCCATCCGGCAGCGCCAAGCCCCAGATCGCCGCCAGCTGCCGCAAGGCCGCCGCGCTGCCGCCGACCNCTGCCGTGGCAGGCGCAGGCGCCGCCGCC